>CAZKHT010000092.1:0-4178 GCA_964552595.1 uncultured Burkholderiales bacterium
AGGGGACAGACTAAAATTTCGAGCAGTTTATTGTCCATGGGCTTTCCTCAATTTTTCCAATACCACCGCTTCCAAACCCGCATCCACCGTGGCGGACACCGGCAATACCCAAACATTATCGCCGACAAAGTCTTCGCACTTCATCGCATCTTTCTCGGTCATGATCACGCTCTCCGTCTCCGGCCAAAAAAAATCTTGGGCGATGAAACGATGATGATCGGGAAAGGCATGCGGCGTAAAACGCACGCCCAGTTTCGTCAAATGGCTAAAAAAGCGCTGCGGATTGCCTATGCCCGCGACCGCGTGCACGCTGAGCCCGGCGAAGACCTCGGGTTGCGCACGCAAAGCCGGGTTGCGCAAATTGTAAAACAGATCGCCCTCCAGCTGCATCGTGAATTCCCGGCGCTTTAAAGGCGCGCCGGGCAGCCAGCCATTAATCACGACCGCGTCCGCGCGCTTCAAGCGCGAGACCGGTTCGCGGAGGGGGCCGGCAGGCAGCAATTGGCCATTGCCAAACCAGCGCGCGGCGTCGACCACAATAATTTCCACATCGCGCGCCAAACGGTAATGCTGCAAGCCATCGTCGGCTATTATCACATTCACTTCGGGATGCTGCGCGATGAGCGCCATGCCGGCGGCGACGCGATCCCGGCCTATCCAGACCGGCGCCTCGGTTCGGCGGGCCAACAATAAGGTTTCGTCGCCGACCGCGCCGGCATCATTCTCGCGCGTGACCGCCTGCGTCGCGATATGGTCACCGCCATAACCGCGGCTAATAATGCCGGGACGAAACCCAAGCGCGCACAAACGCTGGGTTAAGGCAATGACCAAGGGCGTTTTTCCGGTGCCGCCGACGGAAATATTTCCCACCACGATGACGGGCACGGGTAAACGCACCCTCGCCTGCCGCGCCAGATACCAGCGGCGGCGCAGCCCCGCCAGCGCGCCAAACAACAAAGAAGCTGGCCACAGCAGCAAATGCCACAGCGACCAGCGATACCACTGTGTTTGCAACCAAGTTTTCATTGCCTGTGTCGTGCGGATGAAGGCCGCGCGCGGCGGCTATTTCGCGCTTTGCGCTTGCGTGGCAAAGGTAATATGAGTGAGCCCCGCCAGCCGCGCCGCTTCCATGACATTCACCACGGCTTGATGCGTGCTGGCGGCGTCGGCGCTGATAATCACGACCGGCTCTGGGTTCGCGGCGCCGGCGGCGCGTTTTAATTCATCAGCCAAGCCGGTGACATTTTTACCGACATAGGGTTGGGCATTGACCGTGTAATGGCCGCTAGCATCGATCGCGACGTTAATGGTCGCCGGTTTTTCTTCCGGCTTATCCGCCTGGGCCGTGGGTAAATTGATTTCCAGCTCGGAGAACTGCGAAAAAGTCGTGGTCACCATCATGAAAATCAAAATCACCAGCAGCACGTCTATCATCGGAATTAAATTAATTTCCGGCTGCTCGCGCCGTCTATCGCGCTGAAAATTCATACTACTTGCGATCTCCGTGCAGCACTTCCACTAATTTAATTGCTTGCTGTTCCATGTCGACCACGATGGCGTCGACGCGGGCGCGAAAATAGCGATAAAAAATCAGCGCGATAATCGCCACCATTAAGCCCATGGCGGTGTTGTACAAGGCAACCGAAATACCATGGGCCAGCTCCGCCGGGTTGGCGCCGGTAGGACGCATGGCGCCAAATAACTCCACCATCCCCAGCACCGTGCCGAATAAGCCCCACAGCGGCGCGGCCGTGGCGATGGTGCCCAGGGTATTGAGGAAGCGCTCCAATTCATGGGCCACGGCGCGGCCTTCTTCCTCTATGGCTTCTTTCATGATGTCGCGAGAGCTGGCGGCATTGCGCAGGGCGGCGCCGAAAATCCGTCCCAGCGGCGAGCCGCGCATTAATTTCAACAACATCTCCTGGGTGATGCCGACATTTTTCAATTCATGCAAAACACTTTGCAATAAACCACGGGGCGCCACCAAGGCGCTGCGTAAAGACCATAAACGCTCGCCTATGATGCCGAGGGCGAGGATGGAGGCGAAAATAAGAGGCCAAATCGACCAACCGGCTTTTTCTATGATGCTCAGCACGCGTTTTTGCTCCGTGAAAAATTCGCGTAACTGTATCGCGCCCCTCTCATTTCAGCAAGGCGAAGTCAGACTTGATTGACTCGGAACGCCAAGCGCCAGACAAATCGGCATGCAAATTTTTTCCCCAAAAAAAATGCCCCAAGCAAATACTTGCCTGGAGCAAAGCGGAGCTGGTAAGTCCGGAGAAAACAGCACGCCAGGGAAAGCGTGCTGATGTCAGTGTACTATGCGTGCGTCATAGCTCAAGGCGAAGTTTGATTAAATTTTTGTGTATTTTCCGCGTCAGACTTGGCGTTATGCCACATTCGTTTTTTTTATTTTGTATTTTCAGTTGCTTACTCCGAAGCCACGCGAGACGCACACGCTAAGCCCTAGGTCGCACAAGGAGTTTTCTTACTTGCCCACACAGCCTGTGGATAAGCATGTGCATAAACTGTAGGAAGCCGACTTAAGTCGACCGTGGCAAATGACATTTATATTTCGCTCAAGTTTTGCGCTGGACGAATTCATAATGCAATCAATGAGATAATTTTTTGGCGCGCGAAATACAAAAGTTTGACGCGCAAATGTCAAAATTTCTCGGGGATTGTGGATAGCTGCTAAAATCGCCCCATGCAAAACCCCTTATTTGATAGGGTCCCTCCTGCGGTCATCAGCATTTCAGAGCTTAATCGCCGGGCCGCGGCCCTCCTCAGCAACAGCTTTCCGCCGCTTTGGGTCAGTGGTGAAATTTCAAATTTAACCCGCCACGCCTCCGGTCATTGGTATTTTTGTTTGAAAGACGCGAAGGCCCAAGTGCGCTGCGTGATGTTTCGCCATCGCAACCAATATATCGATTTCGCGCCGCGCGAAGGCATGCAAGTCGAAGCCCGAGTAGAAGTGTCTCTATATGAAGCGCGCGGTGAATTCCAACTGAATGTGGAGAGCTTGCGCTTAGGCGGTCTGGGCGCCTTATATGAAGCTTTCGCCAAAAGCAAAGCGAAGCTGGAAGCGGAAGGCTTATTCGACGCGGCACGCAAACGCGCCCTGCCGGCCTATCCCACGCAAATTGGGATCATCACCTCGCCGCAAGCCGCGGCCCTGTGCGATGTATTAAGCACCTTGCAGCGGCGCATGCCCAGCATCAGCGTGGTGCTCTATCCCACGCCGGTGCAAGGCAAGGGCGCGCACTTAAGCATTATCCAAGCGCTGACGAAAGCCAATCAGCGGGCCGAGTGCGAGGTCTTAATCTTGTGCCGTGGCGGTGGCAGCATAGAAGATCTGTGGGAATTTAACGAAGAAGCCGTGGTGCGCGCCATCGCCGCCAGCGCCATTCCGGTGATTTGCGGCATAGGTCATGAAACGGATTTTACTTTAGCCGACTTCGTCGCCGACCGGCGCGCGCCTACACCCACGGCAGCAGCGGAAATGGCAAGCCCGCATCGCGCAGACCTACAGCGCCAACTCATGGCGCTCAGCCAGCGCATGCGGCGCCACACCGAGCGCTACATAGAACAGCGTATGCAGCATCTGGATCATCTCGGCAAACGCCTGCAGCACCCGGGGCAGCGCTTGCGCCAGCAAAGCCAGCAATTATGCGTGCTGGCGCGGCGCTTGCCGCTGGCGCTGGGCCAGATGCTGGCGCTGAAGCAATCGCGACTGGCCCACGCCCGCCGAGATCTATCGACAGCGCTGCCGCCTTTTGCGCAATTGACGCAACACCAGATCCATTTATCGCAACGCCTGGCCTTGGCGGTTCAGCATCGTCTACGCGAAGCCCAGCGACGCGTGGCGCACCTTAGCAATAACCTCGCGCATTTAAGCCCGCAAGCCACGCTGGAACGCGGTTACAGCGTGGTGAGAAACGCCAAGGGAGAGATTGTGCGCGACAGCGCGGAAATAAATGTAGGCGAGGATTTAAGTTTGGATTTTGCTCAGGGGAGCGCGGCAAGCCGGGTTCTCGCCCTGCGCCCGCCTAAGCCGACCGCGGTCTGAGTTCGTTAAGGCTGCGCCAGGAAAGCTTCTACCGCGGCCGCGCTTTTCTCCGCCAGCGCTGGATCCAGGCAATCCAAACGTTGCATTCCTCGGCGCGGTAGGTGGGGGC
>CAZKHT010000092.1:4188-4897 GCA_964552595.1 uncultured Burkholderiales bacterium
TTTGCCAACTGCCGGGTGGCGAAGACGCCGCGCGCGCGCAATTCTTCCTTGTCAAAAGCCCCTTCTAAATACTGCCACACTTGGCGGTAACCGACGCAGCGCATAGACGGCAATTGCGGATTCAAACCAAAGCGCGCGTGCAAGTCTTCCACTTCCTCTATCAAGCCTTGTGCCAGCATGGCGGAAAAACGCTCGGAGATGCGGCTATGCAAGCCGGCTCTATCGCTGGGTTCCAAAGCCAACGCTGAAACCCGGTAAGGCAAAGCATCGCGCGCCCGCGGTTGAAAAAAACTGGAGATGGGTTCACCGCTGACTTCATACACTTCCAGTGCGCGCGAGATGCGCTGGGCATCGGTGGGCTGTATGCGCGCGCCGGCTTGCGGATCAATGCGCGTCAGCTCCGCATGTAGCGCCGGCCAGCCTGACACGCGTGCGCGCTCGGCGATGGCGGCGCGTACCGCAGGATCGGCCTCGGGCAAATTGTGCAAGCCTTCGAGCAAGGCTTTGAAGTACAACATGGTGCCGCCGACTAACAAGGGGATCTTGCCGCGCGCGTGTATCTCTTGCATGAGGCGCAAAGCGTCTAGTCGGAATTGCGCCGCGGAATAGCTGTCCACGGGATCGATTAAATCAATGAGATGATGCGGCGCCGCGGCCAAGGTGGCGGCATCGGGTTTGGCGGTGCCGATTTTCATATGGCGGTACACCC
>CAZKHT010000092.1:4907-10489 GCA_964552595.1 uncultured Burkholderiales bacterium
AGTTGGAGGCCGGAAATGGGAGCGCAGGGATGCGTATAATGAATTAGCTGAGCGGGGGCGTCTGCAAAGTGGGCGGCATCGGGTTTGTGCGTGCACAAATTCATATGGGGGTAAACCAAAGCCGAATAGACGCTGATGATTTGCAGCGGATAGCGCGCGACGAGTTGGGTGGCCACCCAGGTTTTGCCGCTGGCGGTCGGTCCCATGATAAAAATGGCCTTGGGCAGAGCGCCGCTTTCCGGAGGAGGGTTGGATTGCATTACGGGGTCACCTGCAAAATCTTTCGATGAGGAACGGCGCTATTTGCCGCGCATAAATAATTTATCCAACTCCGCCATACTCATTTGAAACCAAGTCGGTCGGCCATGATTGCATTGATCGGCGCGCTCCGTGGCTTCCATCGCGCGCAACAGGCTATTCATTTCCGGCAGGCTGAGGCGTCTATGGGCCCGCACCGCGCCATGACAGGCCATGGTGGACAATAATTCATTGCGCCTTTCCGTGAGCACGCGGCTGGCGCCAAACTCGCGCAAATCGGCGAGCACCGCCCGCGCTAAATCATTCGGATCGGCGTCTTGCAACAAGGCCGGGATCGCTCTTACCGCCACGCTATTCGGGGACAAGACCGCCAGATCAAAACCCAGCTGCGTCAGAGTCGCTTGTTGCGCGTCTACCGTGGCCACATCCAGGGGATCCAGCTGCAAAGCGGCGGGCATAAGCAAAGGCTGAGTCGCCACCGCGCTGCCATCCAAAGCTTGTTTGAGTTTCTCATACATCACCCGTTCATGCGCCGCGTGCATGTCCACCAGGACTAAGCCCGCCGCATTCTGCGCCACGATATATACCCCGTGCACCTGTCCCAGAGCGTAGCCTAAGGGCGGAATGGCCGTCTCCGGGTCGGGCTCGACGCGCGCGGCAAGTTCGGCCGGTCGCCCCATGCCGGCGAACAGCGTCGCATAAAATCCTTGCGCCTCCTTGGCTTGCAAAGGCATTTGGGTTTGCGTGGGCCGCGCATAAAAATCGGGCGCGCGCTGGGCGGAAAAATGTTGCGCGTGCACAGTATGCCCGCCGCCTGAGGTTTCCATCATTTGCGCCGGTGCGCTTCCGCCCACACCGGCTAGGGTTTTATGCACGGCATGATATAAAAACTGATGCACGGCGCGACCATCGCGAAATCGCACTTCGATTTTCGTCGGATGGACATTCACATCCACCGCCGCCGGGTCTAAGGTCAAAAATAAAACATAAGCCGGATGCCGCGCGTGATGCAGCACATCTTGATAGGCCTCGCGCAAGGCGTGGGCAATGAGTTTATCGCGCACGTAACGACCGTTCACGAAGCAATATTGCGCATCGCGGCTGGCGCGCGAATAGGCCGGCACGCAAGCATAACCGCGTAAGCTGATGTCACCGGCCAAGGTTTCCACTGTCAGGGCCGCGTCGGAAAAGTCAGCACCCAATAATTGCCGCGCGCGCTGCGCACTGTCAGCGGCGCGCAAATGCCAGACCACGCGGCCGTTATGTTGCAAACCGAATTGCACGTCGGGCCGGGCCAGCGCGATGCGTTTGAATATTTCTTCGCAATGCGCGTATTCGGTCGCATCTGTTTTTAAAAATTTGCGCCGCGCCGGGGTATTAAAATATAAATCGAACACCGTCACCGTGGTGCCGGGCGCCTGCGCGGCGGGCCGGGGTGCGCCCAGCGCGCCGCCCTCGGCTTGCACTTGCCAAGCATGTTCGCTGGTGCCGGTACGGCTGCTTAAACTTAAGCGCGAGACGGCGGCGATACTGGCCAAAGCCTCGCCCCGAAAACCTAAGCTGGCCACCCGTTCTAAATCTTGCAAGCTGGAAATTTTACTGGTGGCATGCCGCGCCAAGGCGAGCTGCAACTCCCCTTCGGGAATTCCGCTGCCGTTGTCGCTCACTTGAAGTTGTTTAATACCTCCTTGGACCAAGCGCACATCGATTTCAGTGGCACCCGCATCCAAACTATTCTCGAGTAATTCTTTCAGCGCGGCGGCGGGACGTTCTATGACTTCGCCGGCGGCGATTTGATCTATGAGTAAATCCGAAAGCAGGTGTATACCGGGCATGCCGCATTATAGCGCGGCGATTTGAGTTTACTTGTCAGGTGATTAATTGCGCGCGAGTTTGGGTTTAGCCAAGGGCGGATTGTTGGCGAAATAACGTTTAATGCCGGCGACGATGGCGGCCGCCAATTTGTCTTGATAGGTTTCGTCGCTGAGCCGCGCTTCCTCTTCGGGATTGGTGATGAAAGCCGTTTCAACCAAGATGGAAGGAATATCCGGTGCCTTTAATACCGCGAAGCCGGCTTGTTCCACCGAGCCCTTGTGCAAGGTATTAATGCCACCCAACTCGGACAACACGGCGCGGCCTAGCTTCATGCTGTCGTTAATCGTCGCGGTCTGTGATAAATCCAAGAGGGTTTGTTTGAGATACACGTCTTTCACGTCTAAATTGACCCCGCCTATCAAGTCCGCTTCATTTTCGCGTTTCGCCAGCCAGCGCGCGGCGGCGCTGCTCGCGCCTTTGTCGGATAAGGCGAATACCGAGGAGCCGCGCGCATCGGAATTAATAAATGCATCGGCGTGAATAGAGACAAATAAATCGGCCGCGACTTTGCGCGCCTTCACCACCCGATTACCCAAGGGAATGAAATAATCGCCGTCACGGGTGAGAAAGCCGCGCGTATTCGGTTCTTCATCCAACTGCGCTTTCACCCGCTTGGCGATGGAGAGCGTCACTTCTTTTTCATAGGTGCCGTTGCGGCCCTTGGCGCCCGGATCTTCACCGCCATGGCCTGCATCAATCGCGACGGTCACCAGACGGATTAATTCCGGCAGCTCTTTCTTTTTCGCGTCTACGGTTTTCGAGGCGGATTTTTTTGCCTCGGTGATTTTTACCTCCGGGTTTTTTATCTCGGGATTTTTTATCTCAGGCGTTTTCGCCTCCGGCAACTCGGATTTCGCCGGCGATTTGTTTTCCCCGACACGGTCCTGCTTGGACTTATCCTCGAACACATTTTCGGTCTTAGCAGACGTGGGCGCTTGCGCACTGATACCCGCGGCGGCATCTTTGGCATTATCGGTCTGCATCAGGGCAAGCAAAGGGTCGGCCGGATGCGCCGGATAAATATCCAAGACCAAGCGATAACCATAAGCGCCAACCGGCGGCGTGGTAAATACCGTGGGCTTGGCTTCCGTCTTGAGATCGAAGACCAAGCGCACCACATCGGGTTTAAAGCGACCCACGCGCAGCGCCTTGATATAGGGATCCGTAGCCGCGATCTTGGCCGGCAGCTGCGTCAAGATCGCGCTCAATTCCACATTCTCCAAATCCAAGACCACGCGATCAGGATGATCGATGGTGAATTGATTAAAGCGTATGGCTTGCTTGGATTCCAACGTGATGCGCGTGTACTCGGAGGCGGGCCAAATCCGCGCCGCGCTCACGGTGAGCGTGTTTTGCGCTTGCGCTGCCCACGAAAAAAATAAGAGAAAAAAATACGCGGCCGTGCTCAGGCCGAGACGTAAATGGCTTAGCTGGGTGCCTTGAATCTGGATTCGAGTTGTTGCAAACATTGTTTGCCTGCCTCCGTTTCTGCCTCTGCTTGGAGACTGCGGCCGTTTCCGCTGAAACTAAATGCTATGCGGATGTCCGCTGCCGGTAAGCTTGCCCCGGCTTTTTCCGGCCATTCCACCACGCATAGGGTATGCGCATTGAAGTGTTCCCGGAAGCCTGCTTCTAGCCATTCTTCTTCATGGTTGAAGCGATAAAAATCAAAGTGATACAAGGATAACCTAGAAACGTTGTAATGTTCAACCAGGGTGTAAGTAGGACTTTTGACTTTGCCGCTATAGCCCAGTTCGCGTAGCAAGCCACGCGTCCAAGTGGTTTTACCCGCGCCTAAGTCGCCGTGCAAATGTATCGTCATCCCAGCGTGCAGCACTTGCGCAAAGGCGCCGCCGCAGGCCAGGGTCGCCGCTTCGTCCTCCAGCATACGTGTTATTTTCATGGCCCACCGTTATGATGCGCGGCATGCATGCAGCGCAACTGACCACGCAAATTAAAACTTGGGGCCGCGAACTCGGTTTCGATGCGGTGGGAATTGCGGGCGTCGCCTTGCCCGAAGCGGAGACGCGGTTGCTGGAATGGTTGGCGGCGGGACGGCATGGCGCGATGGATTATATGGCAAATCATGGGGTGAAACGCGCTCGTCCGGCCGAGCTCGTTCCCGGTACCTTGCGCGTGATCAGCGCGCGCTTGAATTATCATCCGCCGCGGGCGCGCGACAGTTGGGCAGTGTTATCCGATGCGCGTCTGGGATTTATTTCGCGTTACGCCCTGGGCCGCGATTATCACAAAGTAATGCGGCAACGCTTACAAGCCCTGGCCGATAAAATCAGCGCCGAAATCGGCGAATTTTCGCACCGGGTATTCAGCGATAGCGCGCCGGTGATGGAAGTCGAATTGGCGCAGTTAGCGGGCTTGGGCTGGCGCGGTAAACATACTTTGCTATTGCAGCGCGAACATGGCTCCTGGTTTTTTCTGGGCGAGATCTACACGGATTTAGATTTGCAAATCGATGCGCCGCTGACTTCGCATTGCGGGAGTTGCCAAGCGTGTTTGGATATCTGTCCCACGCAGGCGATTACCGCCCCTTATCAACTCGATGCGCGGCGCTGTATTTCTTATCTCACCATAGAACTCAAGACCGCCATTCCCGAAGCCTTGCGGCCGCTGCTGGGCAATCGCATTTATGGTTGCGACGATTGCCAGCTGGTTTGTCCGTGGAACAAATTTGCGCAAGCCTCGCGCGAACTCGATTTTCAAGTGCGCCACGGCTTGGATGCGCCCGACTTGCTCTCGCTCTTCGCCTGGAGCGAAGCCGAGTTCGAGCATCGGTTTGCAGGCAGCGCCATACGCCGTATCGGCTACACGCAATGGCTGCGCAATATCGCCGTGGCTTTGGGCAATGCGCCGCGTTCGCCCGAGATCATGGCCGCCTTACGCGCTCGGAGTGATGATAGCCGGGCACTGGTGCGCGAACACGTGGCGTGGGCCTTAAGCCGTCAGGCCACGCCCGGCTGATATAATCCGCCGCTTATGCAAGCGCGCGCGCAATTTCCGATTGGTGTATTCGATTCCGGCGTGGGCGGACTCACTGTGGTTCGCGCCTTAATGGAACGCTTACCGTTCGAGAGCATTATTTATTTTGGCGACACCGCGCGCGTACCTTACGGCGTGAAATCCGTCGAGACCATTACCCATTACACACAACAAATCGCCGAGTTCTTGCTGGAGAAGCAAGTCAAATTACTCATCATCGCGTGCAATACCATGGCTTCGGTGGCCGCGTCTAAAGTCCACGCCCTCTCCTCGGTGCCGGTGTTAGACGTTATAGACGCGGGCGCGGCGGGCGCGGTCGCCGCGATCTTCAGCAAGCACATAGGTATCATAAGCACGCCCACTACCATCAACAGCAATGCTTATGACCAGGAGATACACAGCCGCGATTCCGAAGTGCAACTCTCTTCGACGGCCTCCGCGCTTTTCGTGCC
>CAZKHT010000093.1:0-10451 GCA_964552595.1 uncultured Burkholderiales bacterium
CCATGTGAAGCAGTAGAAGGCGCCATTGCTCACGGGCGTGCGGTTTGCGCGGCCGGGAGGCGATTGTCTACTTTTTCTTTACGCGAGGCAGCAATCAAGACTTCCACGGCTTCCGGGCCGCTAGGCGATGGGCCGAGTACTTGAAAATCTAGATTGACTTCATCTAAGGCAAACGGGATATATTGATTGGCCTCGGTTTCGACTTGCGCCTCCAGTTCATCCTCACGTAAACCACTAGGCACAATGATTTTTTTTGTGATGACCGCAGCCGAAGGGAGCGCCAATGCGACGTGTTTAGCCTTACTTCCGAGACGTTTCCAAGCGCGACGTAAGGTTTCCGCCACGGCTTCCATATTCATGATATTGCCATCACTTACCGAGTCTTTCGGCAAACTCTCGATAGCATATCGCTCTACACGCAATAGATTTTTGCCGGCAGGCTCGATTTCCACCATTTTTACGGCGGATGAGCTGATATCGACGCCGACTAATGGAGGCGATTGGGTTTGAAGCAGCTTGGCTAGCAAGACAAAATCCCTTTCTATTTGTGTCGGTTAGCCGATCTTAATATAATTTACGTTAAATCCTAGCAACAACCATATAACGTGTAAAGCGATTTTTTCGGATAAGCTAGTCTTGTAATAGCGGCTATCATCTCCCAACTTTAAGCCCCTCATAAAGAACTAAAGAAAATTTAATACCGTTAGGGTAAAGCTGGAATGAAAGGCCTCATGCGAAAATTAGCGTCCGGCTGAACACAAGGTTTAAACTGCGCGTTTGCAGTAAAACTTCGACAAGACTAGAACATGATGCGCGCCCGCTGGTTAATGCCTTTCGTCAAAATATTCGGATTCCTAATAGCGCTGGTCATATTAATTATTGTGCTGGCCGCCGTACTAAGTTATCCCACGCTCCCAACGCTAGATGTCTTAACCGATTACCAGCCCAAACTTCCACTTAGGGTTTATACGGAAGATGGCGCTCTGCTTGGTGAATTCGGGGAAGAGCGGCGCTCGGTGGTGAAATACGCGGCGGTGCCGAAAAAACTCATACAGGCGATTTTAGCGGCGGAAGACGATAGGTTTTTCGAGCACGGTGGTGTGGATTTCATGGGCGTGGCGCGCGCCGCTATCGCCAACGTCACCAGAGGCGGGGCGCGCGAAGGTGCCAGCACCATCACCATGCAAGTTGCACGCAACTTCTTTTTGTCGCCGGAGAAAACCCTTACCCGTAAATTCAATGAAGTCTTAATGGCTTTTAAGATCGAGCACAATTTATCCAAACAGCAAATCTTAGAGCTCTACATCAATCAGATTTACCTGGGCCAGCGCGCTTATGGTTTCGCCGCGGACGCTCAAACTTATTTCGGAGTCCCGCTGAATAAGCTGTCCACCGCCGAAATGGCCATGCTGGCCGGATTGCCAAAGGCGCCATCGCGCAACAATCTGGTTTCCAATCCCACGCAAGCCACCCGCCGCGCGCATTACGTGCTTACCCGCATGTATGATCTGCGCTATATCTCGCAACAGGAATACGACGCGGCGATGAAAGAAAAACCAGTAGTGCGGCATGATCCGACGATAGCCGAGATTCCCGCTGACTATGTCGCGGAAATGGCGCGCCTTTTAATGGTCGATAGATATGGCGATGCGACATACACCAGCGGGTTTAAGATCGTCACCACGATACGAAAATTAGACCAAGAAGTTGCGAATCAAAGTGTGCGCCAAGGGGTCTTGGATTATGACCGGCGCCACGGCTGGCGCGGCCCGGAAGACGAGGTCGAGCTCCCGCCGGCTTCTAAACAACAAGATGATGTGCTGGAGGAAGCCTTACAAGATTTTGATGAGATCAACGGTTTGGTTCCCGCGGTGGTGATTACCGCCGATGCCAAGACGGTCAAAGTCTTTGCCAAAAATGAGGGTTTAATCGATGTCACGGGCGATGGCTTGGCAATGGTACATAAGGCTTTAACCGACAAAACCGCTAAGCATAAATTAGCGCCAGGCGCGGTGGTCCGCCTGAATAAAGTCAGCAAAGGGCATTGGCAAATCGTGCAGCTGCCCCAAGTCGAATCGGCTTTGATTTCCATGGATCCTGTGGATGGTGCGATACGTGCCTTGGTCGGCGGATTCGATTACGGGCGCAATAAATTTAATCACGTGATTCAAGCCTGGCGGCAGCCGGGTTCCAGTTTTAAGCCCTTCATCTATTCCGCTGCCTTGGAAAAAGGAATGACGCCCGCTACCGTTATTAACGATGCGCCATTTTTCATGGATGCGGGCCAAAACGGCGGCAAGGTCTGGGAGCCGAAAAATTTCGATGGGACTTATGCCGGCCCTATGCGTATGCGAACGGCGCTCACCAAATCCAAGAACATGGTCTCCATACGGATCTTGCAAACCATAGGCACCCGCTACGCCCAAGACTACATCACCCGTTTTGGATTTAATCCGCAGCAACATCCGCCGTATTTGACCATGGCTTTGGGCGCGGGCTCGGTCACTCCGTTTCAAATGGCGAACGCCTATAGCATTTTTGCGAATGGCGGCTATCGGGTAAACCCGTATTATATAGAGCGCATACAAGACACGCGGGGCAAGCTTCTGGCGCAAGCCAATCCAGTTCGCGCCGGCGAAACCGCGGAGCGCGCAATTGATGCGCGAAACGCCTTCATCATGACCTCCATGATGCGCGACGTCGTGCGCTTTGGGACTGCCGCCCGCGCCATGCAATTAGGCCGTGGCGATCTCGCGGGCAAAACCGGTACGACCAATGATCAAGTAGACGCTTGGTTTTGCGGATACAACGCCGATCTGGTCGCGGTGGCATGGATAGGTTTCGATCAGCCGCGTTCCTTAGGCGGAGCGGAAACCGGTGCGCAAGCTGCGTTGCCGATTTGGATGTCGTATATGGGGCGGATATTGAAGGGTAAGCCGGAAACGCCTTTAGTCGTTCCTGAAGGAATTGCCGTGGTCAACATAGATGGCTCCGGGCACCGCGTGGCGGAAGGGCGGCCAGAATATTTTTATCAAGAGAATGTTCCTAGCGAACGCTCCACTTGGGATGATGAAAGTAGTGGCGGCCAGGACGAAGTAAAAAGTCAGATTTTTTAGTGGCAAAACACGGTTCCTCCGCGACACGCAATCACATGCGTGAACGCATTTGTGATTTAGCGGCACGCATTATTGCGGAAGACGGCATTAACGATTATGCCTTGGCTAAACGCAAGGCCGCGCGTCAACTCGGCGCCACGGATACCCGTTACCTTCCCGACAACCAAGAAATCGAAGCCGCGCTGCGCTTACGTCTGGCGCTCTATGAGCCCGTACAACATGCGGCGCAACTACGCGCATTGCGCGAAGAAGCGTTGCGCTTGATGCGGGTATTCGCGCAATTTCGCCCGCGCTTATTGGGTTCGGTTTTACACGGCAGCGCCACGCAATTTGCGGTGATTGAGCTGATGGTGTTTTGCGATGATTTAAACGAAATTCTATTTTTCTTAATGCAAGGTAATTGGCGATATAAATTAAGCGAGCGGCGTTTTAAGTCGGCTGTCGGAAATGTCACCCTTCCTATTGTAAATCTGCTTGAAAATACCCCTGAGGTGCAGATCATCGTCGCTGCTATTGCCACCCCCGGCAGTCGTTTGCGCGCCCTAGACGGTAAGGAAATAGCGAGCGCGGATGCTGCCCAGGTGCTCGCGCTATTGCACTCGCAGGAGAGAGATTAACTTTTATTAACGCGTTCTTAGCGCGTTAAAACATCGTCACCCTCGATGGCGCGCTGACGCAAGGCGCTGTAACAACACCCCAGAAATCATCTTTTCACCCATAAAAACAATATGATACACACGTCATGGCGGTGGCATAGTGTGTGCTTTAACCAGGCCAATACACTGTCTTCCTATCCACTTACCGTTTGGACCAGCAATAAGCCATGATCCGCGTTTTTAATTTTTATTTATCCAAGGGCATCATGTTGCTGCTCGCCTCGGAGGCGCTGCTTTTGCTGGTGTCTATTCCCCTCGGTGTGCATTCACGGTTTCAAGGTGCGCCTTGGACACCCAATCAAACGGTTATTTGGACCAATGCAGTGTTGTTCTTGGGCGTGGGTTTAGCCTCCATGAGCGCCTTCGGCTTATATCGTCGTGATTTCGATGAAGGCTTGAGCAGCATGCTGTTTCGGGTCGCGGCAAGTTTTCTGATGATACTCGCCGGCATGGCGGCTCTCTATTATTTATTCCCGGAAATCTATCTAGGCCGCGGTGCGCTGGGTGCGGCATGCATGACCGGCCTAGGTGCGGTATTGCTGATGCGCGCCACCGTGTTTCGATGGGCGGATTTAGATATTTTAAAGCATCGTATGTTGGTCCTCGGCACGGGAACGCGGGCGGCAAAAGTCATGGAGTTATTGCGCTCACCCGATACCCGCCGCCGCATGCATATGGTGGGATTCCTACCGCTGCAAGGGCTACATCATTTTGTGGACCATAGCTTGATTCTCCCCGACCAAACCACCTTGCCCGAAATTGTTGATCGCTATCAGATCGACGAAATCGTGATCGCGGTGCGCGAGCGGCGCGGCGGCGGTTTGCCGGTCAATGCACTTTTGGAATGTAAACTCAAGGGCGTGCACATTGTTGAGCTCTCCAGTTTTTTTGAGCGCGAACGCGGCCAAGTTCAATTGGAATCTCTGAACGCCAGCTGGATGGTTTTATCCGAAGGCTTTCAGCAAGGGTTTTTGCGCGATGTCGTCAAACGGCAATTCGACTTGGTCGTGAGTTTTATATTGCTCTTAGTGAGTATGCCGGTGATGCTCCTCGCGGCGATCTTAATCGTGTTGGAATCCGGCTTCCCCTTTCTATATCGCCAGGAGCGGGTCGGCCACGGCGGAAAAATATTCACGATTTATAAATTTCGGAGCATGGTGCAAAACGCGGAGCGCGATGGTACCCCTCAATGGGCGAAATCCGGCGATGCACGCGTGACCCGTATCGGCGCCATCATTCGAAAGCTACGCATAGACGAATTACCGCAAATATTTAACGTAGTGCGCGGTGATATGAGTTTCGTCGGTCCACGGCCGGAGCGGCCATTTTTTGTGGATCAACTCTTAGAACAAGTCCCCTACTATGCCGCGCGGCATAGCCTCAAACCCGGCATCACCGGCTGGGCGCAAGTGCGCTATCCTTATGGCGCTTCCTTGGAAGATGCCATCGAAAAATTGCAATTCGACCTCTACTACGTGAAAAACCACACCCTATTTTTAGATCTACTGATTTTATTTCAGACCGCACAAGTCGTCTTATTCGGCAAAGGGGCGCGTTAATCCTTTATGTTGCCCACTATAGGCACAGTCAGTTATGCCATTGCGGCCACCGCTTTTGCGATCCTGGCCGGGCTACTGGTTTTTAGCTGGCGGGGAAAGTTTCAAGGCGCCTTGCTCGCCGCTGCCGCCGCGCTGACGGCGCTGTGGGCCGGAGTGAGCGCCTACGCAAGCGCCACCGGAGCTTTCGTTGGGCTGGCCGACTTGCTCGAAATCAGCCGCGCCGCGCTGTGGCAGCTTTTCCTATGGAAATTGTTTGAATCGCGTGCCCAGGTAGAGTCGGGCCGCCTGCGCTCTTCCGTGACCCGCATCTTCAGTTTGGGCATGGGTCTTTTCGCGGTGATCTTTCTATTCAGCTTTGCGCTGCATACCGACATCCTGCCCAATGCCGGTACGCTGGGCTTTAATTTAACCATCGTCGGCCGCGTCGTCATTAGCGTAGCCGGCTTAGCCTTAGTCGAGCAGTTGTACCGCAACGCGCCTATCGCCCAGCGCTGGGCCATTAAATACTTTTGCTTAGGCTTGGGTGGCATGTTCGCCTATGACTTTTATTTATACTCCGATGCCATGTTGTTTCATGCGGTGGATAGCAGTGTTTGGAATGCGCGCGGCATCGTGAACGCACTGATTGTGCCCTTGATCGCGGTCTCGGCGGCGCGCAATCCACAATGGTCGGTCGATATTTTCGTATCCCGCCGCGTCGTCTTCCACACTACGGCCTTATTCGGCGCCGGTGTATATTTGCTATTCATGGCCGCCGCCGGCTATTACATACGCTTATTCGGCGGAGATTGGGGTGGCGTCTTACAAAGTGCCTTTTTCTTTGGCGCCGCCGTGGTGTTGGCGGCGGTGCTTTTTTCCGGTGCCTTGCGTGCCCGGCTTAAAGTTTTTTTAAGCAAGCATTTTTTTAATTACAAATATGATTACCGCGAGGAGTGGTTGCGCTTTACCCATACCTTGTCCGCCGGTGAACCTGGCATCAAACTGCGCGAACGTTCATTGCAAGCGGTAGCGGAATTAGTCGATAGCCCCGCAGCCGCGCTTTGGATGGAAAGCCACGGGGTTTTTCAGCAGCGCGCGCAGTGGAATTTGCCGGCGATCCCGGCGCAGGAAGCAGCGACCAGTCCTCTGTGCGCATTTCTGGCGGCGCGGCAGTGGGTAATCAACATCAAGGAATACGAGCGCGACCCCGAGGTCTACGGCGATTTGCGCCTGCCCGATTGGTTAACGCGCCTACCGCGCGCATGGCTGGTGGCGCCCTTGGTGCTGCATGAGCAGCTCATCGGTTTTATCGTGTTAGCGGATGCGCGCAGTCCACGGGAGTTTAATTGGGAAGACAGCGATTTACTGAAAACCGCCGGCCGCCAAGTCGCGGTCTATCTAGCGCAATTACAAGCCAATGAAGCCCTGGTGGAATCGCGCCAATTCGAATCCTTTAATCGACTCTCCACTTATGTGGTGCATGACTTGAAAAATGTGGTTGCCCAGTTGTCACTGCTTTTAAGCAACGCGCAAAGACACAAACACAAACCGGAATTTCAGGACGACATGCTGTCCACCGTGGACAATGCGACCCAACGCATGACCCGCTTATTAGGGCAGTTGCGGACCGGTTATCAATCCGCTCGGCAAGCCGAGGCCCTGGAGTTAAATCAATTACTGCAAAGCGTGGTGCAGGAGAAACGTCACCTGCGCGAAACAATAGCCTTGCATTGCGCGAGTGCGCCGCTGTGGGTGATAGCCGACAAAGAACGCTTGGCACGGGTTCTCGGCCATTTGCTGCAAAACGCGATAGAGGCCACGCCGGAAACAGGCAGCGTAGAATTAGAGTTAACCGCGCAAGATAATACGGCCGTGTTACGCGTGAAAGACAATGGAAAAGGCATGGACGAAGTTTTTATTCGCGAAAAATTATTTCGCCCCTTTATGACGACCAAGAGCACCGGCATGGGAATAGGCGCTTACGAATGCCGTGAATACGTACAAGAGCTAAAAGGCGATGTACAAGTTAAAAGCGAGCTGGGCGCAGGCAGCGTCTTCACGGTGACGCTGCCCTTGCGCGCCTCACGCACGCCGCATATGGAAACCGCGCCCACGACGCACGCGGTGCCCGGCCCGCAACAAGGAGCAGGTGGTGGCTAAAGACGATAAGGGAAATGTTTTGCTGGTGGTCGAAGACGACGCCGGTTTACAAACCCAGCTTAAATGGAGTTTCGATGATTTAGAAGTCATCATCGCCCCCGACCGGGCGGCGGCCATCGCGGCCATACGCCGGTTCGAGCCGGCCGTGGTGACCTTAGACCTAGGCCTGCCCCCGGATCCGGATGGCGCGAGCGAAGGTTTGGCGACTTTGCGTGAAATCTTGGCGGTCGCTCCCGCCACCAAGGTCATCGTGGTTTCCGGCAATCAAGACCGAGCGAATGCCGTGCAAGCGGTAGGCATAGGCGCTTACGATTTCTATCAAAAGCCCATAGAGCCGGAAATGCTGCGTTTAATTATCAACCGCGCTTTCCATTTACATCAACTCGAAGCCGAAAACCGCTCCCTGCAACGTCACGGCGCGGGCGCGTTAAACGGCGTGATCACGGGTAGCGCGGTGATGCAGAAAGTTTGCCGCACCGTGGAAAAAGTGGCGCCGGTCGATGCGACGGCCCTGTTACTCGGCGACTCTGGAACCGGTAAAGAATTATTGGCGCGGGCCTTGCATGATTTATCGCCACGCGCGGCGGAGCGTTTCGTCGCCATTAACTGCGCGGCGATACCCGAGAACTTATTGGAAAGCGAGCTCTTCGGCTATGAGAAGGGGGCCTTCACCGGCGCCAGCAAGCAAACCAAAGGCAAGATTGAATACGCCGATCATGGCACCTTGTTTTTAGATGAAGTCGGCGATTTGCCTTTTTCCCTGCAAGCCAAGCTGTTGCGCTTTCTGCAAGAACGCGTGGTGGAGCGCCTAGGCGGGCGTGATGAAATCGCGGTCGATGTGCGCGTGGTTTGCGCCACCCATCAAGATCTCACGCGCTTAATCGAGCAAGGAAAGTTTCGCGAAGATTTATTCTATCGTATTAGCGAAATCACGATCACGATTCCGCCCCTGCGCGCCCGCGAAGGCGATGCCTTGCTGTTGGCGCACGCCTTTCTCGAAAAATTCGCGCAACAATATGGTAAAGCTTTAAAGGGTTTCACCCCCGACGCTTGTGTCGCGATTGAGCGCCATGCTTGGCCGGGAAATGTGCGGGAAATGGAAAATTGCTTAAAACGCGCGGTGATTATGAGCGAAGATGCGCGCCTCAGCGCTGAAGACTTGGCGCTGCCGGTCAGTGATGATGCGCCTTTGCCCCTGAATTTGCGGCAAGCGCGCGAAGTGGCGGAGCGCGATACCGTATCCAAGGCGCTATCCCGCGTGGGCGGTAATATTGCGCGCGCCGCCGAGCTATTAGGTGTGTCGCGGCCTACGCTTTACGATTTATTGAATCGCTTTGGGATACAGACAAAAGACCAAATCAAATAAACATCCCGGCTTTATTCGTCGAATTTTAAGACTCTTGCTGCGCCATGCAGCGCATTACAAACATAACGGAGAACAGCATGCCTGCCTTTTTAACTCGTCTCGCGATGGCGCTCATCGTCGCGCTCATGCTCACAGCTTGCGATAAACAGGCCGACAGTCAAAAAGCTTACAGCGCCGCTAAGCAAGCGCAGGCCCAGGGCAATACCAAAGCCGCGATTATCGAACTCAAAAATGCGCTGCAGAAAAATCCCGACAACGCGGAAGCGCGTGCCTTGCTGGGATCCATATATGTGCAGCAAGGCGACGGTGCCAGCGCCGAGAAAGAGTTGCGTAAAGCGATCGCTCTTAAACTGAAATCCGATGCGCTCTTGCCCGATCTTGCGCAGGCTTTATTCCTGCAATTTCAATTCCAAAAAGTCTTAGACGAAACCCAGCCAGTCGTCACCGCGCCCGCGCCGGAGCGTGCGCGCTTATTGGTGACAAGGGGCAACGCCGAACTCATGCTGGGGCACGCCGATAAAGCAAAAGCGGCTTTTGATGAAGCGAAAAGCTTAGCACCGGAGCAAGCGGAAACTTATTTAAGCCTAGCGAATCTGGCCCTGGCGCAAGGCAGCAGTGCCGAAGTGACGGCCTTAATCAATACGGCGCTGGCGAAAGAGCCAAAGCGCGCCGCGAGCTGGATCATGCAAGGCGACTGGCTGCGTCTACAGGGCAAAAACGAGGAAGCGATTGTTGCGCTGCAAACCGCGCTCAAGCTCGATCCCAACGCCGCCAAGGCGCGCTCCTCTCTGGCCTCCATTTATATAGGCGCGAATAAATTCGATTTGGCGCGCGCCGAAGTCGCCGCTTTAAGTAAGATTGACACCCAACAAATCGAATCGCGTTATCTATCCGCGCTCATCGATTTTAGAGAAAAAAAATACACCGCCGCGCGCGATACTTTACAGACAATTTTAAAAGCCGTTCCCAATCATCCGCCGAGCATGCAACTGGCCGCCGCGACGGCGCTGGCCTTAGGCGATTACGGTCAAGCGGAACAACAGCTTTTAACCTTGCTACAGCGTTATCCGCAAAACGCATATGCGCGCAAATTATTAGCCACCAGCCAATTGCAATCGCGGCAACCGGAGAAAGCGCTGGCGACCTTGAAACCTTTGCTGGGAGACAAGCAGAAAGACGCGCAAGTATGGACCTTGGCGGGGGAGGCGAGCTTGCAATTAAAACAATACGCGCAATCCACCGCCTATTTCGAGCGCGCGGCGCAGGAAGATCCCAAGAACGCGGCGGTACGCACTGAGCTGGGCATGAGCCGCTACGCCAGCGGCGATGTACAGCAAGCCTTGGGCGATCTCGATTTCGCTTCTAATCTTGCCTCCGATACCGGCCGGGCGGATGTCATGCGGGTCCTCGCATACACGAATAAAAGGCAGTGGGACGAGGCCTTGAAAGCGGTCGCCAGTTTGGAAAAAAAACAAGCGAACAGCCCTATTACGCATAATACGCGCGGCGCAACTGATCTCGGCAAAAATCAAACTACCTAAGCGCGCAGCAGCTTTGAAAAAGCCTTGACCTTAGACCCTAGCTATTTCCAGGCCGCGATGAATTTAGCCCGCTT
>CAZKHT010000094.1:0-9702 GCA_964552595.1 uncultured Burkholderiales bacterium
CGCCCGCCTGGTCGTGAACGGCAGCTTCGCGGGCAACTGGTGGATGCGCCGCAGCCGCTGCACGGATTTTACTCTGACATCCACGAAACGTGGGGACTTACTCGCCTGTGTAACCCATACCGTGCGCATGCCCAGGCGTTTGGCGGTCCAGAGATTTTGCAAATCATCATCCACCATGATGGCGCGTGCAGGATGCAAGCCGTGGCGCAGCAAGACCCGTCGAAAAGCCTGAGGCGCGGGCTTGGGTTTAAATCGCAGCGACTCCATGCACAGCACGTCGCTAAAAAACCGCGCCACGCCGAGTGCGCGCAGCACGGCGCGGGCGTAATGTTCGGGTGCGTTCGAGAGCAGAATTTTTTTACCCGGCAGCGCACCGAGTAAGCCGGGTAGCCCAGGACGGAATTCGAGTAAAGGCTGCAACTCCTGTAAACGATGCGTGTGTTGCAGAAATTGCCGTGGCGGGATTTGGGGATGATGACGCATGACCCCCAGCAGGGTGGCGCCGTAGCGGCGCCAATAATGTATGCGGAGCTGGTTCGCGGCCTCCTCATGGAGGGTTAGGGCCGTTTGCAAATAAGCCGTCATCGCCCGGCTGATATGCGGAAACACACGCGGCGTCGCGTTGTGCAAGGTATTGTCTAAATCGAAAATCCAAACCCGCTTACGCCCCGCGCGGCTGCCAAGCGCGTTCATGCGCGCTTGATTAAAGTGCCCACGCCTTCACTGGTCAGAATTTCCAATAACAAGGCATGCTCCACCCGGCCGTCGATGATGTGCGAAGTTTTGACCCCATTGTGCACCGCCGCTAAAGCACAATTGATTTTTGGCAACATACCGCCGGCGATCGTGCCATCGTTAATCAAGTCTTTTACGCGCTCGGAGCTCAAGCCGGTTAGCAGCGCACCGGACTTATCCAATACGCCGGCAGTGTTGGTCATTAAAATTAATTTTTCCGCGCGCAAGGTCTCGGCTAATTTTCCCGCCACCACGTCGGCGTTGATGTTGTAAGCCTCGCCCTGCTCCCCCACGCCCAGGGGCGCGATGACGGGAATGAAATCGCGTGAATCGAGCAGCTGAATAATTTCGGGATCTATGGCCACGACTTCGCCGACTTGGCCGATATCCAATAGCTTGGCGGCTTCTTCCTTGCTCGGCACCAGCATCTTGCGCGCGTGTATGAAATTGCCGTCCTTACCCGTTAAACCGACTGCTTTACCGCCCTGCAAATTAATCAGGGTGACGATTTCTTGATTGACCAGCCCGCCCAAAACCATTTCCACCACATCCAAGGTTTCTTCATCCGTCACCCGCATGCCTTGGATGAATTCACTTTGCTTGCCTATGCGTTTCAGTAAGTCGGCAATCTGCGGTCCCCCGCCGTGCACGATTACCGGATTCATGCCCACCAGTTTGAGCAACACCACGTCGCGCGCGAAGCCCTCTTTGAGATGCGGCTCGGTCATGGCGTTGCCGCCATATTTGATGACGATGGTTTTATCAAAAAAACGCTGTATGAAAGGCAGGGCCTCGGACAGTAGTCGAACTTTTTCTGCGGCAAGGGAAGGGGAAAGCGGCATGGCGGTCTTCGTCTAAAGAATAAGCGGGCTATTTTAATGCGTGTTTCCCGCCGCCGCGCAAAAAATAAGGCGGGTCGCCCCGCCTTGGTGAGAAATCCTGAATGAAATTACTGAATGGTGAGGGTTTTCGCGCTGGCTGCGGCTTTCTTCGGCAGCGTCAGCTCTAGCACGCCGTTGTTATATTTGGCCTGCGCCTGAGTGTCGTCGATTTCCGTACTGAGGCTAAAACTACGCGCCACGCGGCCATAATAACGCTCGGTGTGTATGACTTTGTCGCCCTCTTTTTGCTCGGTTTCGCGCTTCACTTCGGCGCTCAGGGAAACCGTATTACCGTCTATGGAAACTTGAATATCGTCTTTCGCCACGCCCGGAATTTCCGCTTTAACGATGTAAGCTTGGGGATTTTCAACCACATCCATTTTGATGTCGGCGGCCTTGGCGGCAGCGCTTTCGTAACGCATGGGGCGGACGAGAAAACCTTTAAAAAAATCATCGAACATATTGTCGAGATTGTATTGATCATAACGAGAAACATTGGCCATGATTGCCTCCTTCAAGTTAACGAAACAGTGGTTTTCGGCACCGCCTGGGCGACGCCATGTGACTTAAATAAGGCATGCCCAGCGCTTTTCAAGAGCTAATTTGCGGCTTGTGTTTCCGGGCTTTAGTGGCTAGATTGGCGCCCTATGTCCGCCCCTCCCCCCTCTTGCGACCCCGCGGCCTGGCTCGATCAATATGGCGACTATTTATATCGCTACGCCTTATTGCAATTGCGCGATGAAGCGGCGGCCGAAGATGCGGTCCAGGAAACCTTGCTCGCCGCGCTAAACGCATGGTCGGGATTTTCCGGCAAGTCCTCGGTTAAAACCTGGCTCACCGGCATTCTGAAACACAAAATCTTGGATCTGTTTCGCGCCCATGCCAAAGAGCCTCAATACCGGCCGCCGGCCGATCCGGAGGCGGAGCTAGCGGCGCTGGAGGCGGCCTTGTTCGACGCCAGCGGGCATTGGGAAAGTTTTCCTCGGCCATGGGGCGATCCCGAGGCGGTGTTAGAGCAACAGCGGTTTTGGGAAGCGTTTATGGAATGCATGCAGGCCTTGGCGCCGACCCAGGCCAGAATTTTTCAGTTGCGCGAGTTGGAAGGTTTGAGCACGGAAGATATTTGTAAGGAATTAGCCATTACTTCGACCAATTGCTGGGTGCTGCTTTATCGCGCTCGACTGGGTTTGCAAGCATGCCTGGACGGGCGTTGGAGCGGTACTACTTAGGAGATTGCCGTGTTGTCGTGTAAGGATGTAAGCCGTTTAAATTCGCAAGCCCAGGAGCGCCGCCTGACCGGGCAGGAACGTTTGGGAGTGCGCTTGCATTTGTTGATTTGCAAAGGCTGTCGCGAATTCGCGCGGCGCTTGCAAACCCTGCGCGCGGCCTGCCGGCAGTTAGACCAAGCGGCTGTTTTATCCGCATCCCAGCCCGCCTTAAACGCGGACAGCAAGACGCGGATACGCCAGGCGCTGGCGCTTCAAAGCAAAAGTAAATCGTAAGAACCACGGTTGAGTTGCAAGCACTTTTATTGATCTTCATTCTTTTTGAAAGGTATATATGTTGACTAAAAAATCCGCGCTTTCTTTCGCTATCGGTGCATTAGGGTCCGCGGCCGGTATCGCCATCAGCTTACCCGCGCATGCGGAAAACAGTCTGTTCAGCGCCCAAACTTTGCAATCGGGTTATTTGTTGGCCGAAGCCAAAATGCCGGAAGGCAAATGCGGCGAAGGAAAATGCGGCGGCAAGAAAACCGGCGCGGAGAAAACCGACAAGGCGGGCAAAGACGCTAAAGCGGCCAAGGGCGGCGACAAAAAAATGGCGGAAGGAAAATGCGGCGAAGGTAAGTGCGGCGGCAAAATGAAAGCCGACGCCAAAGAAGCCGCGGCTGCCGGCAAGTAAGTTTCAATATGCATTCGCGGCGCACGCTACAAGGCGTAGGCTTGGGTTTGCGCCGCGAATTGCTTACGGCTTTAACGCGGCGGGTACCCGCGGTGATCGATTTTTTTGAGGTCGCGCCTGAAAATTGGATAGGCGATGGCAGTTTGGCCAGCCATCAATTACGCCAGCTCAGCGAACGCTATCCCTTGGTGTGTCATGGTTTGTCTTTGTCCTTAGGGGGTCCCAGCCCCTTGGACGAAGCGCTGCTGAAGCAAATTAAAAAATTCATGCGCGCGCATGCCAGCCCTTTATACACCGAACATCTGGCCTACTCCGGCGATACGGGACATCTCTACGACTTACTGCCCATTCCTTTTACCGAAGAAGCGGTGCGCTATGTCGCGGCGCGGGTTCAGCGCGCGCAAGACATTTTGGGGCAACGCATTGCTTTGGAGAACGCTTCGTTCTACGTCATGGCCCCCATGGCGGAAATGAGTGAAGCAGAATTTATTTGCGCGGTGATCGATGCGGCGGATTGCCTGCTGCAATTGGATATCAACAATGTGTATGTGAATAGCGTCAACCACGGCTATGACCCACGCGGTTTTCTGGAAGCCATGCCAAAGGAGCGCGTGGTGTATATGCATGTCGCGGGCCACTATCGCGAAGCAGCCGATTTACTCATAGATACCCACGGCGCGGCGGTGAGTGATCCGGTCTGGGATTTGTTGGCCCAGGCGTATGCGCGCTTCGGTGTGCAAGCAACTTTATTAGAACGCGATTTTAATTTTCCGCCGCTGGCGGAATTAGTAGCCGAACTCAAGCACATCGCGAAAGTTCAAACCCAAGCTCAAATCCAGACGAGATGAAATCGGCCAGGTCCTTGTCTTCGGATTTCCAAACCTTTCAGCGGGCTTTTACCCAGCACATTCGCCATCCTCAATTACATGCGGCGCCCGCCGGCGTGGAAGCGAAGCGTATGCGGGTTTATACCGAGCTGTTGTACGCTAATGTTGAAAGCTTCTTGCTCAAATGTTTTCCTGTGTTGCGTCTCAGCTTAGGGAAGCGCGCCTGGCAAAAATTAGTCAGGGCGTTTTTTGCGGAACACCCATGCCAGAGCCCTTTATTCCGCGAAATCCCCAAGGAGTTTGTCGGCTTTTTGCAAACGCATGCAATCGAATCGACGCTCGCTCCGCTCTTCATACGTGAGCTTGCCCACTACGAGTGGGTAGAGTTAGCCTTGGCCAGCGCAGTGCCGCCTAAACTCCCTGCACTCCACGCCCGGGGAGATTTATCCGCCGACCGGCCCTGGCTCGCGCCCGTGCACGCTCTCCTGCGCTATACCTATCCGGTTCATCGTTTGGGCCATCGTCGCTTAGCGCGACGGGTTCCCGACCAGCCCACGTATTTATTGGTATTTCGGAACTCGGATTTTGCGGTGAAATTTATCAAGCTCAACGCCATGTCGGCGCGCTTAGTCGATTTACTCGAATCCGGACGCTACAGCGGTAAAACCGCGCTGCGCAAAATTACGCGCGAACTTCGCCATCCCCAACCCCAAGCGGTATTGGAGAGTGGCCTGCGGACCTTAGCGGAGCTCAAAGCGGCAGGCGCGATTATTGGCTTTCGCAGGCCGCAAGCTTAAGTGCCAGCCCCACTTTTAATCCTTCGCAGGGTTAAAGTTTTCACCTTTTAAGGCCGCTATTTCCGTCGCAGCAAGCATTTTTCAGTCTGACGGAAATGACCAATACCCTACTTTTAGTCGACGATGAAGAGAACATCTTATCCGCGCTAACACGCTTATTGCGCCGCGACGGGTATACCTTGTTTCGCGCCACCAGCGGCGAGGAAGGTTTGCGCTTGTTGGCGGAAAACGATGTAGGAGTGATTGTCTCCGACCAGCGCATGCCGCAAATGACGGGCGTGGAGTTTCTCACCCGCGCTCGCGCCTTACGCCCCGACACGGTGCGCATCGCATTAAGCGGTTACACCGATTTAGATTCGGTGACCGATGCGATTAATCGCGGTTCGATTTATAAATTTTTAACCAAGCCTTGGGATGATGATTTGCTGCGGCAAAACATCGCCGAAGCATTCGAGCGCTATCACATGCGGCGCGAGAACCAGCGACTCATTCAGGAATTAACCGTCGCCAAGGAAAAACTGACGACAATTAACGAGCACCTAGAACAAGAAGTAGTGCAACGCACGGCCGAGGCCGTCGGCAGTTTGCGCACGCTGCAACTGGAACAAGCCGTCTTGCATAGCCTGCCCGTGGCGATTCTGGGTTTAGATACCCAGGGCGTGGTGATGCTCACTAATCAAATGGCGGAAGATTTATTTCGCGTCAATGAGCAAGCGACGCTACTGGGTTCGGACGCCCATGCCTTGGCCGAGTTCATCGATTTACCACGCTTGGATGACCCCGAGAAACCCGTGCATATAGGGAAATGCGTTTTAGCCCATGGCTTAGGGGCGCGCTATTGGCTAACCCGATTTATGCGTAGCGGGCAGCTGGCTGGATACTTGCTCACGGTGGTTCCCACGACAGAAGGCGTGGGTGCCTTATGTTAACCGGGGACTTAAACGGGCAAGCGTTGCAATCGGCGCTGGACGGAAAAACACTGCCCTCTTTGCCCTTGGTAGTGCAGCGTTTAATCGCCGCGGTCAATGCGCCTAATACCGAGGCGCGTGAACTCGCGAGCTTAATCGAACAAGACGCGGGACTCGCCGCGCGGGTTTTGCGTTTAGCCAACTCGCCGTTTTATGGCTTGTCCGGCGAGGTCGGCAGTATTCACCAAGCGGTCGTTATTCTAGGCTTTCACGCGATTTCTCAATTGGCGGCTTCGGTAGGCCTGATGCAAACCATAAAGGTCGACAACTGTGCGCATTTTGATATCCAAACCTTCTGGGCGACTAGCATGCGCGTCGCTTTAGGCGCGCGCTGGCTAGCGAAGCGTGCTGATTTAAACGCGGAGCACGCTTATTTAAGTGGCTTGCTGCACGATATCGGCCTGCCCGTGGCTGTGGGCTGCTTCCCTAATGCGATGGAAGAAGTTCTGATAAAAAACCAACAGACAGAAGAGGATTTGCTAGCGCTGGAAAACACCGCGCTGGGATTCAATCATTTGCATCTCGGCGTTACCTTGGCAAAAAATTGGAACGTTCCGGCGGATATTGTGAATGCCATGCGTTCCTATCGAGGTCCCTTGCTCAATACGACCGTCGCGTTGGAAGACGCTCTATATGCAGCCTGGCATATGGTTCAAATGAAACACCCGGCCAGCCTTGCCAGCTTGGACACTTTGGGCCGGCAAGCGGCCGCGCGTTTGGCCCTGGACCCTGAGGGCGTGGTTCAATTTTCAGCAGAACTTGATCGGTGTGCCCCCGAAGTAGACGCGCTGGTATGCGCGGTGAGAAATTCCGCATGACCTTACAAAACAACATCGCTTGGATCAGCGACCTATACCGCCTTGGTCAGCGTGGCGATGGCGAGGGCTTGCGCATCTATCAAGCACTGCTGGAACATATCGTCGGCGGGTTCGAAGGTAAGAGCGGCAGCTTGGCTTTGATGAACCAGGGCGATTTGGTCATCGTGGCAGGCATTGATTTACCGCCTGGGGTCGTCGGGCAGCGCATTAATATAGGAACCGGAGTGATGGGCTGGGTGGCACAGCAGCAGCAAGCATTGTTGCTGGCGGGGGATGTGGCGAGTGATACGCGCTTTTCTTTGCCGCCCAAGCGCGATCCGAATCGCGTCCCGACCTCTTCCATCTGTTGGCCGGTTTTGGTCGATGACACCTTGGTGGGCGCCTTGAGCGTAAATCGCGGCGCGGGAATGGCGGATTTCAACGACGCGGATTTAAACACCGGCGCGCAAATTCTGAGTTTAGTCGGCATCGTGCTCGCCAATATTCATCTGCGCATCAAAGAGCGCAAGCGCATCGCCGAGTTGACTAAGATCAATACCGAGTTAAAGCAAGTTCAGGCCCAGCTTCTGCAATCGGAAAAGATGGCCTCCATAGGCAGCATGGCGGCGGGCGTGGCACATGAAATCAATAATCCCATAGGGTATGTGTTTTCGAATCTAGGCACCTTAGAACGCTATGTCAGCGATTTGTTATCCATCTTGGATGACTACGCGGTCTTAGAGGGTGCATGCGATCCCGCGAATGCGGCGCTTGCTACCGTAGTGCAACACAAACAAAGCATGGACTTGGCTTTTCTTCGCGAAGATATCGCGGCCTTAATGCAGGAATCCAAAGAAGGCATCACCCGCGTCAAAAAAATCGTCCAGGACCTAAAAGAGTTTTCGCATAAAAGCTCGGACGAGGAAGATTGGCAAGTCGCTGATTTGCACAAAGGCCTAGAGTCCACCATCAATATCGTGTGGAACGAATTGAAATACAAGTGCGAGGTGAAGCGCGAATATGGCGATTTGCCGAATATTGAATGCCTGCCGACGCAGCTCAACCAAGTGTTTATGAATATGTTGGTGAATGCCGGACAGGCGATAGAATCCAAGGGCACGATAACCGTGCGCACTAGCACGCAAGATGGCTACGCCCGCATCAGCATCAGCGACACCGGCAAGGGCATCGCGCCGGAAAATGTGCAGCGGATTTTCGATCCTTTTTTTACCACCAAGGCCGTGGGCGAAGGGACGGGTTTGGGACTGTCCTTGTCCTATGGCATCGTTCAAAAACACAATGGGCGTATCGAAGTGGAAAGCGCGATTGGAGTAGGCACGACTTTCCACATCTGGATTCCTTTACAGCACGCAACGCAAGCCCAGGCCGCTTGAGATGTCCTTCGTATCTTCCAAAAAAAATATGAACCGCCTTTTGAATATAGGCATAGGCTGTAATCTGCTCATCCTGTGTCTCGGTGTAGGCAACGTGGCCTTCGCCACGCCAACGCCGGTTTATCTCATCAGTGTATTGGGCATCTTAGCTTTGAGCACCGGGCTATATACCCGATGGGCGATTGCGGATGTGCAGCGCGGCGCGCAAGCTCAAGAACAACAAATGGATGCGCGCTGCGCCGCTTTGGAAGCCAGCTTACATACCCTAAGCCAGCAAGCCGCGGAGAATGCGCACGGGCGTCAGCAAGAATCGGCGCGGCGTTCTGCCCTCATGCAGGCGCTGCCTTTGCCGGTCTTTTATAAGGATTTAAAAGGCGCTTACCTCGAGGTGAATCCGGCTTGGGAAGGTTTTTTCCAGCACGATGCCACCGCCTTAGGTCAACAATCCGTGGTGCAATTGTTTGCCCACGCACCGGAAGTGGCGCGTCAGCAAACGCGGCAGGAAGGTGTTTTATTAGAAAGTGGCGCGCCGCGCTTAAGTTATGAATTAAACCTGCCTATGCCTGACGGGGAAAATCATAAAGTCGTTTGCCATCTCGCACCTTTTAAGGACGGTGAAGGCAATATCGGCGGCGTCGTCGGCATTCTGGTCGATGTCAGCGAAAATTTACGCACCGAAGCCACGCTGGCAGCGGCCAACGCCGAACTCATCGCCGCCAATCAGCGCATCCAGCAAGCTCAAGAGCAATTGGTGCAATCGGAAAAAATGGCTTGTATCGGCCAACTCGCGGCCGGCGTGGCACACGAAATCAATAATCCGGTGGGCTATGTCTATTCCAACTTGAATGCTCTGGATCGCTATATGCACGATCTGTTTGCGCTGCTCGGGATTTACGAAAACACCGAGAGTCTGATTGCCGACCCAGGACAAAAGGCTTTGATAGCAGAACAAAAACAGCGCGCGGAAATCGGCTATCTCAAGGAAGACCTGCCTAATTTATTGTTGGAGTCGCGCGAGGGCTTAGAGCGCGTCAAGAAAATCGTGCAAGACTTGAAAGATTTCTCGCGTAAGAGCTCGGATGACGAAGCCTGGCAAATCAGCGATCTACATAAATGCTTAGACTCCACGCTCAACATCGTCTGGAATGAACTGAAATACAAATGCGTATTGCAGCGCGAATATGGTGTCTTGCCCGAGATTGAGTGCCTGCCCTCGCAATTGAATCAAGTCATCATGAATATCCTGGTCAATGCCGGGCATGCGATTGAGGAACGCGGCACGATCACCGTGAGTACAGGAGTGTTGGACGACGCGGTATGGATCACCATTCAAGACACCGTTAAAGGCCTCGCCGTCGAAAACCTCAACCGGGAGAAGATGCCCCGTTACTTTACTTGCAG
>CAZKHT010000094.1:9712-10232 GCA_964552595.1 uncultured Burkholderiales bacterium
ATCTCCGCTGAAAACCTCAATCGCATTTTTGACCCCTTTTTCACCACCAAGCCGGTGGGTCAAGGCACGGGTTTGGGATTGGCTTTGTCCTACAGCATTATTCAAAAACACAATGGCCGCATCGAGGTGCAAAGCGAGGTCGGCGTCGGCACTACTTTTCGTATCTGGCTGCCCTGCCAGCATATTGAACACGCGGAGGCCGCTTAAATGAGCGCCGCCTTGGCTCCCGCAATCAAATCCGACGAAACGGCGACGATTTTATTCGTCGACGACGAAGCGAATATTTTATCGTCCTTGAAACGTTTGTTCCGGCCGCAGGGTTATCGGATATTTTTAGCCGAGAGTGGCGCCGCGGCGCTGGAGTTATTGGCCAAGGAAAATGTGGATATCGTGGTGTCGGATATGCGCATGCCGGAGATGAACGGTGCTCAGTTGTTAGAACAAGTACGGGCGCGCTGGCCGGAGCCGGTTCGAATCCTTCTCACCGGCTACGCCGAAATGAGCGCACCCGTGGATGGCC
>CAZKHT010000095.1:0-10156 GCA_964552595.1 uncultured Burkholderiales bacterium
AAATCTTAGAATTGCACCAACAAGGCTATGGTTATATGCGTTGAGGATTGCACCTGGGCGTTTCGGATTGAGTGCGCTTAACGTGCTAAACGCCTCGTGATCTAGGCACATTAAGAAGACGTCATTCAGTGGTCTCGCCGCAGCAAACCTCGAAAACTACCGTTGCGTGCTGTATTTCAGTGCTACCGTGCCCGCCGACTTCGGTATTACTTCTTGACGAGCGTAAACCCGGACATTGCAAATGCAAACATCATGCGCGATGATAGCGCTCTAACAACACCCATCGCACCTGGCTTAGGAGTGGCGTATGCAATTGCAAGCTGGACTCTGCCACACGTTTTTCGCCGCTCTCCGGTTTGTGCAGCGTAGGCATCCGCCTGCATTCCAAGCGTTTTTCTTTTCCTACGTAATACCAGGGCTGGGTTGGTCCCTATGCGCCGCTTTTTTCTCAGCATTCAGCTTCGCAGCCGACCTGACCTTATCGAATAACCCCGCGACGGGACTCAAGTCGTGGAAGCAATCTGATCGCGGCATCAGTATCGAGTTCATTCAGCTCACTCCGGAAGCCGCGCAAGCCACTTACTCCACGCGCGATCTCTCTCCCGCTATTTACGAAACCATGCGCGGATATTGTTTTTTTGGCAGCGTTGTGCGCAACGAAGCCGACGCCCCCATAACGTATAAAGTTGCGGACTGGCGGCTAGTGAACGCCAATGGGAAAAAAATTAAGCTGCGCACTAAAACAGAGTGGGTCAACGAGTGGCGAAAAAAAGGTGGCCGTTTCGCGTGGTCGATTTTGCCCGACGACATCACCTTGGAAATAGGCGATTGGGCCTTAGGCTATACCCCTGTTCGAGTGGCGGCAGGCGAGCGTTTTGATTTGATTTATGTTTGGAGTCAAGATGGAAGGACTTTCACTGGAACCCTGCCGAATATCGAATGCTATGCGCCACCGGTTAAATCTTAGTTTTTTTCTCCTCGCCTTGCTGCCCGTCCTGGCGAACGCACAGAGCAAGACGGATTTAACGACGACGCTCACACCGGTGGTTCCCAGAGTGCTGGCTAAAGATTTTGCGTTACCAGATCTGGATAACAAAACTCAGCGGCTTAGCGATTTCCGCGGCAAAGTGATTCTACTGAATTTCTGGGGCAGCTGGTGCCCACCTTGCCGACGGGAGATGCCATCCATGGAACGGCTGTATCAGCATCTTAAGGGCGAGGCTTTCACTATCTTAGCCGTCAACCAAGCGGAAAGCGCGAATATGGTGTTTGCTTACACTAGCGAAATTGAACCGTCGCCAACCTTTCCCATGTTACTCGACACGCAAGAAGCGATTCCACCGCAATGGAAAGTCCGTGGTCTTCCAGCAAGTTTTATCATCGATAAGCAAGGACGTGTCGCATATCGCGCAATGGGCGGCCGGGAATTCGATCACCCCGATATCGAAAATAAAATTCGCTCTCTCATTGCGGAATGAAACACCACCTTTAAAAGATAAGAGTGCAAGCCATGCACCATTCATTCACCGGCCTTTAGCAGAGGCGAAATTAAGGAGCGACAATATGCAATCTGCAGCGGAAAGTTCAGCGTTAGCGACGCAGCCTATGAATATCACGCTTCATCCCATCGGTATGGTGCGTAATGCTCAGTTGGAGCCGATTTATATTAACTGGAGCGAGGTCGTATCCGAGATTGTGCTCGACACGGCACATATCGAAGCCTTGCAAGGCTTGAACGAATACTCTCATCTCATGGTGGTGTTTTGGATGGATCAGGTTTGCTACTCTAAGACCACGCACGTACCGCAGGGCAAACATGAAAGCGTGCCCGAGGTCGGGATTTTTGCTTGCCGCTGCCCCTATCGCCCTAACCCCATAGGAATCACTTCGGTCCCCATACTGGATATTCAAGGCAATGTGCTGACGGTACGCGGATTGGACGCGGTGGACATGACACCGGTGTTGGATTTGAAACCCTATACGCCGCAATACGATTGGGTCAGCCGCGACATGCCGCATACCCATCCGGATCGGCGCAAGGATATACGCACGCCGGAATGGATTTCTAAGCTGACTTATTAATTAATTTGCGTGCGAGGGCCCTTGTACAAACGGCATCGAGCGCGCAAGACCCAGGCGCTGATCAAGGCGGCTAAGCTCAGCAGCAGAAACCCCCGATTGCCCCAGCGTATATAGGGCGTTGCGCCGCCACGGCCTTGGACGCGCCCTTGCACTATCGCTTCTTGAAACACCGGCGCCTGCGCTTGCACCCTGCCCTTCTCATCGACAATCGCTGTCATGCCGGTATTGGTCGCGCGCAGTAAAGGCCGTCCGGTTTCCATGGCACGCATTTGCGAGATTTGCAAGTGTTGGCGCGGCGCAATGGAGTCGCCGAACCAGGCATCATTGCTTACATTCGCCAAAACCGTCGCTCGCGGTAATTGCGTGATGATTTCTTCACCAAAGACATCCTCGTAGCAGATATTCATGGCCACTTGTTGGCTCGCCACCGCCAAGGGAATTTGCTGCAAGGAGCCGCGCGAAAATTCACCCAGCGGGATTTGCATCATATCGACGAACCAGCCGAACACGGGTTTTAAAGGAATATATTCGCCGAAGGGCACCAGATGATGCTTACGATAAATCTGAGTAGGCGCGCTACCCAAGCTCATCACGCTATTGAAATAGCTGCGGGTTTGAAAATCGCGCTCCGGCATGCCGACGACTAAATCACCACCGCGTGCGCGCACGATTTGCGCCAATTCGCCCAGATATTCCGGCGGCACCTCATCGTAAAACAAAGGGATCGCCGTCTCCGGCAGAATCACCAATTGTCCCGTGCTGCGCAACACCAAATCGCGATAGCGTTGCATCGTGGGCGCCAAACGTTCTTCCCGCCATTTCAAATCTTGAGCGATATTGCCTTGCAATAAACTCACGGTGACGGGTGGGCCGACGGCATGGGTCCATTGCACCGTCTGCAGGCCCCAACTGCAAAGCCAGAGCAAGACTAAGCTGGCCAAGGCGGTATATGCGAAGCGCTGTTTAACTTTCCACTCACGTATTACGGCCGCCACTAGCCCCGCGCTCAGACCCAGCAATAAAGAGATGCCATACACGCCAACGATAGGCGCATATCCCGCTAAGGGGCCACCCGGCGCTTGGGTGTAGCCCAGGCTGAGCCAGGGAAAGCCGGTAAAAATCCAACTGCGCACCCAATCCGCCAGCGCCATGCCCGTGGGCATGAGCAGCAATAGCTGTAGCCGGGGACACCCCTTACACCAGGCCTGGGTCCATCCCGCGAGTGCGGGAAATAAAGCCAAGAAGGTACACAGTAAAAAAGTCGCGAGAACGGCCAAGGGAGCTGGCAACATGCCGAAATCATGCAGGCTGACATAAATCCAGGAAACGCCCGCGATGAATAGGCCCAGGCCAAACATAAAGCCGATGAAAAATGCACCGCGCCGAGTAGGCGCCTCCACCCATAAATAAAACAGCGCGGCGAGGGTGAGAACGGGTAGCGGATAAAAATAAAACGGCGCGAAGCTCAGTACCGTGATCGCGCCTAACAGGAAAGGAAATAGGCTTAACCTATAACGCCCCGCGCTGGCCTGACCCACCGACTTAAAACTCAAGCCGTGCCTTGCAAAGGTGTGATCATTTCCCCCTCTTGCACTCGCTCAACCAGCAGCGAATGCAGGCGTCGGCTATCGGCGCGTAATACCAAAAAGCGCAAGCCTTCAAGGACAATGCTATCGCCGCGCTTGGGCAGCTTGCCGAAATGATTGACGATGAGACCACCCACGGTATCGAAGGCTTCGTCGCTGAAGGTCGTGCCGAAGGTTTCGTTGAAATCATCGATCTCGGTTAAAGCCTTGACCCGATAGCGACCATGCCTATCGCGTATGATGTTGTCTTCGGCTTCATCGAAATCGAACTCGTCTTCGATCTCGCCGACGATTTGTTCTAAGACGTCTTCTATGGTGATCAGCCCCGCCACGCCGCCGTATTCATCGACGACAATGGCGATATGGTTGCGATTGCTGCGAAACTCCTTGAGCAATACGTTCAGGCGTTTTGATTCTGGAATAAACACCGCCGGGCGCAGCATGGCGCGAACATTGGTTTCTTCGCCCGCGTAATAACGCAGCATGTCCTTGGCCAGCAAAATACCGATTACATCGTCGCGATCTTTGTCTATGACCGGAAAACGCGAGTGCGCGGTGGCAATCACAAATGGCAGGAATTTTTCGGGAGGATCATTGATGTCCACCACATCCATTTGCGCGCGCGGAATCATCACATCGCGCACTTGGGATTCGGAGACTTGTAAGACGCCCTCTATCATGGCCAGGGCGTCGGCATCGAGCAGATTGCGCTCGTAGGAGGAATGCAGCAATTCTATGAGTTGTTCTCGATCTTCCGGTTCGCGCATTAAGAGCGCGCCGAGCCGCTCGAGCCAACTCGGTTTACTATGGGTTTCGTCCATACACACACCACGGCGACGCGCAATAAGACTGCGTCACCCAACCACCTCCCTGAGGTAATGAATAAGGAATGGCTCAACCATTCCTTATTCAGCACCAGAAAAAATTAGCTTATTTGCATTGCGTAGGGCGGCGCAAACCCCAGCCCGGTCACGATCTCGCTTTCAAGCGCTTCCATGGCCTGAGCCTCCGTCTCCGTTTGGTGATCCCACCCCTGCAAATGCAAAACACCGTGGACGATTAAATGGGCACAGTGCGCCAGCATGTCCTTGTTTTGCGCCGCCGCCTCCCTCATCACCACCGGTAGGCAGATTACCAGGTCACCAATCAAGGGCGAGTCGGTATAAATGAAGCTTAGCACATTGGTTGGCCCGCTTTTCCCCCGATAATCTTGATTCAAGCGCGCGCCTTCGCTGGCGCCGACAAAGCGCACCGTAATTTCCGCCGGTACTCTCAAAGCCGCTTTCACCCAGCGCCGGATTTGCGGCTTGCTCGGAAGTAAGCACTCTATAGATTCGCGCTCATCCTCATCTTGCGCGAACTGTACATTCAAATCCAAGGCGCGCGCCGCCTTTATGGGCTTAGGCGTTCTTTTGGTCGAAGCGCGCATAAGCATGGATGATTTGTTGCACTAAAGGATGGCGCACCACGTCCTCGGCCTGAAAATGGGTGAAGCCTATGCCAGGCACCTTGCACAAAATTTCTTGGGCTTGCACTAAGCCGCTGACTTGACCCCGGCCTAAATCGATTTGCGTGACATCGCCGGTGATGACCGCCTTGCTGCCAAAGCCCATGCGCGTGAGGAACATTTTCATTTGTTCCTGGGTGCTGTTTTGCGCTTCATCCAAAATAATAAAAGCATGATTCAAAGTGCGGCCGCGCATATAAGCCAAAGGCGCGATCTCTATTACATTGCGATCCGCAACTTTATTCACTCGGTCGTAGCCCATTAAATCATACAAGGCGTCGTACAGCGGACGTAGATAGGGATCGATTTTTTGCGCCAAATCACCGGGTAAAAACCCGAGCCGCTCCCCGGCTTCCACCGCGGGTCTGACCAAGACGATGCGTTTAACTAAATCGCGCTCCAAGGCATCGACCGCGCTTGCCACCGCTAAATAAGTCTTACCGGTCCCCGCCGGGCCGATGCCAAAGGTAATATCGTATTCTTGAATTTGCCGCAAATATTCAGTCTGGCGCTGGGTGCGCGCATGCAAATTGGCTTTGCGCGTCATCAACACCGGCACCGCCTCTGTTTCACCCGCGCCTACGCCCGAAGGCGCATGCTTGATTTCCACTAAGCCTAATTGAATATCTTCGATGCTAATGCTATTTTGCGCGCGCTCATAGAACCGCGTCAGGATGTCCCGGGCTTTTTGAGTTTGTTCGGCGCCGCCATCCAGGCGGAAGTTTTCGCCCCGTCGGGAGATCTTCACGTGGAGGCCGGTTTCAATTTGCCGCAGGTTTTCGTCCAAGACGCCGCATAAATTGGCCAAGCGCCGATTATCGACCGGGGTAAACGATAGCTCCATGAGTACAGTTTAGACCGCTTCTCCGCGTAAGGTATGGCTCAAAGCGGCGGTAATCCGCACGGCGGCAAATTCGCCGATTAAATCGGCTTCGCCCGGGAAATTCACGATCCGATTATTCTCGGTTCGCGCCGCCAACATGCTGGCATCTTTTTTCGATTGGCCTTCCACCAAGACGCGTTGCACGCTGCCTATCATGGCCTGGCTGATTTCATAGGCCTGTGCATCGTTCACTTTTTGCAGTTGCGCGAGCCGCTCTAGCTTAATGCCCTGCGGGGTATCGTCATTCAAGCCGGCGGCGGGCGTGCCAGGACGCGGGCTATAGACAAAACTAAAGCTGGCATCGAAGCCGATTTCATCGATTAATTTCATAGTCGCATCGAAATCGGCCTGGGTCTCACCAGGGAAACCAATAATGAAGTCGGAGGAGATCGCCATGTCTGGCCGTATTGCGCGCAATTTGCGCACTTTGGATTTGTATTCCAGCGCGGTGTAACCGCGTTTCATCGCCGCCAAAATCTTATCCGAGCCTGATTGCACCGGAAGATGCAGATGCGACACCAGTTTAGGCACACGCTCGTAAGCTGCTATCAAGCGCTCGCTAAATTCATTGGGGTGAGAGGTCGTGTAGCGCAAGCGTTCAATGCCGGGAATTTCCGCCACATATTCCAACAGCAAGGCTAGATCGGCATGACCACCCTCGTGCAAACCGCCGCGATAAGCGTTCACATTTTGCCCAAGCAAGGTGATCTCCTTCACGCCTGACTCGGCCAGTTGCGACACCTCGGCCAACACATCGTCGAAGGGTCGCGAGACTTCTTCGCCTCGGGTATAAGGCACGACGCAAAAACTACAGTATTTGCTGCAGCCTTCCATGATAGAAACGAAGGCGCTGCCGCCTTGCATTCGCGCCGGGGGCAGATGGTCAAATTTTTCGATCTCGGGGAAGGAAATATCGACTTGCACTTGGCCGCTATCACGCCGCGCAATACGCAGTTGAGGAAGCCGGTGAACGGTTTGGGGGCCGAACCCGAGAAACAACAAGGGCGCGCGGGGGACGATAGTCGCGCCCTCCTGGCTCGCCACGCAGCCGCCCACGCCTATGATTAAATCCGGCTTGTCTTGCTTTAAATGTTTTAAGCGGCCTAGGGCATGAAAAACTTTTTCCTGGGCTTTTTCCCGTACCGAACAGGTGTTGAACAAAATCACGTCGGCTTCTTCCACGCTGCTGGTGCGCACTAAGCCTTGATGCGCATGCAATACGTCGGCCATTTTGTCCGAATCGTATTCGTTCATCTGGCAGCCGTATGTCTGGATGAAAAGTTTTTTTGCCACGGGCAGGAATTTATTGCGTGAGACGCGCGATTTCTTCCGGCGTCAAAATCCAAAGCTTGGAAAGATTACCTTGGCCATCCAATTTAAATAAAACCTTACCGGTTTTAGGCGCGGAATTCGGGACCACGATCCGGTTGTTCGTATCGTAAATCCGCGCGCCTGGCGCCAGCCGATAAGTTTTGCTATCTATGGTGACATTGGGAAAAGTGATGTCGCGCAATTCCGCCGGTTTCACGCCTTGCGGAAAACCGCGTTGCGTGAATGCGGATACGCTTAATGCACTCAGGAGTGTGAGTAAAAGACCGAAGCGGACGAAGCGCATGTATTCACCCTCAGACACAATCGGCCGCGCGGGGCGGCCGAATAATTCGTGGTGGTGATAGGTGGACTTGAACCACCGACCCCAGCATTATGAGTGCTGTGCTCTAACCAGCTGAGCTATATCACCAAAGACGCGAAATATAGCCGAGAAACGCTCGTACTGTCAATGTAAAAAGCGTAAAAAACCAATAAAAATAGGCGCTTGGCTTACACGGGCAGAAACCTGCGGCTGGCCTGCGGTATTTTTCCCAACTTGGCTTGCGTCGTGCCTCTGGGTCAAATTAAAGGCTGAGGCCTGTCCAGATGAAAACCTTGCGCGTAGTCGACGCCTATTTCACGCAAGCGCGCCAAGATCTCCGCGCTCTCCACCCATTCGGCGATAGTCTGTATGCCCATCACATGACCGATGTGATGGATAGCGTCCACCATGGCGAAACTTACTGGGTCATTGGCCATTTCGCGCACAAAGCTGCCGTCTATTTTAAGAAAATCCACGGGTAGATTTTTCAGATACGCGAAAGACGAGACGACACTACCGAAATCATCCAAGGAAAAACGGCAGCCGATTTTTTTCATTTCGGCGATGAAGTGCATGGCCTTAGGAAGATTAGCGATGGCGGCGGTTTCAGTAATTTCAAAACACACGCTTTGGGGCGCGATAGAAAATTCGTGTAAGCGATCCTGCACAAACTCCAAAAACAAATCATCGCCCACGGTAGCACCAGAAAGATTGATGGAATACAAAATGGCCTCGCGCGGCGCCGCCTCTCCTACCACCGTGGCCTGCCTGGATAAGAGGCGAAATAAATTCCGCACCACCCAACGATCAAAACTGGGCATGATGCCGTAGCGCTCCGCCGCCGGTAAAAATGCGCCAGGCAAAATCAACTCGGCGGTCTTTTCATCCTGCATGCGGACTAAAATTTCGTAATGCATCTGTGGGTTGTCGTGGTGCAAGGGGATGATCGCTTGGCGGTACAAAATAAAGCGTTTTTCTTCGAAGGCCCGGGTAATGCGCCCCACCCACTCCATCTCGCCTTGGCGCTGTGCCAAAGCCGCGTCACTGGCTTCATACACATGCACACGATTGCGTCCCGCATCCTTGGCCGCGTAGCAAGCGACATCGGCGTGGGTTAATACGGTTTGTAAATCGGGCGTGGTTTGATCGATATTCACCAACCCTATGCTGACGCCGATATCGAAGGTCTTTTCTTGCCAAACAAAACGAAATTTTTTGACCGTTTCCCTGACTTCATCGGCAATTCTTTGGGCTTGTTGCTGCGGGCAATACGCCAGCAAGATCCCGAACTCATCCCCGCCCAGGCGCGCAAAAGTATCGCTCTCGCGCATATGCGATTGGATAACGCTGGCAAGTTGTTTCAGCAATTCGTCGCCAGCGACATGGCCGCAGGTATCGTTCACTAATTTAAATTGATCCAAGTCCATATACAGCAAGACATGCTGCTCCTTGCCATCGCGGGTGCGACGTATGACTTGCGACAGACGCTGCTCAAATTCGCGGCGATTAATGAGGCCCGTGAGCGCGTCATGACTGGCTTGCCAGGAAAGTTGCAGGGCCATTTTTCGGGCATGGCTGACGTCATGAAATACCAATACCACGCCCAATACCTTGCCTGCGGCATCGCGTATCGGGGCGGCGGAATCTTCCACCGCAATTTCGTGCCCATCGCGATTTAAAAGTAGGGTGTTGGGCGACAAGGCGAACGCTTTATCGGCCGTGAGGCAACGCTCCACGATATCCAATATGGGTTGCCGGGTGGTTTCTTCGATAATTCGAAACACGCTATTCAGTGGCTGCCCGAGCGCATCCTGCAAACACCAGCCGGTCAAGCGTTCCGCCACCGGATTTAAAAATTGGACTATGCCCCCGGGGCTGGTCGTGATCACACCGTCGCCTATCGACGCCAATGTCACCAAGGCGCGCTCCTTCTCCGCGAACAATAAGGCTTCCATGCGTTTGCGCTCGGTTACATCATGCGCGATGCTTAGGGAACAGGGCGTGTCATCAAGCTCAATAATGACCGAGGACAAGAGGAAATCATGCACCTCATTGCCGTGCAGAACGAATTGGATAGGATGATCGATGACACTATTGTGGCTGCGCAGGCCTTCGATATACGCCTGTCTCTCGGCGGGGTGCGCCCAGATACCCAACTCCGCCGTGGTACGTCCCAGTGTTTGTTCTCGGCTCAAACCTGAAGCATCAAAAAAGGCTTGATTGGCTTCCAAAATACGTCCGTCGTCCAAGCGCGAAATAATCAGAGGCTCGGGAATAAACCGGAAAATAGCGTCTAAGCGTTTTTCCCGTTCTTGCAATTGCTGCGTATGGTCGGTTACACGATCCGCCAAGGTATCGAAGGCGACCCCGATTTGGGCGATTTCATCGCGGCCTCGGCTACCCACCCTTGCCTGCAGCTCACCCGCAGCGAACCGCCGAGTCGTATTGATAATCCGCGCCGCGCG
>CAZKHT010000096.1:0-8958 GCA_964552595.1 uncultured Burkholderiales bacterium
AACGTCGGCCTATCCACTGCAAAGGATCGATAGGCCGGCTGTGGTAGCGTACTTCAAAGTATAAACCGGATTCGGCGTTCCCGCCGCTGTTGCCCACGGAAGCGATGGTCTCGCCCGCTTTTACGCTGTCGCCCTCGTGTTTTAACACCGCTTCATTATTGCCATACAAGCTCATATAGCCATCGCCGTGATCGATGATAATCAAATTGCCAAATCCCCGCAGCCAATCCGCGAACACCACCTGGCCCGCGCCCAAAGCTTTGACGGGGCTACCGCTGGCGGCGCGGATGAACAAGCCTTTCCACGCGGTGCCGGTGTCCGCCCGTGGCGCGCCGAAGCGATTGGATAGCTGGCCACTGACCGGCAAGGCCAAATGACCTTTCATTTGGCTAAAGTCGGGTTCCGGCACCGCGCCGGCTGGAGACGGGTTGCGACGCTTGGGAGATTTAGGTTTTCGGACTGCCAGACGCGCCAATCGTTCCACTAAGGCAGTTAAGCGTTTTTCATCCCGCTCCATTTGCGCGACTTGCTTGCGGCGCGCCTCGATCTGCTTATCCAACTTGGACAGAGCCGATTTGCGGGCATTCGCTTGGCTTTGCAAGGCGCGTTTCTCGTTCAGCTGCTGGCTTTGAATCTGATTCAATTCGGCGTGTTTCTCGCGAACTACTCCTTCGGCGCTTTCCGCTGCCTTTAAATCTTGGCGCAAGCCCGCGATCAAATTCGCCCGCGAACGCGATAAATAACCGTAATACTCCACTTGCCTCGCAATATCGTTGGGGTTTTGCAAATTCAGGAGCAAACGCAGTGCATCTTGGCTGCCATTGAGATATTGCTGATATAGCAGCTTGGATAACAAGGCTTGCTGCGCTTGGATACGGGCGCGGGTCTGGGTGGAAAGTTGCTGTGCCTCATTCAATTCCTCCGCTGCCTGCCGCCGCTGCTGCGATAAATCGTGCAAGCTGCGGTTGATTTCGCTGATGGATTGCTCGGATTGTTTCAAGCCGTCCAGGACATCGGCCTTGCTTTCTTCGGCATTCTCGATTTCCCGTTTGAATTGATCTATGCGTTGACGTAATTCGCTGAGTTCTTTTTTCGGCGGCGCTTTGGGCGCGGCCTGGCTACTTGTTGCCAGCGCGCCGCACCCGGCAATCAAAATCAGTTGTAAGCAGGTAGCGAAGCGCCGACGCCTCACAGCTTAGGCGGCGAAGTCTATGAGCGGACGCCCTAGCATTTCTTCGGGTTGGGGCAGACCCATAATTTTCAGCAGAGTAGGGGTGACGTCCTCTAAGGCGCCGGTATCCGCTAAAACAGCTTGGCGCTTTCCGACATAGACAAAGGGCACCAAGCTCATGGTATGGGCGGTGTGGGCTTGCACATTGTTCTCATCCATCATGCGCTCGGCGTTGCCATGATCGGCGGTAATCAAGGTGTCGCCGCCCGCTTCCAGTTGGGTTTTAATCACTCGCCCCAAGCAAGTGTCCAAAGCTTCTATCGCTTGAACGGCCGCAGGTAAGTTGCCGGTATGGCCTACCATGTCCGCGTTAGCGTAGTTGCAAATGATGGCATCGTATTTCTTGCTTTTTATAGCCGCTTCCAAGCGGTCCGTCACTTCATATGCGCTCATCTCGGGCTTTAAATCATAGGTGGGGACATCGGGCGAAGGCACCAGCACGCGGTCTTCACCCGGGTAGACCTGCTCTTGGCCACCGTTAAAAAAGAACGTGACGTGAGCGTATTTTTCGGTTTCGGCGATGCGCAATTGTTTCAGACCCAGCTTAGAAACATATTCGCCAAAGCCGTTGCGAATTTGTTCCGGCGGGAAGGCGACTTGGATGTCAAAGTCTTCGCTGTATCCGGTCAAGGTCACGAACGCACCCAGCTTGGGCCGGTATTCGCGCTTAAAGCCATCGAAGCTTTCTTCAAGAAAGGTGCGCGACAACTGGCGGGCGCGGTCAGAGCGGAAATTCATGAAGGCCACCACATCGCCGTCTTGCATTTTGACGGGCGAGGCGCCCGGCGGGACGATAGCCGTCGCCTTCACAAACTCATCGGATTCGCCTCGGGCGTAGGCCATCTCCAAGCCTTGCAATGGTGTGGCTGCCGTGAATTCAGCTTTACCTTGGGTAAGAAGATCATAGGCGTCTTTAATTCGTTGCCAGCGGGTGTCGCGGTCCATGGGATAGTAGCGGCCAATAATAGAAGCAACTCGGCCCTTCCCTAAACGCTCAATTTTTTTCTCCAGGCGCATCAGAGAGACTTCCGCGCTTTTTGGGGGGGTATCCCGTCCATCTAAAAACGCGTGCACATAAATTTGTTCCACACCGCGTTGCGCCGCGAGATCCAGCATGGCATGGATATGCGATTCATGACTGTGTACACCCCCCTCGGAAAGTAAGCCCAAAATATGCAGAGCACGCTTATTTTGCGCAGCTTTGTCTGCCGCTTGGGTCAGTGCCGGGTTAGCGAAAAAATGTCCGCTTTCAATCGCGCGGTTGATGCGGGTGAACTCCTGATAGACCACGCGGCCGGCGCCGATGTTTAAATGACCCACCTCGGAATTGCCCATTTGCCCCGAAGGTAAACCAACTTCGGCTTCCGAGGCGTGGATCAAGGTATGCGGATAGTCATGCCAAATATGATTCCAATTCGGTTTGCGGGCGAGCTGAATGGCGTTGTCGGCACCCCCCGCGCGACAGCCAAAGCCATCCAAAATAATAAGTAATGCGGGTGTCACTTTCATAATTCGTAAAGCATATTTCGTATTTATTTACGCGCCGAGGCGATGGAGGAGTGATAAATCAGTTGCATTATTTTAGTATATTTTGATAATGATCGCATTAGGCACTTAGCCTCGCACTCAAATTGCTGGAGTAAACATGTCGACCGCAATGAACTTAGAGCAAGTTGAACTCATTGATAAAGATGAGCATATTGAGCAAGCCTCGCGTGCCATGAAGGCCATGTCCCATCCTTTGCGGCTTAAGATTTTATGTGTCTTAGGCGACAGGGAGATTTCGGTGCAAGACATCGTAGACTCCGTGGGGACTTCCCAAAGCAATATCTCCCAGCATTTAGCCATCCTTAGAGATAAAGGTGTGTTACGTACGCGTAAAGACGCCAACCGGGTCTACTACCGCGTCGGCGATACCCGCACTTTAAAGCTGATTAGCATGATGCGGGACGTGTTTTGCGGATTCGCTAAATAAGTTTAAAGCGTGGCGGGCCGCCAATCGCGGTACCAGCGAACGAGCATGCTGATCTGGGCCTAGCCACTTACCTTCGCGGATAAATCGCAGCGCGCCTAAGCTGGCGCAGCTTGCTTCGTGTTTCCCGAATTGACGCTGGTCGTATATTAGCATAAGCTTATAAACAATTTGAGGAGGCTTATTCTTGCTACGTTCTTGGTTTATCACGCTTTTACTCACCTTTTCGCCTCTTTCGGCGTTTGCCGCGCTCCCTTTCGCGGTGGGCGACGTGGTTTTTCGCGATGTGGATCAAACCTACGCGGCGGAGGGCCAAGTCGAGGCGGTCAAGCAAGCCACGGTCTCGGCTCAGATCGCCGGCCGCATCATCGAACTCAAATTCGATGTCGGCGATTTCGTGCAAAAAGGGGCGGTCATTGCCCGCATCGACCCCAGTGTAGTGGGGCAGCAACTGGCCGGCAGCCGTGCCCAAGTCGAATCAGCGCGCGCCGTGCTAGACAATGCGCGCGCGCAATACGAACGCAGCAAACAATTGTTCGCGCAAAAATTCATTAGCCAAGCGGCGCTAGACAAAGCCACCGCTGACTTCCGCGCCGCGCAGGCGCAGGCCTCGGCTTCCATGGCGGGCGCGGGCGAAGCTGCGGCCACGCGCCAATTTGCCACTATCGTCGCGCCTTTCAGCGGCGTGGTGTCGGAGCGGCATATCGAATTGGGCGAGATGGCCCAGCCGGGCAAGCCTTTGCTCACGGGTTTCGATCCCGCGGATTTGCGGGTCGAAGTTTCCGTGCCGCAGTACAAGCTGCCGGCCGTGCGCGAATTGTCGCGCGCCACAATCGAAATTCCTTCCCTGCATAAATGGGTCAAAGCGGCGCAGGTAACGATCTTGCCGGCGGCCGACGTGAAGACGCACGCGACTCGCGTTCGGTTGGATTTGCCGCAAGATTTGCGCGAGGTTTACCCGGGTATGTTTGCGCGCGCGCACTTCGCCGTGGGCCGCGCTAAAAAATTATTGGTTCCGGCAAGCGCGGTGTTGCGGCGTAGCGAGTTGACGGCGGTGTATACCGTGGATACTGATAATCGCGTGCAATTGCGCCAAGTGCGTTTGGGCGAGGCGGCGGGCGAGGGCCAAATGGAAGTCCTGGCCGGCTTAACGCCCGGCGAACGCGTCGCCTTGGACCCGATTAAAGCCGGCATTTATTTGCAAACGCACAGAGAAAAATAATGGCTGCGAGCAATGCTTGCGCCACGGCAGCGGCACCGCGCCGCTGATTCTTTAACCCCTTTTCTAAGATTTCAGCCATGGGTATTTCCGGCCGCATCGCGCGCACTTTTTTAACTTCGCAATTGACCCCGCTGATCGCGATGATGGCGGCGTTGATGGGCTTGTTTGCGATTCTGGTCACGCCGCGTGAAGAAGAGCCGCAAATCAATGTGACCATGGCGAATGTGTTCATTCCCTTTCCCGGCGCCTCGGCCAAGGACGTGGAAAGCCTAGTCGCGACGCCGGCCGAACAAGTGTTGTCGCAAATTTCCGGCATAGAACATGTTTACTCGGTCTCGCGTCCCGGCATGGCGGTGTTGACGGTGCAATATAAAGTCGGTGAAGACCGCATCGCCGCCCTGGTGCGTTTGTACGACACCATACAATCCCACCGGGATTGGGTGTCGCGTAATTTGGGCGTGCAAGACCCCATCATCAAACCGGTGGGCATAGACGATGTGCCTATCGTCAGCATTACTTTGTGGACCGAAGATCCGCAGCGCGGTGCTTTCGATTTAGCCGAAGTCGCGCACGCCGCCGAGATCGAATTAAAACGCATCCCCGGCACACGCGAAGTGACTACCCTAGGCGGACCTGGCCACAGCGTGCGGGTGATCATGGATGCGGAGCGCATGAATGCCTTTCATATCTCGGCCCAAGACATACGCGATGCGCTGAAACTCAGCAATGCCTCACAACCCTCGGGCTCACTCATCACCAACAACCAAGAAGTCCTAGTGCAAACCGGGACTTTCCTGGCCTCGGCAGCCGATGTGAAAAATTTAGTGGTGGGCGTGGCGGAAGACAAACCCATCTTCATGAGCGATGTGGCAACCATACTCGACGGTCCCGAACAACCCAAGCGCTACGTCTGGCTAGGTACGGGCAAGGCCGCCGCGACCAAACACATCAGCAGTCAGGGTGAGTTCCCCGCAGTGACTATCGCGGTGTCGAAAAAGCCGGGCGAGAACGCAGTCGATGTGGCGAGCCGCGTGATACAACGCGTGGACCAACTCAAAGGCACGGTGTTACCGCAAGGCGTGCATGCCACCGTCACCCGCAACTATGGTGAAACGGCGAACGAGAAAGCGCAAAAACTCATAGGCAAATTATTATTCGCCACCGCCTTCGTGGTCGCCTTGGTGTTTTTCGCGTTGGGAAAACGCGAGGCCTTGATCGTCGGCATCGCGGTGATTCTGACCTTAGCCGCGACTTTATTCGCCTCTTGGGCCTGGGGCTTTACGCTGAACCGGGTGTCTTTATTCGCGCTGATATTTTCGATCGGCATCTTGGTCGATGACGCCATCGTCGTGGTGGAAAACATCCACCGGCGCCGCCAAATTGATCCCGATTTGCCTTTACTCACCGTCATTCCGCAAGCCGTGGATGAAGTCGGCGGCCCCACGATATTGGCGACGTTGACGGTGATCGCCGCGCTGTTGCCCATGGCCTTTGTCTCGGGGTTGATGGGGCCTTATATGAGCCCGATTCCGATTAACGCCAGCATAGGCATGTTGATCTCCTTGGCCATCGCCTTCGTGGTGACGCCTTGGCTGACGCTGAAATTATTAGGCAAGCAAACCGTGCATGGGCACGCGCCCGAAATGGATAAATTCGGTCTCTGGTTCGAAGCGCGGCTCACGCCGTTTTTAAATGGCGAGCAGGGCGCGCCTAAGCGTAAGCGTTTGCTGTTTTGGATCTTAGGCGCCATTGCTTTCGCACTCGCCTTGGTGGGTTTCAAAATCGTCGTTCTAAAAATGTTGCCCTTCGACAACAAATCCGAATTCCAAGTCGTGGTCGACATGCCGGTGGGCACGCCTTTGGAACAAACCGCGCGTGTCATGCATGAGATCGGCACTTATCTCGCACAAGTGCCAGAGGTAACGGATTACGAAGCTTACGCCGGCACCGCTTCGCCGATTAATTTTAATGGCCTAGTGCGGCAATACTATTTGCGCAGCGGCGCGGAGCAGGGTGATATTCAAGTTAATTTGGTGGATAAGCATGCGCGCTCGCGCAAGAGCCATGAGATCGCGCAAAGCGTGCGGCCGCCGATAGAACGCATCGCCGCAAAATACGGCGCCAATGTGAAAGTAGTGGAAGTGCCGCCTGGCCCGCCCGTGCTCTCGCCCATCGTCGCCGAAGTGTATGGCCCGGATTATCCCGCGCAAATGGCGGTGGCCAAAGCAGTGCGCAAAGCCTTTAGTGCGACGCAAGACATCACCGCCGTGGATGACAGCGTGGAAGCCGACGCGCGTAAATTCATCTTGCATGTGCTGCAAAATAAAGCCGCGCTCAAAGGAGTGGCGCAGGAAGACATCGTCACCGTGATGAAAATGGGTTTATCGGGTGAGGATGTGACACCGATTCATTCCGGTGATGCCAAGTTTGAAATTCCGGTACGTATTTCTTTGCCGCCGGAGCGCCAAAATAATTTAGACGAGTTATTGAAACTCACGGTGCGCGCGCGTGACGGCAGCCTCGTGCCTTTATCGGAACTGGTGGAAGTTTTGCCCGCGGCGCGCGAGCAGGCGATTTATCACAAAGATCTCTTGCCCGTGGTGTATGTGGTGGGCGATATGGCGGGCAAAATCGATAGCCCGCTCTATGGCATGTTCGGCATTAAATCGCGCTTGAGCGATTTGCAGCTGCCGCAAGGCGGCACCCTGCATCATTATTTCATCAAGCAGCCGCAAGACCCCTACGCCGGGTTTGCGCTGAAATGGGACGGCGAGTGGCAAGTGACCTACGAGACCTTCCGCGACATGGGCATTGCTTACGGCGTGGGTTTGATTTTGATTTATCTCTTGGTAGTGGCGCAGTTTCGATCTTATTTAGTGCCGTTGATTATCATGGCGCCCATCCCGCTGACGATTATAGGCGTGATGCCCGGCCATGCTTTGCTCGGTGCGCAATTCACCGCGACTTCCATGATAGGCATGATCGCGTTGGCGGGCATCATCGTACGCAATTCGATTTTGCTGGTGGACTTCGTGAATATGCATGTGGCGCAAGGCATGGATTTGCAGCGCGCAGTGATTTTGTCCGGCGCCACCCGCGCCAAGCCGATTATTCTCACCGGCTTGGCGGCCATGTTGGGTGCGTTTTTTATCTTGGATGATCCGATTTTCAATGGGCTGGCGATCGCGCTCATCTTCGGGGTCTTGGTCTCCACCGTGCTGACGCTGCTGGTGATACCGGTGTTGTACTATACGGCGCTGTACAAAAAAGTTTCTTCAACAGGAGTTGCGCAATGAACGTCAATCAATGGGTAAGAGTATTTGCAGGTGTGTTCATTATGTTGTCTCTGGCATTGGCGCATTTCAGCGGCCAAGCCGATCTGAGCCATGTGAGCTGGCTGTGGTTTACCGCTTTCGTCGGTTTCAATTTATTTCAAAGCGGCATTACCAAATTTTGTCCCCTGGAAATATTTTTGAAAATGGCCGGCGTGAAAGAGCGCTGCGCTTAACCAGCCCCTGCCGCCGGATGACCGGCGGCCGTATGCCTAGCCACGCCTCCTCTTCTGCTTCTCGTTTCTCGCCCTTGCAGGCGAGTTTGTTTTTTCTCGCCCTCGCTTTTGTTCTGCCCTTTTTGCAATGGCATCACAAGCCGCCTATTCCGAGTTTTTATTCCGAGTGGCTGGCCTTCGGGCTGGGGCTGCTGGCGGCCTTGCCACTCTTAAGCAAACACTATTGGCAGCCCATGGTATTGCCGCGCAGCTTGCTGTTCGTACTGGGCTTTATTGCGATTGTGCTGGTGCAACTGATGCTGGGGCGCATCGCTTATTCGCAACAGGCCTTCGTCGCCGCCTCCTATATTTTGTGGGCGGCGTTGATGTTATGGCTAGGCCAGCAATTGCGCCGCGAGATGGGCCTGCAAACCATGGCGGATACACTCGCTTGGGCATTTTTAATCGGCGCCCTGCTGAGCGCAGGCGTGGCTTTGATTCAGCATTTCGCTTGGCATACGCCCCTGGATACTTGGATTAATCGCAAATTGGCCGGTCCGCTCACCGCGAATTTGGGTCAACCCAATCACTTCGCGGACTATCTCGGCATAGGCTTGGCCTCGCTCTTATATTTATGGGCGCGCCAGCGTCTGCCTCTGGCCCTGGCTATTTTCGCCGCCGGATTTTTGCTCGCGATCTTGTCGCTGACCGGCTCGCGCGCGAGTTGGCTTTACTTATGCGTCTTACTGCTTTTGAGTGGGGGCTGGCGCAAGGCCGAGGGCTCGGCTCAGCGTTTGCTGATCGCGACGCTGCTGTTTATGCCGGTATTCGCCTTGGCACAATGGCTGGCCCATCTGCCCGCGCTACAAGGCGTGGGCGCCGTCATCACCCCCACCGAACGCCTTTTCGATTTAGCCAATGGCGTGGACGTGCGCTTGGCCTTGTGGCGGGAGGCCATTCCAAATTGGCTGTGCCATTCGGTTTTTGGCGCCCGGTTCCGCCCAAAATTCTTGGCGACTTTTTCACCAAAGCCCGGAGCCCCCCCC
>CAZKHT010000096.1:8968-10117 GCA_964552595.1 uncultured Burkholderiales bacterium
TCTACCGTCGTTACAGAGCCTGGGGGTTGTAATCACTCGCACCTGACGCCTTTTCGATTTTGCTATTTGCGCGTACGTGCGCTTGGCCTTTTGTCGGGATGCCATCCAATTTTTTCTGCGCTATCCGGTTTTCGGCGACGGCTTCGGCCAATATGCTTGGCAGCATTTGCAACTAAGCTCGGAGTCCGCGCTCAGCGTAAGCGCCGGCCAATTGCAGCCTGATATTTTGGCGAATGCTTTATACAACCATAGCCACAATATAGTGACCCAGCTCGCAGCGGAATTCGGCACCGCGGGCTTGGTGTTGGCGGGAGGCGGTGCTATTTATTGGCTAACTGGGGTTTATCGCCAAACCAAGACTTTGGCCGGGTTTTGGGTGGCGGCGGTCTTGAGCATGCTGATGGTGCATAGCCTGCTGGAATATCCTTTGTGGTATAGCTATTTTCTAGGCCCGGCAATGTTGCTCATAGGCGCCGCCGACAATCACAGCTTAAGTTTGCGCTTAAGTGGCTTGATGCGCGGCGCTTACGCCCTGATGTTGGTATTGGCCTTTATTAGTTTGGTGCGCATGGCTAATACTTACCGGCAGTTGGAGAGTTTGCTGGTGCACCGAGCCACGCTGCCTAACGTGGCGGAAATTAACCGCATATTGCAAGACACGCGCTCCGACTCTTTACTGGCGCCTTATAGTGAATTCGCCTATGCAATTGCGATTGAGCTGAATCGCCAAGACTTGGCGGACAAATTGGCATTGAACACCGATGTCATGCGCTTTGCACCCACGCAAGAAGTGGTCTACCGGGAAGCATTGCTTTGGGCGCTGCAAGGCAACACCGCGACGGCGGACAGCGTACTAAAACGCGCTTTGATGGTGTATCCGGCAGGCGCGGAGAATTTTTTAACTTTACTGCGCGGCTTAACGATGGCGCAAGACAGCGCTGTCGCCGCGCTGCGCACGACCACCGAGATTTTTTTACAGGAGCAAAAGAAGCATGCAATTCGTTAAAGATAATTTGTTTACCATAGGCTTGGCCGTGGTGAGTGGCTTGATGTTGCTATGGCCTATGATTAGCGGCCGCGCCGGTGGGCGAAAACAATTAGGCACCTTAGAAGAAGTTAAAAAAGTCGATCATGAGGAATCCGGAAGTT
>CAZKHT010000097.1:0-10066 GCA_964552595.1 uncultured Burkholderiales bacterium
AACGCATGAACAATGCTTAGGCGCGGGTTTTACTACTGAAGTCAAAGCGGCATGGATCGCAGTGTACGGGGCGATGGCGGAGGTGATGATTTCGGCTTCCGCAGCGAAGGGCTAAAAGTACCATCCTATTCTCGCAATCATGAACAGTCTCTCATGTTACTGAATGCTTTAGACCAGCATTTACTTGCTCTCACAAATAAGCCGAAACTTGCTGGTTTTCCTCGCTTCGTCGTGGAGTTTTTATACTTTGGAGTGAAACAGGCACGGGCTTGCTCGCCGTCCGAAAGCAGGCCGTTGTAACATGAAAGCGCCGGCCTATTCTTGGACCTGCCATTTGTGCGGTGCCTCTAATTTGCCCGGAACGGACGTCTGTGCGCGTTGTCATTTTGCCGCTCACGCTTCGGCAAGGGATATCGCTTCAAGAAAAGAGCAACCTAGGCCACCGTCGCCAGCCCAGCCCGCAACCAATCTTGAGTTATTTATTGCCCTCGCCTTTGCTATCTATTTTATTGCGGGCGGCACTGCTGCATTTATCCAAGGTAATTGGCCTATCTTTCTTCCGCCACAGTTGGATATTGTGGGGTTGCTTTTCAACTCGCTACCGAAACCGCTTGCCGGCTACATCTCTGGCGTTTTTCTAAGTAGCCTAGGTGGCATACTGCTCGTAGGGGTTGCGATCGGCTTTTGGAAGCAAAAGCGGAATATGCGGACAGCCGCCAGTGCAGATTAAAGCTAGCATACTTTGGCGCCTCACCCTAACCCCAACATCATTCTTATAGGCCCCGTAGGTGCAGGCAAATCCACCCAAGGTCGATTGGTTGCCGAAGCATTAAATAAATCCTCGGTTTCGCTCGACAGCATTGCGCAGAAGTATTACGAAGCAAACGGCTTTTCCTCCGCGCGCTTTAATGAAATTAAAAATTCCGCCGGCTATTTGGCGGCTTATCGCCACTGGTGGCCTTCTCTCGCCTATGCCGCGCAATGCGTCGTGAGAGACTATTCTGACTGTGTCATTGATTTTGGTGCGGGCCATTCGCATTACGAAGACGCCTCTTTGTTTGAGTCGGTCGCCGCCGCGCTCGCCGGGTGTTCCCATATAATTCTGTTGCTTCCCAGCCCGGATTTGGATCTTTCCGTACAACGGTTGCGAGAGCGCAATAGTCGCGATTGGGTACATCAGGGTTACGATTTCATCGCGCATTGGGTGAAAGACGATTGCAATCATCGTTTGGCGACCAGCACTGTTTACACAGACGGAAAAACGCCGGCGGAAACGCGAGAGGAGATACTGAATGTTGTCCGTCTATGAAGTCATAAGCATGCTGGCGCGGAACGTAAGCGAGGCCGGGGCATGAAAGAGCAGCGCGATTTGGAGATCATGGTGGTCTCGCGTTTCCCGATTATTTTGGTGGAGACGCACGAGGAATTACGCTTCCTAGATTTGCTGGAGCGTGTGTGCAATCTGCGCCAACAGCCTTACTTCACTTGGAATGTCAGTCAAGGCCTGCGCCGCAATGGCCGAGCGGACCGGGTGCCGGAAACCAAAGACGCGACGGATTTACTGCGGCACATCGAAAGCACAGCGCAAAATGGCGTGTATGCGCTACTGGATTTTCATCCGTATTTGAACGATCCGGTGCATGTGCGCCTCATCAAAAATATCGCGCAGACTTATCACAAGACCGAGCGCACTTTAATTTTCGTGAGTCACCAAATTAGTTTCCCGCCCGAACTGGAGCGCCTGGTGACGCGGTATGCGCTTTCCATTCCCGATCAGACTGGCATACGCGAATTGCTGAAAGAGGAAGTCCAAGCGTGGGAAATGCACAATGACAAAGTGACCGGGCAACAAGAAGCGGTAGACGCTTTGATACAGCACTTGCTGGGTTTAAGCGGCGAAGACGCACGACGCATGATACGACTCGCCTTGCGCGACGATGGCGCCCTCACCACGAGCGATATCCCGCGCGTGTTGAAAGCGAAGCACGATTTGTTTGGACAAAGTGGTTTGGTAAATTTTGAGTCGGAGACGGCGCAGTTCACGGATGTGGCCGGTTTAAAGAATCTCAAGCGCTGGCTCACGCAACGCAAAGCGGCCTTCTTAGGCTTAGCGGAAGCGACAGGACTGGATACGCCGAAAGGAATTTTGCTACTCGGCGTGCAGGGCTGCGGCAAAAGCTTGGCGGCCAAGGCCGTCGCCGGCGCCTGGGGAACGCCCTTGCTGCATTTAGACTTTGGCAAGCTGTATAACAAATATATCGGTGAGACCGAGCGCAATTTACGCGAAGCGCTGAAAATTGCAGATGCGATGTCGCCCTGTATTTTATGGATAGATGAAATCGAAAAATCGCTCAGCGTGGAGTCGGCCGATGCGGACAACGGCTCGTCGCAGCGGCTACTGGGTTCATTGCTGACCTGGATGGCGGAGCGCCGTTCGCGGGTTTTCTTGGTGGCCACCGCAAACGATATCCAAGCGCTGCCGCCCGAGCTGATACGCAAGGGCCGGCTAGACGAAATATTTTTCGTCGACCTACCGGATAGCATCGCGCGCGAGGAAGTCTTTCGCATTCACTTACGCAAGCGTAAGCGCGATCCACAAGACTTTGATATCGCGCAGCTCGCCGAAGCCAGCGCAGGATTTTCCGGCGCGGAGATAGAGCATGTCGTGGTCGCGGCGATGTATGAGGCAGTCGCCCAGCAGTCCATGCTATCCACAGCGCTTTTGCTGGCCGAGATTCAGCGTACACGGCCGCTGTCGGTATTGATGGATCAAAAGCTGAAAGCGCTGAGAGATTGGGCTAAACATAGGACGGTAGTAGCGGACTAAGCTTATTCCGCCGTATAGTTTTTATATTGCGCTCCGAAATCGCGTTTGCGTTTATTTACGCACACTCCGAGGCCTATCATCTCTTTAAAAAACAAATGAACCTCATTTCCATAAGCGGTCAGAAAATTTGCAGAGCAGCGAGTTTATTCACCATTAGAGGAAATCCATGAAACTTTATGATGCCGCCCGTTCCGGCAACTGCCACAAGATACGCATGCTTTTGGCGCAACTCAAAGTCCCGCATGACATCGTGAGCGTAGATCTGGCTCAGGGTGGCAGCAAGACGCCGGAATTTTTGCGGCTGAATCCCCGTGGGCAAGTGCCGGTGTTGGAAGATGCGGGCGAAATCATTTGGGATTCGCAAGCGATTTTGATTTACCTGGCGCGCAAGTATCAGGCTGATGCGTGGTTGCCGACAGAGCCGCTCGCCATGGCGCGGGTCATGCAATGGATGGCGGTTGCGGAAAACGAAATTTTATATGGCATCGCCCGCGCCCGTGCCGCCATCAATTTTGGCGCACCCTGGAATGTGCCTGAATGCCAAGCCCTGGGAAAGCAAGCGCTGGAGTTACTCGATGCGCATTTGAAACAGAGCTTGTGGCTTGCCGCCGACCATCCTACCTTAGCCGACATCGCTTGCTATCCTTATGTGGCGATGGCAAAAGAGGCGGGGCTAGCCTTAGAAGATTATGCCGCTGTCGTGTCGTGGATACGCCGCGTGCAAGCTTGGCCGGGCTATGTAGGCATGCCGGGCATGTTGTGATTGAAAGCGCCTTCTTGTAGCTCAGTAGGTTTTATACGGCAAAAATTTTCCGCTCATCACGATGCGCACGCGATCCCCTTTAGGGTCGGGCTCGCGCTGCAAGTCCATGGTGAAATCGATCGCACTCATGATGCCGTCGCCGAACTCTTCGTGTATCAGCGCCTTGAAAGTCGTGCCATAAACGTTTACTAACTCGTAAAAACGGTAGATCAAAGGATCAGTCGGCACGCTGGTCGGCAAGGATCCCTTATAAGGCACTTCCTGCAATAGCTCGACCGCTTCCGGCGGTAGCCCCAATAATTTGCCCAGGGTGTCCGCTTGTTTTTTGTCGAAGCTCATCTGCCCCAGCAAACCGGCCGTGGTCCACTCTTTACTCTTACCTACTTTTTTGGCAATGGCGGCATAGCTCAATTTCTTTTTGCGCTTCGCCGCGATGATCAGCTCGGTGACTTCCGTGCGTGTCATGGTATTTTCCTTAGCGTTTATCCCTTTTTGCTAGAGCAGATTTTGTGCCTAGGTGTATCCTCGGAAATTTCCGCGCTGTACGCTTTGCGCGCGACTGGGGCCAGTAATTCGCACTCGTATAGTGCGGCTTCAGCACCGAATTGGGTTCATGGTTTCGTCCCCCGAGCAAATCGGCTACACTCTGCACCCTTTTTGACATCCTCCTTTTGCCGGGCGCACTATATATGTATGTTTTTTTTGAAGAGGATGGCGGCTTCAAAGTCGGCACGATCTTGGCCGACAACACGACCTCGCTACAGGTCGAAACCCTGCACGGCAAGCGCGCCAAAATCAAAGCCGGCAATGTTTTATTTCAATTCAAAGAGCCCGCGCTGACGGGTTTCCTAGAAGCCGCGCAAGCCCTGCGCGATGAGATGGATCTGGATTTTTTGTGGGAAGTGAGCGGCAGCGAGGAATTCGCTTTCGATAGCCTAGGCCGCGATTATTTCGGACATGAGCCCAATGCAATAGAACACGCTGGGTTATTGCTGCGCTTGCACAGCGCGCCTATGTATTTTTATAAAAAAGGCAAAGGCCGGTATAAAGCGGCGCCTGCAGAATCTCTGAAAGCGGCGCTCGCCAGTGAAGAGCGCAAGCGTAAGCAAGCAGAATTATTGGCGGCCTATGTTGCGGATTTGAGCGCGCATCGTCTGCCACCCGCTTTTGGCCCGCATCTGCCGGCACTCCTCTACGCGCCGGATAAGAATGCGCTGGAGACCAAGGCATTGGATCAAGCTGCCGCCGCGGCGCATCTCTCGCCTTTGCATCTGTTGGAAAAATGCGGTGCCATCCCCTCCATACACGATTTTCATTTGCAGAAATTTCTGCGGGTGTGGTTTCCCGAGGGCACAGGCTTTGCGCTAGACGCGACCCCGCTCGCGCAAGATTTTGCGGATTTACCCCTAGCCGAGGTCGCCGCCTTTAGCATAGACGATGAGACCACCACGGAAATCGACGATGCGTTCTCGCTCACCGCCGCTGCTAACGGCGACTATCAAGTAGGCATTCATATCGCCGCGCCGGCGCTGGGCATTACCCCGGATTCAGCTTTGGAAAGCATAGCGCGCAGCCGCTTGTCCACGGTGTATATGCCGGGACAGAAAATCACCATGCTGCCCGACTACGCCGTGGAGCGCTTTACCTTGAAAGAAGGCGCGATCTGTCCCGCTCTATCGCTCTATCTCACGATCGCGCCCGACTTCACGCTGCGCGAGATGCATAGCAAAGTGGAGCGCGTCCGCATCGCCGCCAATTTACGCCATGAGCAATTGGAGCCGCTGTTTAACGAAACCACGCTGGGGCAGAACGCCGACTATCCCTATCGGGCGGAGCTGGAATGGTTGTGGCATTTCGCCAACCATCTGGAGACCGCGCGCGGGGTGAAAGACACCGGCCGGGGGCTGATTCCGGAATACAGTTTCAAAGTGGATGGCGACGTAGTGCGCATTACGCACCGGCTGCGCGGCACGCCCATCGATAAAGTCGTGGCCGAGATGATGATCTTGGCCAATAGCCGCTGGGGGGAGCAATTATCCGATCAAGGCCTAGGCGCGATTTATCGCGCCCAAGCCGGCGGCAAAACCCGCATGACCACCGAGCCTTCAGCGCATCAAGGCTTAGGCGTGAATCGCTACACTTGGGCCAGCTCGCCTTTGCGGCGCTATATTGATTTGCTGAATCAACGCCAATTGATCGCGCTGGCGCGTGGCGACACCCCGCCTTATGCACTGAAAGACGAAAGCTTGGAGTCGGCCTTGTTTGCCTTCGAACAGGCCTATGAGGCGTACAACGATTTTCAGCGCGGCATGGAAAAATACTGGACCCTGCGTTACATACAGCAAGAAAACTTGCAGCAATTCACGGGCAATATTTTGCGCGAGAGCTTGGTGCGTTTAGACAATTTACCGTTGGTGGTGAAAGCCGCCGCCGTGCCGGAGCTGGCGCCCGGCACTAAGGTAAAGTTAACCCTGCGCGATGTCGATTTATTGACCCTGGAAATCGCTACCGTGTTCGAAGGGGTGGCGGAAACCGCTGCGGCTTAGATTACAAGGCTGTGTCTGGCATCCACTAGTTTATGCCTTTACAATGCAGCCATGCTGAGCAGTAAAAAGCGATGAGCGCCGTCTTGGGGCGCGCCCGCCCTCTTAAAATCTCTCCTTTGTTGTTGCATCCGCCGCGGACGCGAAACTCCTATTTTATTTTCGTGTTTCTCGCGCTTTCGACCTTGGTGCACGGCATTTTGCTCGCCACGCATTTTAGTTCTTGGGACCGCAGCAAAGGCGACCTAGGCACGCCGCCTTTGCAAGTCGTCTTAGTCAATAGCAAGTCAGCAACCCGCCCGCATAAAGCCGATGCCTTAGCCCAAGCCAATCTGGATGGCGGTGGCAATACCGATGCCAAGGCCGTCGCAACCACGCCGTTTCCGGTATTAAAAGACGCCGAACCGCAGCAAGAGCTGAAGACCCGCATGCAACAAGTGTATGAGAAAGAAGCACAGCAACGCGAGCTCATGACGCAGTTGCGCGCGAAGAAACTCATAGACAAACCCGCGCCCGAGGCCAAGCCGGAACAAGAAGCCGGGCAAACGCCGCACGCTGTTGATCTGGTCGCCCGCAGTTTTAAAATTCAGCGTCTGGAAGCCCAGATTGCCCGCGACCACAATGCCTATCAGTCGCGTCCCCGCCGTAAAAATTTAGGCGCCCGCGCCGAGGAATACCGCTTCGCCCGCTATATGGAAGATTGGCGCATGAAGATAGAACGCGTCGGGAATTTAAATTATCCTGAAGAAGCGAAACAGAAAAAGCTCTACGGTAATTTGACGCTGACCGTGCACATACGCGCCGATGGTAGTTTGCAAGGCGTGGAAGTAGACCGTAGCTCAGGCTCTAAAATTTTGGACGAAGCGGCGAAGAACATCGTCAAACTCGCCAGCCCTTATGCCGCATTTCCCGAGGATATTCGCCGCGATTACGATATCCTAGACATCACCCGTACTTGGACTTTCACCCGAGCGGATCAACTGAGCGGCGAGTAACTTGCTGTGCCGCATCAATTAAGCAGATCGGCCGTAAGACCGGCCACACAAGAACCAAGCTATCGCGAATAGCCAATAAGACTCGGTGAGCACCCCGACGGCCCGCTCGCGCCACCGCGCCTTGAGGTAAACGCGAGTCGACGTAACGAAATCACACGCTTTAATTCGCGCCGGCGCTACCGCCAAAGGCATAACCCTGCTCGCCAATAATATGCGCCAGTTCCTCGCCACAGCCGGAAAAACCGCCTAAATCCGCATAATCTGATAAAATTCAGTATCAACTAATATTCTGATACCGAATTTAAAAAAGGATTTTGCGATGCATAGCGGAACCAGCATTACCCAATTTATTATCGAAGAGCAGCGGCGCATCGCCGATGCCACCGGCGATTTCACTTCTTTATTGAACGACGTGGTCACCGCTTGCAAAGTGATTTCCAACGCGGTGTCCAAAGGCGCTTTAGTCGGCGTGATGGGCTCGGCCAATTCGGAAAATATTCAAGGTGAGACGCAAAAGCAATTAGACGTCATCACCAACGACATTATGTTGCGCTCAAATGAGTGGGCCGGCCATTTAGCCGCCATGGCTTCGGAAGAGATGGATGATATTTATCCCATTCCCGAGCGTTATCCGCGCGGCAAATATTTGTTGGTGTTCGATCCCTTGGATGGTTCCTCGAATGTCGATGTGAATATTTCCGTGGGGACTATTTTCTCCATACTGCGCTGCCCCGGTGATGGTAAAACTGCTAGCGCGCAAGCCTTCCTGCAACCGGGCACGCAACAGATTTGCGCCGGCTATGCGATTTATGGTTCTTCGACCATGTTGGTATTGACCACCGGGCACGGCGTGAATGGCTTTACGCTGGATAGAGATATAGGCGAATTTATTTTGACCCATCCGAATATGACCATACCCGCCGACAGCAAGGAATTCGCCATCAATGCCTCTAATCAGCGTTTTTGGGAGCCGGCGGTGCAACGCTATGTGGATGAATGCTTGGCCGGTAAAAATGGTCCGCGCGGTAAAGATTTCAATATGCGCTGGGTGGCGTCCATGGTGGCCGAAGTGCATCGCATCCTCACTCGCGGCGGGATTTTTCTCTACCCCATGGACTCGCGGATTAAAGCGCAAGGCGGCAAATTACGCTTACTCTACGAAGCCAATCCGATGAGCATGCTGATAGAACAAGCCGGCGGCGCCGCCTCCACGGGATATAAACGCATCTTGGATTTGCAGCCGCAAGGACTGCATCAACGCGTGCCGGTGATCTTGGGCTCCAAGAATGAAGTCGAGACCGTCGTCGGCTATCATCGTGACGCTATGGATCAAGCCGCTTAATTTTCAGCGCGCACCGCTTTAAACATCGCCAAGGTTTTCGCCCGCGCCGTCTCGTGATCCACGATAGGCGCGGGATAGTCGCGACCGAGAAGCACACCACAGGCTAATTGTTCTATCGGGAGAAGCTGCCACGGCGCGTGCACTTCATCTTTATCCAAGGGCGAGAGCTCAGGGCAATAGCGTTTGATGAACACACCCTCGGGATCAAAGCGACGCGATTGGGTCACCGGATTAAAAATTCGGAAATAAGGTTGTGCATCGCAGCCGGTGGAAGCCGCCCATTGCCAATTGCCATTATTGGCCGCCAAGTCGTAATCCAATAATTGCGCAGCGAAGTAACGCTCGCCCCAGCGCCAGTCTATGTGTAAATCTTTTACTAAAAAAGACGCGGTAATCATGCGCAAACGATTGTGCATGAACCCGGTTTGATTCAGCTGACGCATGCCGGCATCGACAATGGGATAACCGGTTTGGCCGGCGCACCAGGCCGCGAAAAAATCCTGACGATTCTCCCAGGCCAACTCATCGTATTCGGTCTTGTACGCATGCTGAGTGACGCGCGGATGCTGGGACAAAATCATCATAAAAAATTCCCGCCAGATGAGTTCCGATAACCAGGTTTGCGCGCCCTTCCCCGGTGTGTAATACGCGAGCCGCACCAGTTCGCGGATAGAAAGCGTGCCAAAGCGTAGATGCACACTGAGATGCGAGCTGGCGTCGCGCGCCGGAAAATCGCGGTCTTTGTCATAGTCCGACATGCGCTGCGCAAAACTTTGACACACGGTTTGCGCGCCCGTCATGCCGGTGGGTATCGTCAAGGTAGCAAGCCCGGCATTGTCAAACCCCAGTTGCGCCAGGCTGGGCATTTCTTCGGGAGCAGATCGCGCTAACTGCGCGGCCCGCTCGGCAATCGGATAAGGTTGTATATCGGCATCGCTGAGGCGTTTTAACCAGGCGGTTTTATACGGCGTGAAAACACTATAGGGCCGACCGCTGCCGCTGATGATTTCCTTAGACTCGAAAATGACTTGGTCTTTATGCGCGTGAAAGGCGATATTGAATTCGCGCAGCGCGCTGCCGACATCGGCGTCGCGGCGTATGGCTTGCGGCTCGTAATCGCGATTGCAATACACGGCCTCTGCTTTCAGGGACCGCGCCAATTGCGGTAGCACCTCGACGGCGCGACCGCGGCGCACGCTTAAATCGCCCCCCATTTGCCTAAGCATCTCGCGCAGTTCCACAACTGCGCGCCAGATAAAAGCCACGCGTTTATCGTCAGGCGTCAAGCCCGCTAAAATGTCGGTGTCAAAGCAGAATACGCAATACACTTCTGCGCTGTCTTTTAAGGCGCGCGACAGCGCGACATGATCGTAGGCGCGCAAATCGCGGCGGAACCACACCAGGCTACGTGTATATTTCGAAGTGGAAACACTCATGAATTATTATTTTTTCGCGTTGTCGTGTTGGCTTGCCTGGCTTTTAGCGGCGAGCGGATAATCTTAACAGAGCCACCCCCGCGCACTTATCGACGAGCAACTATTTATGGCATTTGACCCGCATCAACTCGCAGTCTCCATACAGAAAAGCTGGCAAGCC
>CAZKHT010000098.1:0-10041 GCA_964552595.1 uncultured Burkholderiales bacterium
GGGTCATACGTGACACAACCCCCGCGTTCATTTCCGTCGCCGCGTTTTCCAATAGGCCGTTTTCCACGGCGATGCCGGCCGCTTGCAGCCGCGCGATGCCCCGCCCCGCGACTTGCGGATTGGGATCACGCATCGCGCACACCACACGCGCCACACCCGCTGCGATCAAAGCGTCGGCACAAGGCGGCGTGCGCCCGTGATGCGAACACGGCTCTAAATTGACGTAGACGGTAGCCCCGCGCGCCGCGGCTCCGGCTTGCTGCAGCGCGTGGGCTTCGGCATGTGGACCTACGGCGGGTTCGGGCCAACCCCCGGCAAAGATTTGCTCGGCACGAAAAATCACGCAGCGGACCAGCGGGTTAGGGCGGGTAGTATACAAACCCCGCTCTGCTAAGCGCAGCGCTTGAGCCATGAAGCGATGATCGGCGGGTGAAAACATAGTGAGCGGTTTTAAATCACGGCTTAGAAAACATCTATGAAGTTTGGACTCAGTGCGTAGTGATGGCGGCGAGCGCTGCGTTTCAGGCGGCTTATTTCGCGCGCTTGGGCCGTTTAGCGCCGCTGTCCAAATCTTGTATCACCTCGCGGAAGTCTTCCACGTCTTGAAAGCTGCGATACACCGAGGCAAAACGGATATAAGCGACCTTATCCAATTTATACAACGCGGCCATGACTTTTTCGCCAATGAGGCGGGCGGCGATTTCTCGCTCGCCGTGACCCAGCAGTTCTTGCGCAATGCGTTCAATCGCGGCGTCGACAAATTCCGTGGGCACCGGTCGCTTATGCAATGCGCGAATAAAGCTGGTACGCAATTTCTCACGTGAAAATTCTTCGCGTATGCCATTGGTTTTGACCACTTGCGGCATGCGCAATTCGGCGGTTTCGTAAGTGGTGAAACGCTTATTGCAATCCGCGCAGCGGCGCCGCCTGCGTATGCTGTCGCCCTCTTCGCTAACGCGTGAATCGATCACCTGGGTGTCGTCGGCGCCGCAGAAGGGGCATTTCATGACTATAAATCCGCTACAAGGCGGCGTTGCAACCGCGTCCGTAGAAGCCGGGGCGCGGTGAATGAATCAAGCCGCTTATTTTCCATACACCGGAAATTTCAGGCATAAGGCGCGCGCTGCGTCGGCGACTTTGGCCAGCACCGCGGCGTCGTTCGGCGCATCCAGCACATCGGCGATCATATGCGATAAATGTTCCGCTTCAATTTCTTTAAAACCACGGGTGGTCATGGCCGGCGTGCCTATGCGTATACCGCTGGTGACGAAAGGTTTTTGCGGGTCATTGGGGATCGCATTTTTATTCACGGTGATATGCGCCCGGCCCAGCGCGGCTTCGGCGTCTTTACCAGTCAGGTTTTTGGCGCGCAAATCGACCAAGAATAAATGTGAATCGGTGCGCCCGGAGACGATGCGCACGCCGCGCTCCTGCAATACTTTAGTCATGACCCGAGCGTTGGCGATGACTTGCTCTTGGTAGTGTATGAAGTCTTTGCTCATCGCTTCTTTGAAAGCCATGGCTTTGGCCGCGATCACATGCATAAGGGGGCCCCCCTGAGTCATAGGAAAAATCGCGGAGTTCAGCGCTTTTTCATGTACCGCCTTCGCCATGATTAAGCCGCCGCGCGGTCCGCGCAAGGTTTTATGCGTGGTCGTGGTGACGAAATCGGCGATGCCGACGGGAGTGGGATACACGCCCGCCGCGACTAAGCCCGCATAGTGCGCCATGTCCACGAATAAATACGCGCCTACGCTGTCGGCGATTTGGCGGAAGCGTTTCCAATCGATCACCAAGGAATAAGCCGAGGCACCGGCGACTATCATCTTGGGCTTGTGTTCGGTCGCCAAACGCTGCACTTCATCGTAATCGATGGCCTCGGTCTCGGCGTGCAAACCATAGGTCACGGCGTGAAATAATTTGCCGCTGAAGTTGACACTGGCACCGTGGGTAAGATGGCCGCCATGCGCCAGCGACATGCCGAGTATGGTATCGCCGGGTTGCAGTACCGAAAGATAAACCGCGGCATTGGCCTGAGAGCCGGAGTGCGGTTGCACATTCACATATTCGGCGTGAAATAAGGCTTTGGCTCTATCTATCGCCAGCTGCTCGGCGATGTCCACGTATTCGCAGCCGCCGTAATAACGCTTACCTGGATAGCCCTCGGCGTATTTATTGGTCAGTACCGAGCCCTGTGCCTGCATCACCGCGGGACTGGTGTAATTCTCGGACGCGATGAGCTCGATATGATCTTCTTGGCGCTGCCGCTCGGCCTCCATGGCTTTCCATAAATCGGGGTCGGTGGTGGGGATGGTTTGGCTAGCACTAAACATGAGCGGGCTCGAGGCGAAAAGAGCGTATTCTAACATGCGGTCGCAGCCTAGCGCAGCCGCGCAGGGCTTATTTCGCCGAGAGCGCGGCGATTTCGTTGCGTAATTTTTGGACTTCTAGACGGAGTTCTTTAATGTCTTTATGCAACTCCGCACGCATGCGTTTTTCGTCCTCGCCGATTAAAAATGCCGCGATGCGCGCCGTCATCATGGATAAAATCGCAAGCCCGATAATGGCCATGAGTGCCGCGAAAATACGGGAAGCAGTAGTGGTGGGCACGATATCGCCATAGCCCACGGTAGAACCGGTGGTGAAGGCCAGCCACAAACCATCGCCATAGGAATGCACGGTGGGCTCCAGCCAATAAAAACCTGCTCCGGCCAAGGCCAAAGTGATCACACCCCAACCCAGCAAATAGGGCGCGGCGCCGGGCGCGAGCAAATTACGCATCGCCCCCAAGGTGCGGGCCAGCATCAAAGAGAGATAGGCCAAGCGAAGTAAACGCACCAAAGGCACCCAGCCCGCGCTGATGCCCACGATCGTCATCGCGGCGCTGGCGATGATCAAGACGTCTAGCCAATTCCGGGTGAGGTATAAAATCCGGCGTCGGCTCACGCTCAGCATTAAAAGCAATTCGGCACTGAAAGCGAGGAGGATGAAAATATCCAACGCGCGGCTCAACCAACGAAGTTGCGTGTTATGACTCAGATCCAAATAGAAGGCCGGCAGCGCCAATAAGGCCACGCCCAACATCACCCAATGCAAGCGTTTTTCCCAAGCGCGGGCGACGGCCCTGTCATCCGGCGCCACGCCGCCCATGCCCAATAAGACCCGGTAGTTTTGCATGCTTAGAATCTTAGCATCTGCACAAGTCCCTCACGACCGCTCACGCTGGCTATAATGGCCCCATTTTGTGAGTGTATTTCGTGCATCGCCTGCTTTCCCTCGCGCATTTGATTGATCGCCTCAATAGGCTGATCGGCCGGGCCGTGTCATGGCTGATTTTAGCGATGGTATTGGTCAGCGCCGGCAACGCGGTTTCGCGTAAGGCCTTCCAACTCAGCAGCAACGCGTTTTTAGAAATTCAGTGGTACTTCTTTGCCGGCGTCTTTTTATTAGGCGCCGCCTACACCTTGCAAAAAAACGAGCATGTGCGCATTGATATCTTGAGCAGCCGCTTCAGCGCACGTGGGCAAGCTTGGCTAGACATCGCGGGCGCCTTGTTATTCCTCCTACCGCTGTGTGCGGTGCTGATTTATTTTTCCTGGCCGTTTTTTTTGCAGGCGTTTCTAAGCCGCGAAGCCTCCAGTAGTCCCGGTGGTTTAATCTTGTGGCCGGCCAAATTTCTCATCCCTTTGGGTTTCGCCCTCCTGGTGCTGCAGGGGCTGGCCGAGATCATTAAACGCGTCGGTTTTTTATTAGGCTATGAAACAGGCTTAGGCCCGGCGCGCTCGCCCGAACAAGAAACACTTACCGCAACGCAGGGCGACGCATGAGCGGCGAATGGATAGCCCCGGCGATGTTCGCTTGTTTGGTGGTGTTTTTATTGCTGGGCTATCCGGTGGCTTTTTCTTTGGCCGCGAATGGCTTGTTGTTTGCGGCCTTAGGCGTGGCCACGGGACAGTTCGGATTTGAAATTTTAAGCGCGCTGCCTTACCGGGTATACGGCATTATGCAAAACGAAACCTTGCTGGCGATTCCGTTTTTTACCTTCATGGGTTTGATTTTGGAACGCAGCGGCATGGCGGAAGATTTGCTCGATACGCTAGGCCAGCTTTTCGGTCCGGTACGCGGTGGATTAGGCTATGCCGTGGTTTTCGTCGGCGCTTTGCTGGCGGCGACCACGGGTGTGGTCGCGGCTTCGGTGATCTCCATGGGTTTAATCGCTTTGCCGATTATGTTGCGCTACGGCTACGACAGACGCTTAGCTTGCGGTGTCATCGCCGCGTCCGGCACCTTGGCGCAAATTATTCCACCCAGCTTGGTTTTAATCGTGCTCGCGGACCAATTGCAGCGGCCGGTTAGTGAGCTATACCAAGGCGCCATGGGGCCCGGTCTATTACTCTCTTTGAGCTATGCCTTGTATGTCTTGTTGCTTGCGCTATTTCGTCCGGCAATGGCGCCGGCCTTACCGCCGAACGCACGCAGCACCAGTTTAGGGGAGTTGGCGAGACGTTCGCTGTTTAGCTTGCTGCCCCCGCTCGCTCTGATCTTTCTCGTATTGGGCACAATCTTTCTGGGGATCGCCACGCCTACCGAGGGCGGCGCCATGGGCGCGTTAGGCGCCTTGATCTTAGCCGTGATGAAACGCCGCTTGACGCTCGCTTTGCTTAAGCAGGCTTTAGACACCACGACCAAACTGTCGGCCTTCGTGATGTTTATATTGATAGGCTCCACTGTATTCGGTTTGGTTTTCCGTGCTTGGAATGGTGATCTCTGGGTGGAACATCTACTCAGTAATTTACCGGGGCGCGCTTTAGGGTTTTTAATCGTGGTAAATCTGCTGGTGTTCTTGCTGGCTTTCTTTTTAGATTTTTTCGAGTTGGCTTTTATCCTCGTGCCTTTGCTAGCGCCGGTCGCGGATAAATTGGGTATCGATTTAGTATGGTTCGGAGTGTTGCTCGCGCTCAATATGCAAACTTCGTTTATGCATCCGCCTTTTGGATTCGCCTTGTTTTATTTACGCAGCGTGGCACCTAAAACAGCTTATCCAGACCTCGCGAGCGGACGCACTATGCCCGCGGTGCGCACCAGTGAAATTTACTGGGGCGCGGTACCTTTCGTGCTCTTGCAATTACTCATGGTGGCGGCGGTTTTGGCTTTTCCGGCGTTGACAGGGCATAGCGGTGCCACGAAGGCGAGCGCGCCTTTGCGCTTGGAACTCCCGAATATGCCTTAAGCCTGCGCTGCAGGCGCGATGATGGTCTTCGACCTATTTCACATTGTTAAACGTAAAGTTGGCGTAGCTTAATTCGGCCACCCGAAACCATTGGAATTCGTCGCTGCGAAAGCGCGACCAAGCCTCAAAGATTTTTTTGAATGCAGGATTTTTGTTGGCTTCTTCCGTGTAATAGGCGTTGGCAATTTTTAATGCGGCCGCCATCATATCTTGTGGAAAAGCGTGCAGCTTAGCGCCTTCACTCAATAGACGCGCGAGCGCGGCGGGATTCTTGGCATCGTAGGCCGCGAGCATATGCAAATTCGCCTCCGCGCTGGCCACTTCGAAAGCTTCCTTGTATTGCGCGGGCAACTTTTCCCATTCCTTGCTATTCACGATGAATGATAAGCCGGCACCCCCTTCCCACCAGCCGGGATAGTAGTAATGCTTAGCCACTTTGTGGAAGCCCAGCTTCAAATCATCATAAGGTCCCACCCACTCGGCCGCGTCTATGGCGCCGCGTTCCAAAGCGGGATACACATCCGGGCCCGCGAGTGTTTGCGTCACCACTCCCAGGCGCGCCATGATTTCCCCGGCGATACCGGGTATGCGCATTTTCAGGCCTTTTAAATCCGCGAGACTTTTGATCTCTCTGCGAAACCAGCCGCCCATTTGGGTGCCGGTGTTGCCTCCGGGGAAATTCACCACACCATAGGATTTAAATAATTCACGTAAAAGCGCCAGTCCGCCACCGTAATACAACCAGGCATTGTGTTGACGAGCGCTTAAGCCAAAGGGCATCGCGGTATCGAAGGCGAAGGCTTTGTTTTTACCGACGTAGTAATAGCTCGCGGTGTGGCCGCATTCCACCGTGCCTTGCCCCACCGCATCCAGCACTTGTAAACCCGGCACGATTTCGTTGGCAGCGAATACCCGGATTTGAAATTTATTTTGAGTAAGCTTGGCCACCCGCGCCGCCAGCAATTCCGCCGCGCCAAATATCGTGTCTAAGCTTTTCGGAAAGCTGGAGGTTAAGCGCCATTTGATTTCGGGCTCGTTCGCGGCCGATGCCTTTTGTGTCAGGCCTAAACTCGCGGCGCCGGCGGCGCCGAGGCCGGCTCGTCTTAAAAAATGTCGTCTTTGCATATTCCCCCCTTACTGCCGCGCTTAATCGCCGGCTATGGTCATATTTTCTATCCAAATCGATCCGGTTTGGCGTGAACCTTGAATCAAGATATCGTTGCCCACCGCGACGATCTGTTTAAACATATCTTTTAGATTGCCGGCGATCGTGATTTCTTCCACCGGATATTGAATCTCGCCGCCTTCCACCCAAAACCCCGCTGCGCCACGCGAATAATCACCGGTGATTGGATTCACGCCCTGGCCTAATAACTCCGTCACCACTAAACCCGTGCCCATGTTTTTTAATAGAGCAGCAAAGTCATAATCTCCGGATTGAATAATCAAATTATGGTTGCCACCGGCGTTGCCCGTGGATTGCATGCCTAATTTGCGCGCGGAGTAAGTTGATAAAAAATAGCCTTGCAATACGCCATCCCGTATCACTGCCCGATCTTGCGTGCGCACCCCTTCATTGTCGAAAGGGGCGCTGCCCAAGCCCGCGGGTAAATGGGGACGTTCAACGATTTGCACAAAGGGCGAAAACAATTGCTGGCCCAGGGTATCCAGGAGAAACGATGTCTTGCGATACAAATTGCCCCCGCTCACTGCGGAGACGAAGCTGCCCAATAAGCCGGCAGCGATAGGCGCCTCAAAAATAACCGGTGCTTGGCGGGTTGTTAATTTGCGCGCATTCAAGCGGCGCAAGGTGCGCTCCCCCGCGATGCGGCCGACCTTTTCGGCTTCTTGTAAAGCGCCGGCGGCGCGCGCCGTGGTATACCAATAGTCGCGCTGCATTCCCGCCTCGGACTCGGCGATGACGGCGCAAGATATGCTTTGCCGCGAAGTGGGATAACCGCCGATAAAACCCAGGCTATTGCCATACACGAATTGCGACTCTTGAGTAGAAATCGATGCGCCTTCGGAATTATTGATTTGCGCATCCACGGCAAGCGCAGCGGCTTCGCACTTTTGCGCCAGGGCGATGGCTTCTTCCACCGGCAAATCCCAGGGATGATACAAATCCAGATTGGGACATTCCTTTGCCAACATCTCGGCTTCCGGCAAGCCCGCATATTCATCCTCCGCCGTATATTTGGCGATGGCCAGCGCCTTGGCGACGGTATCGCTCAAGGCTTGCGCGCTCAAATCCGCGGTGCTGGCGTGACCGCGTTGCTGGCCGAAATAACAAGTGACGCCCAAGCCTTTATCGCGGTTGTACTCTATGGTTTCCACTTGGTTTAAACGCACGGTGACGTTTTGACCGAAGCCTTGATTGATTTCCGCTTCGCAAGCAGTGGCGCCGGCTAAACGGGCTTGGTGGATGACATCTTGCGTGAGTTGTTGCAGGTCTGCTAAAGAATAAGAAAAACGGCTTTCGTCCACGGCTGCCTTCGTAGTGTGTGAGAGTGATTCGGGGGAAAGCGGTTATCATAGCAATTTTGCGCCGCTTTGCCGTCACGCGCGCCGCATCGGATCTGTCCGCATGGATGAAGAAGCTCTTAGCAAAACCAAACGCAAGCAAATTTCCACCGCTTTGCAAAAACTAGGCGTCGAGCTGGTGGCCTTGAATCGCAGCCAGTTGGACCAACTTCGATTACCGGATCAATTGCTGGATGCCGTGCTGCTGGCGAAACGCTTGGGCAGAGATGAGGCCGGACGTCGGCAAATGCAGTATATAGGGCGCATAATGCGCGGCATCGACGCCACCCCCATACAGCAGCAATTGGATGCTTGGAAAGGCGTGAACTATCAAGAAATCGGCCGCTTGCATGAAGTCGAGCGCTGGCGCGAGCGCTTATTGGCGGAGGATGCTAGCCTCGCGGAATTTCTATCGAGCTATCCTGGATGCGACGCGCAACAATTGCGCACTCTGATACGCAACACGCGCAAGGAACAAGCCGCAGCCCGCCCGCCTGCGAATTATCGAGCGCTGTTTCGCTTGTTACCTCAGGCGAAGACGGCCGGTGTACCCAACCATGAAGCAGATTCGGCCTTATTTTAATTATTCGGCTTTTTGCTTTTATGCGGGCTACTTAGCATATGAATTTGGCATCGTAACAAAAGCGTAGGTTGCATCTTGTAAGTTTTCTGTTTTAAGGTACGGGCACGATGAGTGAGGAATTACGGGTCGGATTGGTAAGTGTGAGTGATCGCGCGAGCCAGGGTGTCTATGAAGATCAAGGTATACCCGCGTTACAAGCATGGCTTACTGCCGCAATTAAAACCTCTTGGCGGGCTGAAACTCGTCTTATCCCGGATACGCAAATTTTGATCGAGCAAACTTTGATCGAGCTTTGCGACAACTTGCATTGTCATTTGATCCTTACTACGGGGGGCACCGGGCCCGCGCCTAGAGATGTCACGCCCGACGCGACTTTAGCAGTCGCGCACCGAGTCTTGGACGGATTTGGCGAACAGATGCGGGCGGTCAGCTTGAAATACGTGCCTACCGCGATATTGTCGCGGCAAGTGGGCGTCACCCGCGGCCAGTGCCTCATACTGAATTTGCCGGGTCAGCCCAAAGCGATCAAAGAAACCTTGGACGGGGTGTTTGCGGCAGTGCCTTACTGCCTTGATCTAATAGGCGGACCGTATGTAGAAACGGATCCGGGTTGCATACAGGCGTTTCGTCCCAAGTCTGCGATTCGGCCGCCCAGCTAAACCGAATATGGCTAGAAGGCGACTGAAAGTGTCACTTAATTGAACACCTTCTATAGGCTTGTTAAGCAGCCAACATATGCCAATTTTGAAAAATTTTGTACGTGTTTACAGATGAGTACCGGAAATTAAATGCATATTATGAAGCGTTTGGCATATACATTGCTTAGTGTAAAGTCCCACCGATGAGAAAGGAACTGAGAATGCGGGGCATACTTGCTAAACCAGTCCAGCGGCCGGTCCAGCAACCTAAGACACCGCCACAGCACACTATCGTTGCGATAGAGGGGCGCTTGGGCTTGCAGCCCATGAGCAACGAACCGGTGGAACACGCAGAGCATGCCGTCAACATGGGCATGCAAAAATTCAAGATTCGGCTGACCCGTAGCGACGATCACACACAATCCGCCAGCGTTCTCATCCGTAAAATGTATTCGTGGCGCGGCTATGTCACGTCCGCGACGCCGGTTGAACACACGCCGAACAAGATTTGTTTATCGGTATTCTCTAAAGAACAAATCATAGGCACGCTCACTTTAGGCCATGATGCGCCCGAAGGCTTGGCCGCGGATGCAATGTATAAACCGGAAGTCGACGGCTTGCGCAGCGCGGGCCGCGTGGTCTGCGAAATGACCAAACTGGCGGTTGATCAGTGCGTGCGCTCACGCAAGGTGTTGGCATCTTTATTCCATATCGCTTATATCCATGCCCGGCATTTGCATGGTTGTACCGATATTTTGATTGAAGTGAATCCTCGGCATGTTGGATTTTACGAGCGCATGCTGGGCTTTCGCCGCGTGGGTGAAGAGCGTTTATGCCCCCGCGTCAATGCGCCGGCGGTCTTATTGCGTTTAGAAACCGATTACGTGGAAATTCAAATTCGTAAATTCGGCGGGCTCATGGAAACCGCCGCCGGGGAGAAATCGCTTTATCCGTATTTCTTCACCGCGGCCGATGAAGCGGGCATTGCCCAGCGTTTGCTGGAAAACCATCAGTCGTAAGCGGCACTCTGCGGTGCCTCATTTCCCTTCCATTTGAATTGCGCGGCA
>CAZKHT010000099.1:0-830 GCA_964552595.1 uncultured Burkholderiales bacterium
GGCGGATCTTGCGCGTCACGCCGAATATGGATGGTATGGGCAAGATGTAGAACACGACTTGGCAGCGCTCGCGCCTATCTTGCGGGTGAGCGCGGACGAGGCCATGCAACACGTGCATCGCACCGCGGCGCTAGCGGCGCGCGCCTGGCGCTATTATTTAGCACCACCGGCAGCACGCTGGTTGCCCTTGTTGCCCGAGCCCGCTTTAGCCTAATGCTCAGCTGCTTCCGCGGATGCGCGCAGTTGGCGTGCCGCCGCTATCATATTGCTAAGCGCAGCCAGTGTTTCCGGCCAGGCGCGCGTTTTTAAACCGCAATCCGGATTCACCCATAATTTATCCGGCGCAATCACGCGACAGGCGCTCTTTAAGCGCGCCACCATGTCTTGCACCGAGGGTATTTGGGGAGAGTGAATATCGTATACACCGGGGCCGACTTGGTTGGGATAGGCAAAGCCGCCGAAGGCGCGCAAAATTTCCATATCCGAGCGGCTGGTTTCCAGGGTGACCACGTCCGCATCCAAGCGCGCGATTTGCGGCAAAATATCCTTGAAATCGGCGTAACACATATGCGTTTGAATTTGGGTTGCGGGCTCCGCGCTGCCTGCGGCGATTCGAAAAACCCGAGTGGCCCAATCGAAATATTCTGGCCATTGCGCGCGCCGCAAGGGCAAGCCTTCGGGTAAAGCCGGTTCATCGATTTGGATAATCGCAATCCCCGCTTGTTCTAGATCCGCCACTTCGTCGCGTATCGCCAGCGCGATTTGCAGCGCGACTTGTTCTCGCGCCAAATCGTCGCGTACAAAAGACCATGTACAAATGCTAACCGGTC
>CAZKHT010000099.1:851-2199 GCA_964552595.1 uncultured Burkholderiales bacterium
AATTTGGCAGCGGTCGGGGTAGAAGCTTTTTCGCGGGGGGGGTGGTGAGGTTTGTGCGTTGGCGTGTCCAGCCCACGGTCATTGCTCGTGGCCGGCTAAGGTCGCCATATATAATCGGTGGCTTCACGCAACGTGAACCATAAGACTGTACCCAGGCGTGTTGGGTGAAAGCAAAGCCCCGCATTTGTTCGCCGAAATATTCCACCATGTCGTTGCGTTCCGCCTCGCCGTGGACGAGTACGTCTAGGCCTAGCTTTTCCTGCTCTGCGATGGTGTGGGCAATTTCCGCTCGAATTTTGTTTTCATAGGCGCTGTCATCGATCTCGCCGCGTTTCCATGCCGCGCGCGTCTTGCGCGTGTCCGCTGTTTGCGGAAAAGAACCGATCGTGGTGCTTGGAAAAAGAGGCAAATTTAAGCGGGCTTGCTGTGCCCGGCGCCGCAATTCGAATGGCGCGGAGCGTTGATCCGCCCCCGCCGGTAGCGCCGCTATCCTTTGTCGAACCGAGGCATCATGCACTTGCTTACTGTGCTTCCGCCTTGCCAAGGCCGCCCGCGAGCTCGCAAATGCGCTTGGCGTGATCTCACCCGATAACGCTCCTTTTAATAAACGCAGCTCTTGTAGTTTTTCCAATGCAAAGGCGAGCCAGTCTTTGAGTTCCGGCGCCAATTGCGTCTCGCGTTCCACCGAATACGGCAAGTGTAAGAGCGAGCACGAGGGCGCCAACCCTGAAGCACGTGGGGGGTGTCTATAAAGAGCCTTCCAACCCCCCAACGCGGCATCAGAAACGCTGCTCCAAATGTTGCGCCCATCGACTATGGCTACGGACAAAACTGTATGCGTCGGCAACCAGTCATTCGCGGTGCTTATTTCGTGTGGCGCGCGAACGACATCTAGGTGCAAACCGGCAACCGGCAATTGACAGGCCAGACGCAGATTTTCTTGCAGCGGCGAAAAATAAGTCGCCAATAATATTTTCGCGTCACAGCCCGCGAGCCGGGTATAACAAGGCTCGAACGCCTGTTGCCATGCGGGAGGTAAATCCAAGCCCAGTATGGGTTCATCGATTTGCACCCAATCCACTTTGCGCGCGGCAATTTCGGCAAGCAGCGCGCTATACACAGGCAGTAGACGCTCCAGTAAATCTAAACGCTTAAACTCCGCTGTTTTTTCTTTACCGAGCCAGAGAAAAGTGAGCGGGCCGAGTAAGACGACCTTAGGCCTATGCCCTAGGGTCTGCGCTTGCGCGAGTTCAGCATATAAACTTTGCGCGGCCAGGGCGAAGTTCCTATCCGTGGAATACTCGGGGACCAAATAATGCTAATTGTGTTCAAACACTTACGGTATTCT
>CAZKHT010000099.1:2209-10041 GCA_964552595.1 uncultured Burkholderiales bacterium
TGGGGGGGCACGCGCAATGTGCGTTTCGGGGGAAACTTTGGGGACCAACTAATGGTAATTGGGGTCAAACCATTTAGGCATTTCCAAAGCGGCTAGACCTTGCGTTGGTCCATGATGGCAACCGTTCTCAGCAAGCCCGCCCGCGCTGCCCCGGCTCATTAAAAAGTACTGACTCAGCGGCGTCTCCCAGTTTTTACCGGCAGCATCGGAAAATCGCGGCGGCGCGCACCCCAGCCATTGAATATGTTGTGCGACATGATCGTAAAAAGCGAAGTCGCCCACGGTCACGTAGTCTAGGCCGGCATCGCGCTGTAAAGCCCAATGCCGGGCGCGCAAATTTCGCCCCAGATCTTCCAATTGAGCCTCATCGATCTCGCCCCGCCAATAACGTTCCAGCCCAAATTTCAGTTCCCTATCTTCGCCGATGCGGGGGAAGCCCAAGGTATGCGTCGTGATCATAAAGCGCCTTTCCTAAACAAGTCGCCATGATGGGAAATTTTAGGGTATGATTCCAACGCATAATTTTCACGAATACATGAAATAATTTAATGATAGAGCTACGCCACCTAAGAGCCGTCGCGGCCCTAGCGGAAAGCGGCAATGTGACGCGCGCGGCGGCGGCCTTGCATCTCACGCAGTCGGCCTTATCGCACCAAATCGCGGCGCTGGAAGATTATTTCGATACACCTTTGTTTCACCGGGGACAAAGGCCGTTGCGCTTAACCGCGGCCGGCAGCACGCTCTTGCAATTGGCGCAAAAAGTGTTGCCCGAAGTCGAGGGCGCGCGGCAAGCATTGGCACGCCTGAAAAATGCGCAGGCACGTCGTGAACTACGCATCGCCGTGGAATGCCACACTTGTTACGATTGGTTGATGCCGGCCATGGACGCTTACCGCGAATTGCATCCCCAAGTGGAAATGGACTTGGTGCCCGGTTTCCATGTAGAACCCTTGCAATTACTGGCGCAAGAGCAGGCCGATGTGGTGATCCTTTCGGATGCGGGCCGGCAGAGCGGGGTGAGTTACTATCCTTTATTCCAATTTGAGATGGTGGCTTTAAGCGCGCGGGATCATGCGCTGGTGAAGCGTCCGTATTTAAGGCCGCGCGATTTCGCGAACGAAACGCTGATTACTTATCCGGTGCCGGACCATATGCTGGATGTGGTGCGCCGGGTATTAAAGCCCGCAGGCGTGAAACCGCCGCGCCGTACCGCGGAATTAACCGTGGCGATTTTGCAATTGGTAGCTTCACGCCGGGGTATCGCGGCGCTACCGCGCTGGGCGGTCGAGCCCTATGTGCAACGCGGCTATGTGTTGGCCCATAGCATAGGCCGTAAGGGTTTGTGGGGTAGGCTCTACGCCGCGACGCGGCGCGCCGAGCGCGAGCAGCATGCGGAGTTTGCCGATTTGCTGAGTCGAGTCGCGTTGACCCACTTGCCCAAGGTTGCACCCATCAGCGCATGAGTTTGCAGCTAGGGCGGTTCGCGCTAGACTGTCTGTTGCTTTGGGTAGGCGCGGTCTTATCCTACATGCCGCGCAGCGGATTTACTGGAAGACGTCGGTGAAAACACAAAAATTATGGTTCGTGCGCCACGCCGGCCGCGTATCCGGTCCCTTCCCCGCTAAATTAATCAGCCAGGACTGGATGCTGGGACGTTTTCAAGGCAGTGACGAAGCCAGCATAGACCGCATCGAATGGACCCCCATACAGGAAATTCCGGATTTGCAGCCGCATATCACCCGGATTAAAAATCGTATGGTGGGAAGCGCGGAATCCCCGGTGGATTGGGAACGTGAACGGCGTGAAGCGGCGCTGCGCTGGGTGGATGAACGGAGGACGCCGGATAGGCGAGCACAGCAAGCGCCGGCGGAGCTTGCGCAAAATCGACGCGGTCCCGATAGACGCTTGCAACCCGAAAGCCCGGAATGGATCGCCTTGCGGGAGCGTCACGCGGCGCTAGAAGCGCGAAGCAAACAAAGGCGTGAACGCTTTATCGGCATTGTGGCCGGCTTCATTGTGGTGGCTGGCTTGATTACGTATGCGGCTTTCCATTGGGCACCGGTCCATCCCTTAAAAATCGGCTTGCCGCCGGTTGCAACCAATTGTGCCGGGATTGCCCGCGCGCAAATCAATTGGGCGCGTTGCGATAAAAATGGCGCATGGCTGAAAGGCGCGGTATTAACCGGCGCGGTGCTGCGGGAAACCCGTTTCAATGCCGCGAACTTATATAAAGCCAATTTGGAAAACGCCAACTTAAGTAATAGCGATCTGAGTTTCGCCAACTTGGAACAAGCAAAGCTCAATGGGGCCAATTTGCGTTCCGCCAATCTTTCTTACACGGAACTGCGAGATGCAGACTTACGCTACGCGGATTTGCGCGGCGCTAAATTGGATGGCGCCAGTTTAATCGGCGCGCGCTTGGACGACGCGACCTGGATAGATGGGCGCAAATGCGTCGCGATTTCCGTCGGCGAGTGTAAATAGATGACGCTTGCGCAGCGACCAGTTATTCAGTCCAGCGCCAATCCCCACTTCAAACGCTTAAAAAAAATCGCGGACTCGGCGCGCACGCGGCGCGATTTGGGACGCAGTTTGTTAGATGGTCCGCATTTACTTCAAGCTTATGCCGACACCGGTTTGCCCTTGGCACTTTTGATCTTACGCCAGGGATGCGTGGAACACCCCGAAGTGGCGGCCTGTCTACAGCGTTTTCCGGACAGCCCGCGCTTGATTTTCAGCCCTGCATTATTCGATGCGCTATCGCCAGTGCAAACCCCAGTGGGGATCTTAGGCGAATTCGCCATACCAATGCCGCCGCAATTAAAAAGCCAGAGTGGCGTATTGCTAGAAAATATCCAGGACCCAGGGAATCTGGGCACGATTTTACGTAGCGCGGCCGCAGCGGGCATAGACGCCGCCTATCTCAATCAGGCTTGCGCGGATGCGTGGTCGCCTAAGGTATTGCGTGCCGCTATGGGAGCGCATTTTTTAGTCGCGCTACATGAAGAGCAAAATCTCGCTCAGATCGCTGCGGAGTTTGATGTAGTCATCGCCACCACCTCGCATTCGCAAACGTCGATTTACGATCTCGATTTGCGCGGTCGCGTCGGATTTATTTTTGGCAACGAAGGCGCAGGCTTATCGGCGGAAAGCCTGCGCTGCACATCACTGCAAGCCCAGATTCCCATGCCGGGGAAAATCGAATCGCTCAACGTCGCGGCGGCGGCGGCAATTTGTTTATTCGAGCGCGTGCGTCAACTCAGTCGCGGCGTTAAGCCCGATTGATGAATAATGCTGGAGGCGATTTCTTCTATGGATATAGAGGAAGAATCGATAAAGGGAATATGCTGCGATTGGAATAAGGTTTCGGCCAGGCGCACTTCGCGCTGACAAGTCTCTAGACGGGCGTAATCGCTATCGGGTTTGCGTTCTTGACGGATTTGCATCAGGCGCTCCGGCTGTATCGACAAACCAAACAATTTTTTTTGCAACCCGCGCAGCGTTTCCGGCAAGCCGCGTTTTTCGAAATCTTCCTCGGTCAAAGGATAGTTGGCGGCGTACAAACTATATTGCAGGGCAAGATAGAGGCAAGTGGGGGTCTTACCGCAACGCGACACGCCGATCAAAATAATATCGGCCTGATCGAAATGCTGACCCAGGCCGTCGTCGTGATTCAGGGTAAAGTTCACTGCATCGATGCGGCTTAAATAGTCCCGGCCCATGCCATGTGATTTGCCGACCGCGCCTGAGGATTTGGCGCACAGCTCGGCTTCCAAAGGCGGGACAAAAGTCGCGAAGAAATCAATGAACAGAGCTTGCGCGCCAGCGACGATAGTCCGCAATTCTTGATTCAATAAGGTGCTGAACACGATAGGCCTTTGACCGACTAAGGTGCTGCGATTAATCCAATCCACGGCGGCTTCGGCGCGTTTCACGGTATCGATAAAAGGTAGCGTGTGGCGCTCGAATTCAATATGATCGAACTGGGTCAGCAGACTTTTACCTAAAGCTTCGGCGGTAAGACCGGTGCGATCCGAGACAAAATACACAATGCGTTTTTCTCTCATGAATTCACTCTACAGGGGTGACTATGCCTAATCAACCCTATGTCATCGCCCTGGAACATTTGGGCATACAGGATGTGCCACGTGTCGGCGGCAAAAATGCCTCGCTGGGCGAAATGATCGCGAATCTCGCCGCCTTGGGCGTGAAGGTGCCTGGCGGCTTCGCGACCACGGCGGCGGCTTTTCAGGATTTTCTGCGGTACCACGATTTAGAAAAACGCATGCAGGAAATTTTGCGCCCGCTGGATATCGAAGATGTAGATAAATTGGCGGCGGTAGGCAAAGAAATTCGTTCCTGGATGATGCAAGCACCTTTGCAACCTGCCTTAGAGCACGCTCTACGTGAGGCCTGGGCTGCGATGGCGGCGGCGAGCGATGGGCCCTTATCGGTCGCGGTGCGTTCGTCCGCGACCGCGGAAGACTTGCCCGACGCCTCCTTCGCCGGGCAGCAGGAAACTTATCTCAATGTAGTCGGCATAGACAATGTGCTGGCCAAGGTGCGCGCGGTGTTCGCCTCCTTGTATAACGATAGAGCGATTGCTTATCGCGTGCATCATGGGTTTAGCCACGCCGAGGTCGCGCTATCCGCCGGCATACAGCGCATGGTGCGTAGCGACCTCGCGGCCAGCGGCGTGATGTTCACCTTGGATACCGAGAGCGGATTTCCCGACGTGGTGTTTATCACTTCGGCTTACGGCCTGGGTGAGATGGTGGTGCAGGGTGCGGTGAATCCCGATGAATTTTATGTGCACAAGCCTATGCTGGCAGCGCATAAATTCGCATTGATCCGCCGCTCCTTGGGTTCCAAGGCACGGCGCATGGTGTATGGCGCGGCGGGCGCGGATACGCATATCGAAGACGTGCCGCAAAGCGTGCGCAGGCAGTTTTCTCTGACGGACAATGAAGTCCTATCGCTCGCCCGCATAGCAACCATTATCGAAAAACATTACGGCCGGCCCATGGATATCGAGTGGGCCAAAGACGGACAAGATGGTGAGCTCTATATCGTGCAAGCGCGGCCCGAAACCGTGCAAGCGCGCGCGAGTCAGGGCGTGTTGCGGCAATATCATCTAAAGCAGCATGGGCCGGTATTGGTGACGGGCCGCGCCATAGGCCAGCGCATAGGCAGTGGGCGGGTGCGCATCGTGTTGCGCGCGGCGGATATGAATCAAGTGCAGACCGGGGACGTGTTGGTTACCGATATGACCGACCCGGATTGGGAGCCGGTGATGAAACGCGCCGCCGCAATCGTGACCAATCGCGGCGGGCGCACTTGTCACGCAGCCATTATCGCGCGCGAGTTAGGCATACCCGCCGTGGTCGGCAGCGGCGACGCAACGGAGAAATTGTCCGGCGATCAAGCGGTGACCGTGTCTTGCGCCGAGGGCGATACCGGCTTCGTTTACGAAGGCTTGCTAGACACCGAAGTGCGCGATGTGAATTTACAAAGCATGCCCGAGCCACCGGTCAAAATCATGATGAACGTCGGCAATCCGGAGCGCGCTTTTGATTTTGCCTTGTTGCCGAATGCCGGCGTGGGTTTGGCGCGCTTGGAATTTATTATTAATCGCATGATAGGGGTGCATCCCAAAGCGGTGCTGGACTATCCCAATTTACCGCCAGACTTAAAACATAGCGTAGAACAAATCAGCGCCGGTTATGCCAACCCGGTGCAATTTTATATAGACCGCATCGCGGAGGGCGCGGGTACGATTGCGGCGGCATTTTGGCCTAAGCCTGTGATCGTGCGCCTGTCGGATTTTAAATCCAATGAATATGCCAATCTCACCGGCGGTGAGCGCTACGAACCCAAAGAAGAAAATCCCATGCTGGGTTTTCGCGGTGCCGCGCGTTATGTGGCGGAATCTTTCCGTGATTGTTTCGCGCTGGAATGCCGGGCGCTAAAAAAAGTGCGCGAGGAGATGGGACTCATCAATGTCGAAATCATGATTCCTTTCGTGCGCACCGTGGATGAAGCGGCGGCGGTGATCGCCCTGCTAGAAGAGGCCGAATTGCGCCGCGGCGAAAACGGTCTGCGCATTATCATGATGTGCGAGTTACCGGCCAATGTGATTTTAGCCGAGAAATTTCTACAGCACTTCGATGGTTTTTCCATAGGCTCTAATGATCTCACGCAATTGACCCTAGGCTTGGATAGAGATTCCGGCTTAGTCGCCGCCGCCTTCGATGAACGCAATGCGGCCGTGAAAGCGCTTCTGGCACAGGCTATCGCGGCCTGTAAGAAGGTCAATAAATATGTGGGAATTTGTGGCCAAGGGCCTTCAGATCACGCGGATTTGGCGGAGTGGTTGGTCGCGCAAGGCATAGACAGCATATCGCTGAACCCGGATACGGTGGTGGAAACCTGGTTGCGGCTGGCGCAGAAAACGGAAGAGAAAAATTAAAATCGAGAATTTAAAAAACCAATTCGCCTAAGGGAATTGTATACAGCGGATTAGTGATGCAGCTTATCCAAGAAGCTTTGCCACCAGCGGCGGCGGCTTTGCGCTACGACTACCGTAGCGATTTCGGAAGGCGGTACTAAGCTTAACGTCCACCCGGGCGCAGGCGGTGTTTTGGAAGAACCGCAGGAAGTGCCTAGATGGTTCGGGTCGTAGATTTTGATGAAGCTAGGCTGTTCTAAATCATCGGCGTACACGATGCCGCAATAATCTTCATCATGCTCTTTGTGCAAAAGCGCGTCGATTTCGGTTAAGAAGTTTTTGACTTCGCGTCCACCGGCGGCGGCAGTCGGCGGCGTTTCACCCACCGCATACAAATACCAGCCGGCGTCTACATCCACTTTTTCCCAAAACGCCGTAAGCTGCGCCCATTGCATAATTCCGTACAACTGCCCCTTAAGGGCAGCGTGGTAGGCATTGGTGGCGGTGGGGAGAGGGGCGTTCACCGGGATATTTTGTACGAAAAGCGAGTTCGTAAGCTAATCATTTCTTTCTATTTCGCGAACCAATTATTTCGCTACTTGGCGTTCGCGCATTTCGTCCAGCGTCTTGCAGTCTATGCAAAGCGTCGCCGTGGGGCGCGCCTCTAAACGCTTGAGCCCGATTTCCACACCGCAGCTTTCGCAGTAACCATAATCGCCGGATTCAATTTTCGCAATCGTTTCGTCGATTTTCTTAATCAGCTTGCGTTCGCGGTCACGATTACGCAACTCTAAGGCGATATCTGATTCTTGGCTGGCTCTATCATTGGGATCGGCGAAGACTGTGGCTTCGTCCTGCATGGTGTGCACCGTGCGATCGATGTCCTGCGACAATTCGGCTTTCCACTCCGAAAGAAGTTTGCGAAAATGCGCTTGTTGCCGCGTATTCATATAGGTCTCGCCTTTTTTTGGAACATAAGGCGCGAAACTCTTGTGTGCTTCTCCGGACATCTTGGGTCTACCCGTTTACAAAAAAAACGATTTAATACCAGCTTTTCATTTTAATCGCAAGTTTTACGCCCTCAATTTTGGATAGGTATATGGCTTTATTGGAAGCTTTAATTTTTGACGTGGACGGCACCCTCGCGGATACCGAGCGCGATGGTCACAGACTGGCGTTTAACGCGGCTTTTAGCGAATTTGGCTTGGACTGGCACTGGGATATTCCGACTTATGGCGCCTTGCTGGCAGTGACCGGCGGCAAGGAAAGAATGCGTCATTACATCGCGTCCATGCGCCCCGACTATGCGCCGCCTCGGGATTTCGATGACTTGATCGTGCGACTGCATCAAGCCAAAACCCGGCATTACACCGAGCTGTTGGCA
>CAZKHT010000100.1:0-10003 GCA_964552595.1 uncultured Burkholderiales bacterium
CGCACAATTCTTTTTTCGCTCCCGAAAATTCGATCTTCTTGTCAAAGCGAGGGGAGCTTAACTATATGGGCGAGCTGAATAGCGGACCCGCCGTTAACCGGCACCGACCTTCCGTGGATGTGCTGTTTCGTTCCGCCGCGAATTTTGCGGGCCAAAATGCCATAGGGGTGATTTTGACCGGCATGGGCAAGGACGGCGCGGCCGGCATGCTAGAAATGAAACACGCGGGTGCCTTCAATATCGCGCAAGATGAAGCGAGCTGCGTTGTCTATGGCATGCCCAAGGAAGCGGTCGCGGCGGGCGGCGTGGATGCCATTGTGAGTCTGAATGACATCGCTTCGCGCGTGCTGGCCCATTTAGCGACTCTGGGTCAACGCGCAATCCGCGTTTAATCTTTATTTCTTTGACACCGGGCGAGGTAAAGCGCTGCATTGCGACACGTCCGCGCCTACCCTTCTGCGCTGGGTACGAAAGTTTTGCCATCGCTGACTTGTTTAGGCAATCTCAATTTTCGTTTCATTTAAACCGCGCGGCTAGGTGGCCTAACGCACTGAACCTTGGTGTCCGCGGCGCTATACTTTATGGGTAGGTCGAACTTTCTTGGAAGGAGCCCGGCATGATACGCAAACTAGCCTCTGGTGGCTTTCGGCTTTACTCGCGCAAAGTGGATCCAAAAACTGGCAAGCGGCGAAATCTTGGTACGTTCGAAACCCGGGAACAGGCGGAGAAGCATGAGCGCGAGGTGCAGTTTTTCAAAAAGCGGGGGTAAAGCCTGCGGCTGAGACTCAATAGCCCAGCGCGCGTGCGCTTTGATAAAAAATAAAGCTCACCACCCAAGCCAGCCCTATAGACCAAGCTAAAGACAAGGCGACGAAGCGCCAGCTCTTGGATTCATTTTTCAGAGTCGCCACGGTGGAGAGGCAAGGCGTATAAATCAAGGTGAAAAGCATAAAGCTATAGGCTTGCACCCAATCTAAACTCGCGGCCATATGTTGCGACAGCGCCGCGCCTTCCATGCCGTAGATCACCGCCAGCGAACCGATCACAATTTCTTTAGCCACGAAACCAAAAATCAAGGCCACCGCGAGCTGGCCATTGATGCCCACAGGGTCCAACACCGGCGCCATCCAAGCGCCTATATGCCCGGCCCAAGTGGCGCTACTGCCGGGGGCGACGCCTATCGGCAAATGAGTCAATATCCACACCAGCACCACGCCGGCGATAATGAATTTGGTGGCACGATTGAGGAAGTGCCTCACCTCATGCCAACCGCGCAACACCATTTGCCTCAAGGTGGGAAAACGGTAGGGCGGCAATTCCAATACAAAGGGTTCGCCGCTGACTAAGCGCCGCTTGAACAACACCGCGGTTAAAAAGGCCGCCGCAAAACTCATGAGATACAAGCTGAATAAAACCACAGGAGCCGCACGTGGCGTGAATAAAGCGACAGTGAGAAATATAAATACTTGCAAGCGCGCCGAGCATAGCGACAAAGGAATCACTAGCATGGTGAGCAGGCGCAGCGCGCGCGAGCGCATTACTCGCGTCCCCATTAAGGCCGGCACATTGCAGCCGAAGCCCATTAAGATCATGACGAAGCTGCGGCCGTCCAGGCCCATGCGTGCCATCAAGGCGTCCATTAAGAACGCCGCGCGTGATAAATAGCCGGTATCTTCGACGATGGCCATAAATAGAAAAAATAAAATAATAATCGGCACGAAGGCGGCAACCGTGCCGACGCCGTTATAAATGCCATCTATCATCAAGCCGGAGAGCCACGCGGGCGTGTGCGCGAAAAGCGGCACCAAAGCCTGTTCTTTAATGAACAAGACCCCGGCATTGACCCCGGCTTGCAAGGGCGCGCCGACCAAGAAAATCGCCTGGAACAATAAATACATCACCGCGAAAAAAATCGGTATGCCCAACCAGGGGTGGAGCATCACGCGGTCTAGCTTGATGGTTAAATCGTCGGACAAACGCGGCGGAATATGCACCGAGCCTTTTAATACCCGCTCCATGGTGTGCTCGATCTCGTCGTCGCGGGCGAGGGCGGCGCGCAAGCTCTCGGGCTGCACGGTTTGTGAATGACGGATTAGCCGGGTGATTTCGGTGAAACCGGCTTGATAGCCTTCGCCGTATTTGGCGCTCATGAACACCACCGGCATGCCTATTTGCGCCGCCATCTTTTCCGCGTCCACGGTCACGCCGAAGCGCTTGGCTTCATCCGCCATATTTAATAGCAAGAGACAGGGTATGTTTAATTGCTTGAGTTGCAACGCAAGACTGAGCTGGCGATCCAGTTGGCAGCTATTCAAAATAATCAGCGCCAAATCCAGGCTGTTGTTTTCCAGAAAATGCCGCACGACTTGTTCGTCGTCGGAGAAGCCGTGCAAATCGTAGATGCCGGGAAGGTCGACGATTTCGACCATCTCGCCGCCCATGAGCACTTTTGCGCCCATCAAATCGATAGTGACGCCGGGCCAGTTGCCGACGCGGGCGGAAGCGCCGGTAATGCGATTGAAGAAAGTGGATTTGCCCGTATTAGGCATGCCCAAAAGGGCGATGCGTTTCACGGTGCTATTTAAGCGGCAAGCGGTGCCGCGATTTCGATTTGACGCGCTTCGTCGCGGCGCAAGACGATGTCGGTGGAACCGACGCGCACATGCAGAGGGCCTTTAAAACGCGCGCTGCGCACGACTTCTATGCGCTTGCCGATGCGAAAACCCATGGCCGCCAAGCGGTAATACAAAGCTTGCTCAGAATGGATGGCGTGAATAATGCCGGATTCACCGGGCTGCAAATTGGCTAAATTAGTCATGGCGGCACGCGTTGCGCTGGGCATTCAAATGATAATAATTCTTATTATCCCACAAAATTAGCAAAACGTAAAATACGGCTATCCTAGCGGCGTGTCAGATTAAATGCGCCGGCTCCGCATCTTCACGGGCGCAAAATCCTGTTGTTTCTTCCTCGGTAGCAGCGCGTTTTGCGGTATCATGTCTTCCCGTCTGTGTACTCAAATTCTCCATGACAAAATTCGTTTTCATCACAGGCGGGGTCGTGTCGTCATTAGGCAAGGGCATCGCAGCCGCGTCCCTCGCCGCCATTCTCGAATCCCGCGGTATTAAAGTCACGCTCCTCAAGCTGGACCCTTACATCAACGTCGATCCCGGCACTATGAGTCCCTTCCAACACGGTGAAGTGTTTGTCACCGAGGATGGCGCCGAGACCGATTTGGACCTTGGGCATTACGAGCGCTTCGTCAGCAGCAAAATGACCAAGCGCAATAATTTCACCACCGGCCAAATCTACGAAAGTGTAATTAAAAAAGAGCGGCGCGGTGATTATCTCGGCGGCACCGTGCAAGTCATCCCCCACATCACCGATGAGATCAAGCAATCGATACGCTTAGGTGCGGGCGATGCCGATGTGGCGGTGGTCGAAATCGGCGGCACGGTGGGCGACATCGAATCACTGCCCTTCCTCGAAGCTATACGCCAAATGGCGATAGAAGTGGGCCGCGAAAACGCTTGCTTTATACACCTGACCTTGGTGCCCTATATCGCCAGCGCCGGTGAAATTAAAACCAAACCGACTCAGCATTCGGTCAAGGAATTGCGCGAGATCGGGATACAGCCCGATGTCTTGATGTGCCGCGCGGATAGGCCTTTGCCCGATGACGAAAGGCGCAAAATCGCCTTGTTTACCAATGTCGTGGAAAAAGCGGTGATCTCCGCCATAGACGTCGATAGCATTTATAAAATCCCACGAATTTTGCATGACCAAGGCCTAGACGAAATTGTCTGCAAGAAACTAGAAATGAATCCGCCGCCGGCCGATCTGAGCGCGTGGGATAGATTGATTTACGCTAAGGAACATCCTAAGCACAGCGTGACTATCGCCCTGGTCGGTAAATATGTAGACCTCACTGAGTCGTATAAATCGCTCTCGGAAGCCTTGATACACGCCGGCATGCATACCGAGAGCGCGGTCAAAATCCGCTATATCGATTCCGAAACTTTAGAAGGCGGGGACTTGTCCGCGCTGGCGGATATTGATGCAGTGCTAGTTCCCGGCGGGTTTGGCAAGCGCGGCGTAGAAGGCAAGATCCACGCGATACGCTATGCCCGCGAACATCAAATTCCTTACCTTGGCATTTGTTTAGGCATGCAGCTGGCGGTGATTGAATATGCGCGCGATGTGGCCGGCATGAGTGGCGCGCACAGCACTGAATTTGATCCGGCCACGCCTTACCCGGTAGTGGGTTTGATCACGGAGTGGCGTGACCGCAGCGGCCAAGTCGAGTCGCGCGATGCGAGTTCCAATTTAGGCGGCACCATGCGCCTAGGCGCGCAGCCTTGCCAAGTGAAAAGCGATAGCCTGGCCCGCGCGGTATATGGCGCCGACACCGTGATAGAGCGGCATCGCCATCGCTATGAAGTGAATAACAGCCTGCTCGCGAAATTAGAACAAACCGGCTTGCGCGTCAGTGGCCGCTCCAGTGGCGAAGAGCATTTGTGCGAAATGATAGAACTGCCTAATCATCCTTGGTTTATTGCAGTGCAGTTTCATCCGGAATTTACCTCCACGCCGCGTTACGGGCACCCTTTGTTCTCCGCATTTATCCGGGCCGCGGTGGCGCATCAAGAAGCGTCGACGCGCGCCGAATTGCCGCTCGCGGCCAAGAAAGCGCTTTCATGAAGTTGTGTGGTTTTGAAGTTGGTTTGTCTCGTCCCTTTTTTTTAATCGCCGGTCCTTGTGTGGTGGAGTCGCAGCAATTGGCGCTGGATACCGCGGGAACACTGAAAGAAATATGCGGCAAGCTCGGCATCCCGTTTATTTTTAAATCCTCTTACGATAAAGCCAATCGCAGCGCCGGCAGTTCTTATCGTGGCTTGGGCATGCAAGCCGGTCTTACGATTTTGTCCGAGGTGCGGCGGCAGATTGGCGTGCCGGTGTTGACCGATGTGCATACCGAGGCGGAAATCAATGAAGTCGCCGCTGCGGTGGATGTATTGCAAACGCCCGCGTTTCTATGCCGGCAAACAGACTTTATCCAAGCGGTCGCCGCCAGCGGCAAACCGGTGAATATCAAAAAGGGCCAGTTCCTCGCACCCTGGGATATGAAAAACGTGGTGGATAAAGCCAAGGCGGCGAACGGCGGCGCCGATACGATTATGGTATGTGAGCGCGGCGCATCCTTTGGCTACAATAATTTGGTTTCCGATATGCGCTCTCTTGCCGTGATGCGCAACACCCATTGCCCCGTCGTCTTCGATGCCACGCATTCGGTGCAGCTCCCCGGCGGCCAGGGCACCAAGAGCGGCGGACAACGCGAATTCGTGCCCGTGTTGGCGCGCGCCGCGATAGCTGCCGGCGTCGCCGGGGTGTTTATGGAAACCCATCCCACGCCCGAAACCGCTTTATCCGATGGTCCTAACGCCTGGCCATTGGCGCGCATGCAAGCTTTGCTCACCGTCTTGCAGGGCATAGATGCATTGGTGAAGCAAACTCCCTTCGTTGAATCTGAATTAATGCCAAGTTAGGACACACCATGAGCTCTATCGTCGACGTCATCGCCCGAGAAATTTTAGATTCGCGCGGCAATCCCACTGTGGAAGTGGACGTGTTACTGGAATCCGGCATCATAGGCCGCGCCGCCGTACCCTCGGGTGCTTCTACCGGCAGCAAAGAAGCCATAGAGCTGCGCGACGGCGATGCCCAGCGCTATAACGGCAAAGGCGTTTTGCGCGCCGTGGAAAGTGTGAATACCGAAATCTGTGAAGCCATCATAGGCTTGGATGCGGAAGACCAAACCTTTATCGACCGCACCTTGATTGATTTGGACGGCACCGAAAATAAAGCGCGCCTAGGCGCGAATGCACTGCTCGCAGTTTCGCTGGCAGTGGCAAAAGCCGCCGGTGAGGAATCCGGCTTGCCTTTGTATCGCTATCTAGGCGGCGCAGGGCAAATGGCGTTGCCCGTGCCCATGATGAATATCATCAACGGCGGCGCGCATGCCAATAACAGCATAGACATGCAGGAATTCATGATCATCCCAGTAGGGGCGCAAAGTTTTCGCGAAGCCTTGCGTTATGGTGCCGAGGTTTTTCATGCTTTGAAAAACATCCTCAACGACCAGGGCCATGTCACTACCGTCGGCGACGAAGGCGGATTCGCGCCCAATCTCGCCAACAATGAAGCGGCGCTGAGCGCCATCATGGAAGCGATTAAGGCGGCGGGCTATGTCCCCGGCGCGGATATCGCTATCGGCCTGGATTGCGCGAGTTCTGAGTTTTACGACAATGGCCGCTACAACTTGGCGGCGGACAAGCGCGCTTTAAGCTCGGCCGAATTCGTCGATTATCTCGCCGCCTGGTGCGATAAATATCCCATACTCAGCATAGAAGACGGCATGAGCGAGCACGACTGGGCAGGCTGGAAATTGCTAACGGATAAACTGGGCAAAAAAGTGCAATTGGTCGGCGATGATTTATTCGTGACCAATCCGAAGATTTTGCGCGAAGGCATTAACCAAGGCGTAGCCAATTCGATCTTGATCACGAACACGCAAATCGACACGAGGAGCCAAACTTTTGCCGCTCTAGAACTGGCCAAACGACTTCGATTAACCCCGTGTTTCTCCCATCGCTCCGGTGAAACCGAAGACACGACGATAGCTGACATCGCGGTGGCGACCAATGTGCTGCAAATCAAAACCGGCTCCTTGTCGCGCTCAGATCGCGTCGCCAAATACAATCAATTGCTGCGCATAGAAGAAGAATTAGGCGATAGCGCGACCTATATGGGCCGCGACGCCTTTTACAACATCGCCTAGCATGCGCGTTCTCACGCTGATACTGGCTCTCCTGATTGCGCTCTTGCAATATCCCTTGTGGTTGGGGAAAGGAAGCTGGTTGAAAGCATGGGAGGTCGATCAGGAACTGACCAAGCAGAGTATCGAAAACGCCAAACTCAAGGCGCGCAATGCGTCCTTGGATGCGGAAGTCAGAGACTTAAAAACCGGCTACGAAGCCATTGAAGAACGCGCTCGCAGCGAGCTGGGCATGATCAAACAAGATGAAACTTTTTTCCAAGTGCTAGACGAACCCAAGGCCCGTCCCCCGGCGGCCTTGCCGCCCGCCAAGCCTTAAGCGCTCGCCACAGGCCTTAGTCGAAGTTTTCAAAACACTCCATATGGCGCCGGCCTTCGTCGGCTAAAAAGCGCAATATGCCAGTATGATTTTCGGCTTCGCGCAAGGCTGTTTCGAATACCGCCGTCGCCTCAACATTCTCGTAGATTTCCATCCACAAATTCGGCTCATCCGGTTTTTTTAAGATGCGCCCTCGTACCTGAGTGAGACGCTGCACGGCAGCGAAAATCTCATCGACCGCGGCGCGTGCCGCATCCAGATGTTGGGGATCGATACGGTAATACACATAGTAGTGGCGCATGATGTCTAAGCCGGAACAGGATAAGGAAGCTCGCGCAAGCGCAAGGCCGGGCCCGCCAAGGATTTCCAATGCAGGCTGCCGCTTTCGGCGCTGGTGGTTTGGAGGACCGCCAGCACATCATAGCCACCGCCAGGCGCCGCTGCCGCGTTGACCAACATGCCGCTCGCTTGATCGGGTGTTGCGCTGTGAAAGATTTCATCACCGGCGCCAGGCGCTGCGTCCGCGTCCAGGCTGGCAAGATACATGCGGCGTTTGGTTTTGCCTAAATACTGAGTACGGGCGACGATTTCTTGGCCGGGATAACAGCCCTTCTTAAAGTTCACGCCATGCACCAATTCGTAATTAATCATCTGCGCCACGAATTGTTCCTGTGTCGGCGGCAATATCGTCGGTATGCCCGCGCGTATCATTAAATCATCCCAACATTCGGCGCCCGCCGGCCGCGCCTGCGCGCTTAATTTCAACCACACATCCGGCGCGGAATCGGCCGCGGTTAAAATTTCGAAAGTATCGCCGGGTAAACGTATGAGATCGCCTAGCGCCGTATGCATCATGGTGTGAGGGGCGGCGGGTGCGTCGCCGAAAATTTTTGCGACCCATGCCGCAGCGCCGGGTCCACCCACACCTAACCTGACTACCGAATCGCTGGCATCGCTGGCTTTCACCTTGGCGCGCAAAATATACATGCTGAGTTTTTTTTGTATCGCGGCTTGCATGCTGGCGGGCAGTTGAAAAAAATAAGTGCCCGGCTCGCCGCGCCAGAGCAAGCCATTCGCCAGCATACGGCCCTTAGGCGTGTTATAGCTGGTGAACTGCGTGGTTTTGCCGTCGAGCAGGCGTACATCGTTGGAAAGCTGGCCTTGCAAAAATGTTTGCGCGTCTTCGCCGCTGAACTGTATCAATCCGAGGTGGGATAGATCGGCTACAATACAGCCATGTAACAGCTGTTGGCGTTCGGCGAGCGCATCGCCAAAATGCAAAACTTGCTGTTCTTGAATCTCAGCGCCGTGGGCGCTTAAAAAAGTCTGCCAACTGGAAATCATATTTCGTCTGCTCAATGCGAATGGACTTCAAAACATCGGTGAAGCGGACCACCAGCGTCCGCTCTCGTTCGCTAACATAATGGCGATGGCGGTATTTTACAACTATCCATGAATCAAAACCGTCCGGTTTTCCTCGACCTGCTGCGCATACGCCAACCTCTGCCGGCGGTGGTGTCCTTGCTGCATCGTATCAGCGGTGCCGTATTATTTCTCGCTCTGCCTTTTTTGCTCTACGCTTTTCGCGCCTCCCTCATTAGCGCGGACAGCTATGCCGCCCTTAATGAACATGTGGGCTGGAGACTCCTATTATTTTTTGTGCTGGCCGGTTATGCCTATCATCTGTTCGCCGGGCTGCGCTTTTTATTGCTGGATCTACATTGGGGCACGCAATTAAAAACCGCGCGCGCATCGGCTTGGGCGGTCATCGCGGCGGCCGGGCTGAGTGCGCTCATCATAGGCATATGGCTATGGTGAAAAGTCGCGTCGTCAGCGGCGCGCACTATGGTTTGCGCGATTGGCTGATACAGCGTTTCAGCGCCGTAATCATGGTGGCTTATACCTTGTTCTTGGCCGGCTATTGGCTGACGCAAACGCCTATAGACTATGTTGTGTGGCGCGGCTTATTCAGCCGGGAGTGGATGCGCTACGCCACGCTGCTGTTTGCCCTGAGTTTGTTTTTGCACGCTTGGGTGGGCATGCGCGACATCCTCATGGATTATGTGAAGCCCATGGGCTTGCGCTTAGGACTGCAAATTCTGGTTATCGTCGCTTTGCTGATCTATGCCATGTGGACCGTCGATCTCCTCTGGAGGATTGCATGAGTCTGCCTAAGCGCACTTTCGACGCACTGGTCATAGGCGCCGGAGGTGGCGGCTTGCGCGCCGCCTTGCAACTGGCCGACGCGGATTTGAAAGTCGCGGTGGTATCCAAAGTGTTTCCTACCCGCTCGCACACGGTTGCGGCGCAAGGGGGGATTAATGCCGCCCTGGGCAATGTCACGCCGGACAATTGGTTCTGGCATATGTATGACACGGTGAAGGGTTCGGATTATCTGGGCGACCAAGATGCCATCGAATACATGTGCCGCGCCGCCGCGCAGACAGTGTATGAGCTGGAACACTATGGTTTGCCTTTCTCACGCCTGGATACCGGCAAGATTTATCAGCGGCCCTTCGGCGGCCAGTCAATAGAACTTGGCCAAGGCCAAGCCACCCGTACTTGCGCCGCCGCCGATCGCACCGGCCACGCCATGCTGCACGCCTTGTACCAACAAAACATCCGCGCCAAAACGCATTTCTTCGACGAATTTTTTGCGCTGGATTTGGTGAAAGATGAGGAGGGTTATGTCTTAGGCGCGGTGGTCTTAGAAATCGAAACCGGCGAACCGCTCCTCATTGAAGCGCGCACCACTCTGCTCGCAACCGGCGGCGCGGCACGGATTTTTCGCACCTCCACCAATGCGCTGATCAACACCGGCGATGGCTTAGGCATGGCGCTGCGCGCGG
>CAZKHT010000101.1:0-9956 GCA_964552595.1 uncultured Burkholderiales bacterium
GTGAGGATGGCGCCTTGGCGTCTCTACCGCTACCGGGGCGGCGCATGGCCATGGTGGGGTCGCTGCAACGCGATCGTGCGCAAGCCTTGCTGCAACTGCCGGCGGAAGAACTGGCGTCCCGCGTCGCCCAAGCCGGGCATCGTCGCTTGGGTGATTTGCAATTGCTGGCACCGGCGGCCGCGTTTCCCTTGCACTTGGTTGCGCCGCAACAAGTTTGCCAAGCTCGCTTAGCCTTAATCGGCGATGCCGCGCATCAAGTGCACCCGCTCGCCGGCCAGGGCGTCAACTTGGGGTTTGCCGACGCTCAGGTATTGAGCCAAGTGCTGAAAGCGCGTGGACCCCGTGATTGCGGCGATTATTTTTTACTGCGCCGCTATGAGCGCGAGCGGCGCGAGGCCATCTTGGCCATGCAATGGGTAACGCATGGCTTGCACGATTTATTTAAACCGCAACAAACCGGCCTGGCGTGGTTGCGCAACACGGGTTTAGCCGCCACCAACCGCCTACCTTGGGTGAAGCGCCAATTAATGAAACAAGCCCTGGGCTAGGTCGAATTTTTTCGTAGGGCAAATTTTTTCTTTGAAAGGAAATGGAATGATGAAATGGATGGCGCGAGCCGCCGTGATTTGCACTGTGCTGATAAGCGCGGCTTGGGCCGATGAGGCGTCGGTGAAGCAGCAGCTGGAACAGCGTTTTCCAGATTTACCGATACAGAGCGTGAAAGCCGCGCCCATGCAGGGATGGTATGAAATCTTCTCCGGTGATCGCTTATTTTATACGGACGAAAAAGCCGATTTTATTTTCATAGGCTCCATCGTCGATGCCAAAACCAAGCGCAATTTAACCGAGGAGCGGGTGCGGGATTTATTGCGGGTGAAGTATGACGCTCTGCCTTTTGAAGACGCGATCAAAATTGTGAAAGGCGATGGCAAACGCAAAATCGTGGTGTTCGAAGATCCAGATTGTCCTTTCTGCAAAAAGCTAGAGGCCGATCTGAATCAACTGAACAATTACACCTTGTATGTTTTTCTATACCCCATAGATCAACTGCATCCCGACGCCACCAACAAATCGAAAAAAGTCTGGTGTGCCAAGGACCGCGCTAGAGCCTGGACGGATTTAATGACCAAAAACCAAGTGCCGCAGAACAATGGCAATTGCAATACACCGCTGGCGCGCAACATCGAATTGGCCAATCGCTTGCACATTGCGGGGACGCCGGCGGTGATCTTTGAAGATGGGCAGTTGGTACCGGGTGCGATTCCGAAAGAGCAAATCGAAAAATTTTGGGAACAAGCGGCGACGCGTAAGGCCAATGAAGGCAAACCCGCGGCCAAGCCCGAAGCCAAAACCGATAGCAAGCAAGACGGCGGAAAAAAATAATGGCGAATCATTGGGACGAGGTGTACGCCAATCCGGAATATGTGTTTGGCACCGAGCCAAACGTTTTTCTGGCGGCGCAAAAATCCCATTTGATTCCCGGCCAGCGGGCGCTGAGCGTGGCCGACGGGGAGGGTCGCAACGGCGTATGGCTGGCCCAGCAAGGCCTAGACGTGGTCACGGTGGAATACTCGCCGGCCGCGGTGGAAAAAGCACGGCAATTGGCAAAGGCGCGCGGCGTGCAGATTGATGCGCGGGTCGCCGATGTGTTGAATTGGGATTGGCCGGTGGCGCAGTTCGATGTCGTCGCCGCGATTTTTATTCAATTCGTAGGCCCCGCGCAGCGCGGCCCATTACTCCAACACATTAAAGAAGCTTTGAAACCAGGTGGGCTTTTAATTTTGCAAGGCTATACGCCCAAGCAACTCGAATACAAAACCGGCGGACCACCGGACGCGGAAAACATGTATACCGCGGCGCTGTTGCGCGAGACTTTCGCCGACATGAAAATTTTGCACTTGGCGGAGCACGAAGCATTCATCGCCGAGGGCAGTAAACACTATGGACAATCTGCTTTGATCGATATGCTGGCGCGACGTTAGCCGCGTAGGTGACTGCCACGGTTTATCTTTACCACGTTCATCGCTTGATCCGGTCCGTTTATCATCGCGCCTCACCGCGCTCAAGCAAATCGTTAAAATGGCGGCATCATGCACGCCGCGATCCCTCGCTCGCTTTCCGTTGCGCCTCAGGCAAGCCCAGGATTAAAACTGGCGCTGGCGCTTAGCCTCTCGCTCCTTTTTCATTTGGTGCTGTTATTTTTTGTGCACCTCGGTGCCATAGAGCGCGGGGGCGTCCCGCCCCGGCCTATGCTAGTGGCGCGTCTGGTCGCAAGTCCAAGTAAAACCCAAGCACCACTGTTGAAGGCGATAGATCACCCGCCGCCTAGCCACATTCCTGATTATCAGCCGCCCAAACCCGCGGCCGATGCACCCAGCAAGGCCACCCCCGATACCGACGCCACCCCAGCGAAAGCCGGCATGTCACCGGCGGCGGCCGGCCCCATGCAAATAGACGCGCCCATCGCGGCGGAACCCACTTACTACAGCTTAAAGGAAGTGGACGAGCATCCTCGGCAATTAGGCAGCCCGCTGTATCCCGAGCGTGCGGCTGAAATGAATATTCCGGGCAGCGTAAAAGTACGTTTGTTATTAAACGAACATGGCGGCGTGGATGAAGCCGAGGTATTGGCCGTAAAGCCTGCGGGTTTTGGCTTCAAAGAAGCGGTACTGGCGTATTTAAAAACCGCGCGCTTTACCCCGGCGATGATCAAAGGTCGCGCGGTGAAATCTACCGTGAATTACGAATTGGAATTCAAGGTGCAGGATGTACCGCCGGAATAACCACGGCAGATTTTTTAACGCGCGCTTTGCAGTTCCGCGGTCTTAGGCAGCAATACCCACATTTGCCCGGTTTGGCGCATCGCACCCGCCTGGCGCGCCGCCTCTTCACCAAAGCCCCAGAAAAAATCCGCGCGTATGGCGCCTTTGATCGCGCCGCCGGTATCTTGCGCCAGCACTAAACGTTTTAGCGGCATGCTGCTATTCGGCTGCGTCGTCGCTAAATACACTGGACTACCTAAAGGAATGGCGCGCGGATCAACGGCCAAGCTACGCCCGCCAGTCAAAGGCAGGCCTAGCGCGCCTGGCGGCCCGCCCGGGCTTAAAGGCAATTCGCGAAAAAAAACATAAGACGCATTGCTATCCAGAAGCGCCGGGAGTTTTTGCGGATTGCGTTGCCCCCATTGTTTAATGCCCCACATGGACGCTTGGTCCACGGTGAGCTCGCCTTGGTCGACTAATTTTTTGCCGATAGCGCTATACGGATGCCCGTTTTGATCGGCGTAGCCGACGCGCACGACCTCGCCGTTCTCTAACTCTACTCGGCCCGAGCCTTGGATTTGCAAGAAAAATAATTCCACGGGATCGTCGACCCAAAGCAATTCCCGGCCTTGTAAATTGCCTTGCCCTGCTTCGATTTCGGCGCGGCTGTAATAGGGCACGACCCGATTTCCCAGGAGGCGGCCGCGCAATCGATACGTTTTCAGCTCAGGATAAACACTGGATAAATCTATGGTGAGCATATCGTCCGGCACGCGATACAAAGGATATTGAAAGCGCGCGGAGCGCGTGCGGCTGCCATGTAACAGCGGCTCGTAATAACCGGTGATAAGGCCGCTGTCGTTGCCGTCGCTGCTGCGGAGTTGAAACGGGGTAAGCCAGCGTTCGAAAAAATCGCGCGCCGTCGTATCGTCGCGCACCGTAGCTTGCGCCGCCGCCGTGCATACGGGCTGCCATGCCGCCTGTTTTTTTAGCGGACCGCAGCTGGCAAGAAAAGCCGGCCACGCGGCATACGCATCATTCTCAGACCAGCCTGGCAACTGCTCCCAAGTGCTGGCTTGCAGTACCGCCGTGGGCGCCGGCACACCGGTGCTAGGCGTAGGTGCGGGTTGTGGGCGCGGCATACGCGGCGTGGGCGTAGCAGGCGGGGCCGGTGGACTCGACGGGCTAGGTGGTATGGTGGCGCAGGCGCTTAATAAAACCAGCACCGCCAGAATGCGATAAGAACGGGGAACAAACATAGACGGACGATCTAAGAATTTGAATTAGTATAGCAAGCGCGAGAAAAGTTCTTATGGATGAGAGGCGAGTGCGAATATGAATTGGTTTTTATTGGAAGCGGGCGTTGCGCTAGGCCTGATTGTTTTTATCGTGTGGTTTACCTTGCCCAAAAAAAAGAAGCCTAAAGCCGGGGATAACAGCAAGCATTAGCTGGCTACTAAGGGCTTCATGGGATTTCGCGCGGAAAATCCGAACCGAAAGTCCACGCGCGTATTGCCTGCACCACTGCCGCGTCCCTGCCCCAAAACCCATGCGCGCTATGGGCTAGGCAGACATCGCTTTGTGCGGGAGCTTGGCCTAGGACAGTGATTAAGGGATAGGGCAGCTTGACCACGCCGCGATACGGCGATTTATCGCAAGCATCGTCTCTGTGGTGAACAAATAGCAGGGGTTGCCTAATGCTGGTGAAATCGAAGCGTCCCAGTCCCCACATCCCGGAACGAAAATTCGCGACGGTAATGGTGGCGGTAAGCACCACCGCGTCGATGTTCCCTGGTAGATTTTTTGCGAGGTAGGCCACCCCGGTGGTGCTTGCGCTATTTCCGACTGCGACTATCCGCGCTTGCGGATAACGCGATTTCATATCGTCTATGACTGCTGCGATGTCTTGCGCGGCGGCGCCACTGCTGCGAAACCCGTCCTCGAAACTGCGCTTTTCATCCGAAGGCGCGTCCATGGAGGCAGCGGCGCTGTCTTGCGCGGCGAAAAGCGCGCGATTCCGAATTAAAAAATTTCCGCCTAACGCAAATTGAATCGCACCCGTTTCGTCCTTGTGCAGATTCATCACGCTCGGATAACCCGGGAACAATAAGAAAATGACTTTAGGCGTGGCGGTGACGCTGGTCCAAAGATAGGATTGGGTAATACCAGCGCCGCGCGGGCTGGAAAGCGTAATTAAGCGCTCTTCCGGGATGGGTTCAGACTGGACGCCGGCCGATAAACACAGTAGGCCTAGAACAAGGAGGCCGCGAAAACGTTTGCTAATGCAGTACCCGCGGCATACTGAGTGTGAATTCAGGGATCGCGGCTTCGAATTTGGTGCCATCTTCCGCCACCATTTGATAACTACCCTTCATGGTGCCGACCGGGGTCGCAATGGCCGAGCCGCTGGTGTATTCAAAGCTCTCGCCCGGCTTTAACAGCGGCTGCTCACCGACCACGCCCAAGCCCCGCACTTCTTGCATGCTGTTATTCGCATCCGTGATCACCCAGTGCCGGCTGATGAGTTGCGCGGGGATAGACCCTGTATTGGAAATGGTGATGGTATAGGCGAAGACATAGCGGTCCTGCTCTTCGCTGGATTGCTCGGGCACGTATTCCACATGCGTCACGACTTGAATTTCATATTTTTTGCTATCGGCCATCCCGCTATTGCACCTTAATTCCCAGCCATAGGCAAGCCTCGTCGTTTGCGGGTAAAATGCGTAGCTTTGCGCGGGATGAAGGATTTGTTATGAGCACTCAATACCGTATTGCCCCCAGTATCTTGTCGGCCAACTTCGCTAAGCTGGGTGAGGAAATCACCAATGTCGTCGCGTCCGGGGCGGACATCATTCACTTCGATGTCATGGATAACCATTACGTCCCTAACCTCACCATAGGGCCTTTGGTGTGCGAAGCCATACGTCCGCTCACCACCGCGCTCATTGACGTGCATCTGATGGTGAAACCGGTGGACCGCATCATTCCGGATTTCGCCAAGGCCGGCGCCAATATCATTACCTTTCATCCCGAGGCTTCCGAGCACATAGACCGCACCCTGGGCTTGATCAAGGAATGTGGCTGCAAAGCAGGCTTGGTATTTAACCCCGCTACGCCTTTGGATTGGCTGGATCATGTCATGGATAAAATCGATATGGTCTTGTTGATGAGCGTGAACCCTGGTTTTGGTGGCCAAAAATTTATTCCCGAGGCGCTGACGAAATTGAAACTGGCCCGGCAAAAAATCGATGCCTACAAGGCGAAGACCGGTAAGGAAATTTGGCTGGAAATCGACGGCGGTGTGAAGACCGACAATATCGCGGAAATCGCGCGCGCCGGTGCCGATGTGTTTGTCGCCGGCTCGGCGGTATTCGGCGCGGCCAAGGACAGCGATGCACATCGTTACGACACTATCATTGCCGCGCTGCGTAAAGAATTGGCGAGTGTCTAAGGCCTATGATGTCTAGTCTTCAAGCTATGCCCACCCGTATCGTGCTACCGCTGAAAATTAAAGCGGTGGTGATAGATCTAGACGGCACGCTGCTGGACACCGCGCCGGACTTGGCGGATGCGGCCATGGCGATGGCGGCCGATTTGCATCTTCCCGCGATTGATCTGGCGACGGTGAAAACTTATATAGGCAACGGCGTGTCGCGTTTGGTGAAGCGTGTCTTGACTCGCGATATGCAAGCCGAGCCGGATCCAGCTTTGTTTGCGCAAGCCTTGCCCCTATACGAAAAACATTATGGCGCGCATGTGAGCCGTAAGAGCCGTGTTTTTCCGGGGGTGATCGAAGGCTTAAAAGGCTTACGCGCGGCGGGTTTTCGTGTCGCCTGCATCACCAATAAAGCGGAAAAATTCACCCTGCCATTGTTGCGCGATACCCAGTTGCTGGATTATTTCGAATTGGTTTTATCCGGGGACAGCTTGGCTAAGAAAAAGCCGGACCCATTGCCGCTCTTACACGCTTGTGATTATTTCGGCGTGCCGCCCGCACAATTATTATTAATCGGCGATTCCTTAAACGATGCGCAAGCCGCGCGCGCCGCCGGTTGCCCGGTGTTCTGCGTACCCTATGGCTATAACCGCGGTCGTGACGTGCGGGAATTAGATATAGACGCCGTCGTCCCCAGTCTGGAAGCGGCCCTCAAGCTCGTCGTCAAAGCATGATTATGCAAAAGAAAGTTTGCCCCATTGCGCGATGGCGCACCTAGGTCTGACCTGGGGCGAGGTAATTTGTTTACCTGGCAAAGCTTTCTTTTTTCTGGACGACACTCATGACTGAACAAGAATTTCATCAGCTTGCACAAGCTGGCTATAACCGCATTCCTTTAATTCTGGAAATGCTGGCGGATTTAGATACGCCGCTGTCGGTCTACCTCAAATTGGGCAATCGCCCTTACTCCTTTCTCTTCGAATCAGTACAAGGCGGAGAGCGCTTCGGCCGCTACTCCTTTATTGGTTTACCGGCGCAAACCCGCGTCATAGTGCGCGGCAATCAAGTCATCGTGGAAAACGATAGCGGCATGCTGGAATCCTTAGAGACCGAAGATCCCTTAGCGTTCATCGAAAGCTTCCAAGCGCGTTTCAAGGTCGCGCCTTTGCGCCAGGACTTGCGCTTTGTCGGCGGACTCACTGGTTATTTCGGTTACGACACCGTGCGCTATATAGAGCCGAAGTTAAAGCATACGCAGAATCCCGATACCCTAGGCGTGCCGGACATCGTGCTCATGCTTTCGGATGAGATTGCTGTCGTCGATAATCTCTCCGGCAAGCTGTATTTGATTGTGTATGCCGATCCTCGTCGTGATGCGGCTTACGCTGAGACGCAAGTGCGTTTGCGCGCGCTGTGTCAAATGTTGAGCGTGCCGCTGACGGTACCCGCCTATGTGCCCGTGAAAGAAAAGCCTGTTGCGGTTTCCGAGTTTCAGGAAAGCGAGTTTCTGGCGGCAGTGGACAAGGCCAAGCGCTATGTCTTCGACGGCGACATCATGCAAGTGCAAATCTCGCAGCGCTTGCGCCTACCTTTCGCGGCACCCCCGATTAATTTGTATCGCGCCTTGCGTTCGATTAATCCCTCGCCCTATATGTTTTTTCTTGATCTCGGCGATTTTCATATCGTGGGCGCGTCGCCGGAAATTTTGGTGCGCTTAGAGCAAGGTACGGTCACGCTGCGTCCGATAGCCGGTACGCGGCGTCGCGGTGTCACGCCGGAAGAAGACCGTGCTTTAGAAGAAGAATTACTGGCCGATCCGAAAGAGCGCGCGGAGCATTTAATGCTCATCGATTTAGGCCGTAACGATGTGGGCCGCATCGCGCAAACCGGCAGCGTGAAAATGACCGAGAGCATGATAGTCGAGCGCTATTCGCATGTGATGCACATCGTGTCCAATGTCGAAGGCAAAATTAAGCCGGACATGAGCGCCATGAGTTTGCTGCGCGCAACTTTCCCCGCAGGGACGGTGACCGGTGCGGCGAAAGTGCGCGCCATGGAAATCATCGATGAATTGGAAACATCCAAACGCGGCATCTATGCCGGCGCGGTAGGCTATTTAGGCTTTAATGGCAATATGGATATGGCGATTGCGATACGCACTGCGGTGATTAAAGACGCGACGCTGTATGTGCAAGCCGCCGCCGGCATCGTCGCCGACTCCATCCCCAAAAATGAATGGCAGGAAACGCAGAACAAAGCCCGCGCGGTTTTACGCGCCGCTGAAATGGCGCTGGCCGGCTTAGATGCGCGAGAGGAATAACGCCATGCTGCTCATGATAGATAACTACGATTCGTTTACTTATAACCTAGTGCAATACTTCGGCGAGCTGGGCGAGGACGTGCAGGTGTATCGCAACGATCAGATTGATCTCGCGCGCATCGCCGCCTTGAAACCTGAACGCATTGTGATTTCACCGGGCCCATGCACGCCGAATCAAGCGGGCATTTCGGTGCCGACGATTTTGGCTTTCGCCGGCAAAATTCCTTTGCTTGGCGTGTGCCTGGGGCATCAAGGCATAGGTCAGGCTTTCGGCGGCAAAATCATACACGCCAAGCAACTCATGCATGGAAAGACTTCAGAGATTCATCACAGGGGTGAGGGCGTGTTCGGTGGCTTGCCCAGCCCCTTTGTCGCGACGCGTTATCATTCTTTAGTCATAGAACGCGAAAGCTTGCCCGAGTGTTTGGAGATCACCGCCTGGACGGAGGATGGTGAAATAATGGGCGTTCGGCATAAAACGCTGGCGGTGGAGGGCGTGCAATTTCATCCTGAGTCGATATTGACGGCGCATGGTCACGCGCTGCTCAAGAATTTTATTCAGCAGCGAGTAGCTTGATGGAAATGCGCGCGGCGCTCGCCGCCCTCATCGAAAAACGCGATTTGGCCCATGATGAGATGCTCTCCATCATGCAGCAAATCATGAGCGGCGCTTTAACGCCCGCGCAAATCGGCGGCTTTCTGATCGGCTTGCGTGCTAAGGGCGAGACCGTGACTGAAATTGCCGCTGCGGTGGAAGTCATGCGCGAGTTGTCCACCAAAGTACCGCTGAGCGATACCGAGCATGTCGTGGATACCTGCGGCACCGGTGGCGATGGCGCGCATACTTTCAATATCTCGACCGCCAGTGCCTTCGTCGCGGCGGCGGCGGGGGCACGGGTGGCGAAGCATGGCGGGCGCTCCGTTTCCAGTACTTGCGGCAGCGCGGACGTGTTGGAGGCTTTAGGCATTAATGTGAATCTTAGCCCGGAGCAAGTTGCGCAAGCCGTCGCGACCCTAGGCGTGGGATTCATGTTCGCGCCCAATCATCACAGCGCCATGAAACATGCGGCACCCGTCAGGCGGGAGTTAGGCGTGCGCACGATGTTTAATCTCTTGGGGCCCATGACCAATCCCGCAGGCGCGAAAAATCAAGTCTTAGGCGTGTTTCATCGGGATCTAGTGCCGATATCGGCGCGGGTGTTGCAGACGCTGGGTAGCCGGCATGTGATGGTAGTGCATGCAGAAGATGGCTTAGATGAAATCAGCTTAGACGGCGAGACCTATGTCGCGGAATTGCGCGACGGCGAGATTTTGGAATACACCCTGCGCCCGCAGCAATTCGGATTAGAACCGTGCAGCGCCCAATCATTAGTGGTCAAGGACATCGCAAGCGCGACCGCGATGCTTTTAGCCGCCTTGGAAAATATCCCAAGTCCTG
>CAZKHT010000102.1:0-9947 GCA_964552595.1 uncultured Burkholderiales bacterium
CCCCCTCTCCCATGACCGATCCCCCATCTCTCCAATCTCGCATCTCCCCCTCTCCCCTCTCCCGTCTCTCATCTTCACCATCGCCGATCTCCCACCTCCGATCTCGGATCTCCCATCTCCCCTCCCGGGCCGCGGACTTCCCACCCTGCAGGGCTCTCCTCCCACGCCGCGGTGTACCATGTCCCCCGAGGAGGTCCCTCATGAAGAAGCTCGTCGTCCTCGCCGTCATCGTGGCCGCCGTCGTCTTCGGCAAGCGATTCATCGATCAAGGGCTGTCCAAGAACGAGGCGGAGAAGGCGCGGAGCCGCGTCAAGACCGTGCTCGAGAGCCTCAAGACCGGCGACGAGCAGACCGCCACGACCGAATGGGCGGCCGGAGTCCTGACCATGTCGGCCGACGACCTTCGCGCCTACGTCGACCGCTTCGACGGCTGGCGCAAGGAGAAGGGCCTGAGCAAGGTCGAGAGCTACCAGGTCGACGATGCGACCACCAGTCCCGGACCTGGCACGACCCGGGTCACGGCCACCGTGAAACAAGGCGCGCTGCGCTATGCGCCGGAGTGGCCGCAGATCGACAATATCGAAACCGATTTGGATTTCCACGGCAACCGCATGGAAATCAATGCGCGGCAAGGCAAAATATTGAATGCGCAAATCGCGCGCGCGAAAATAGTGATTCCCGAATTACATCATCCCGATCCCATCGTGGAAGTAGATGGCGAGGTAGGCGGCGATACGATGGAGTTTTTAAAGTTTATCGCGGTCTCGCCTTTGAATGCCAAATTGAACGCGCACGCAGAGCAGTTACACGCGGAGGGCACGGGAAAATTAAATTTGTCCTTGCGCTTGCCCCTGCATAGAGCACATGACACCCGCGTCGCCGGCGTCTATCGCTTCACCGCGAATAAATTTTGGGCGAGCTTACCAGGCCCGACGCTAGAGCAAGCCAGCGGCAAACTGGCTTTCACCGAGCAGGCCCTAGAAGCATCGACCCTACAGGCGCAGTTTCTCGGGGGGCCTTTCAGCTTAACCGCTTTGACGAGTGCCGATGGCGTAGTGCGGGGCAGCGCCCGAGGTCGTATCAGTGGCACCGCCATCCAACAAGCTTATCCGGGGGCGCTCACGCAAGCGCTAAAAGGCGGTACCGAGTGGTCGGCTTCTCTGGCCTTGCGTAAACAGGCATTGAATTTAAATCTGGTGTCGAATTTAACCGGCCTCGCCTCGGAGCTACCCTATCCTTTAACCAAAACCGCGGCCGAGAGCTTGCCATTTAAGTTCGAACGCCGGGTCTTGGATACCCAGCGCGATGCGATCACGCTCAGTCTGGGGAAAGTGGTCGCCGCGCAATTGCTACGTGTCGCCGCCGCCGACGCCATGCAGATTGAGCGCGGTCAAATAAATCTGGGTGCGGCTGTGGCATCCGCGCCGGCTCAACCTGGACTGAGCGTGGAAGGCGGATTGCCACGCCTGGATGTGGATGCCTGGCGCAATTTAATACCAGCCAAGGAAGAGGCCCTGCCTATCAACCGGGTTAGCCTCAAGGTAAACGCGCTGGATTTTTTGGGCCGGCGGTTTAATGGCTTCGCCGTGAGCGCTGTGCAACAAAATGCGACTTGGCAAGCCCAAGTGGAGAGCAAGGAAATGCAGGGAGAAATCAACTGGGCCGATCAAGACGAAAAAATCAGCGCCCATTTTAAAAATTTAATTTATCCCGAGGCCAGCCCGGCCTCCACGCTGAGCGCGAGTAATCCACGAGATATGAATTTGCCCTCGGTGAATTTACTCATAGACAATTTTCAGCTGAAAAATAATAAATTGGGCAGAGTCGAACTCGCGGCCACTAAGCAGGGCAGCGATTGGCATATTGAGCGCTTGCAAATCAAAAACCCCGACGCCATTTTTCAAGCGGAAGGCACTTGGCAGAGTTGGCTCACCCAACCACAAACCAAACTCGCGATTGATCTGGATGTAAAAGACATCGGTAAATTTTTAGCCCGCATGGGCTATCCGGATAGGATTAAGGGTGGCACCGCGAAATTAACGGGCAATGTGAATTGGCGCGGTAGCCCGCATGACTTTAATGTGGCCAGCCTCAAAGGCGATCTCAAGCTGGAAGCCAAAAAAGGCCAATTCATGCGCCTGGACCCGGGGGTAGGGAAGTTACTGGGCTTGCTCAGTTTGCAATCCTTACCGCGACGCCTGAGCTTGGATTTTCGCGACGTGTTTAGCGAGGGTTTCGCCTTTGATAATATATTGGGCATCATGAGCATGAACCAAGGTGTGCTCAGCACCAACGATTTTGTGATGCAAGGACCGGCCGCCGTGGTGAGTATGAGCGGCACGACCGATTTAGATAAAGAAACTCAAAATCTACGCGTTAAAGTAGTACCGGTGGTCGGCGACAGCGTGTCCTTGCTGGCTTTTTTGGGCGGTCCGGTAGTAGGGCTGAGTACTTTCGTGTTACAAAAATTATTGAAAGATCCATTGGGCAAAATGGTGGCCTATGATTACGCCATTACCGGCACTTGGGAAAATCCCAATGTGCTTAGGGTCAGCAGTAAATCGCCGGAAGCCACACCATGAGACTGGCCCTCATCTTGCTGCTGAGCTTGTCTAGCCTCAAGCTTGGGGCGCAAACTTGGGAGATAGGGCCCGACTTTTGGCTGACGCCGCGGCGTGCCGACGCCGTCTTGCAGAACCCCGAGTCGCGTGCCGGGATGGCGGCCTATTTACGCGCACCGGAAAGCAAATTGCGCCTACATTATCAAAAGCGCGACGAGGCCACGGCTCAGGCGGAAGAATTGCGCGGCTGGTTCATCGCATTAGGGGTTGAAGCGGATCGCATAGAACTGTTGGATGACAATCCCCGGCCTAACCTTAAACTTGAAATCACGGATGGTCGATGAGCGCAAAAACGCCTTCTAGCTTCGCCAAGAAAAAAACCCGTACTAGTTTTGCTAAAACCAAAACCCAAGCCGGCGCGTTTAAAGTGGCCGCCATACAAATGGCTTCGGGCCCCAATGTCGCGGCCAACTTGGACGAAGCGGAGCGCTTAATCGCCATGGCAGTGCAGCAAGGCGCAAAATTAATTGCTCTACCGGAGTACTTCCCGGTCATGGGAATGAAGGAAACCGATAAAGTCGTGGTCCGCGAAGAAGAAGGGAAAGGACCCATACAACGCTTTTTGGCTGGGCAGGCGAAAAAACATAAAATCTGGCTGGTCGGCGGCTCCATTCCCCTGGAAGCCAGCACGACCAATAAAGTGCGCAATAGCTGCTTGGTGTATGACGACAAAGGCAAGGTGGTTGCCCGTTACGACAAAATCCACTTATTTAATTTGGATTTGGGTAACGAGCACTATCATGAAGAAGCCACCATAGAGCCAGGTAAAAAAGTCGTCACCGTGGAAACCCCTTTCGGCAAATTGGGTTTGTCCATTTGTTACGATTTGCGCTTTCCCGAGTTGTATCGGGCGATGGGCGATGTCGACATTATCGTTTTGCCGTCCGCGTTTACTGATACCACGGGCAAGGCGCATTGGGAAACCTTAGTCCGTGCAAGGGCGATAGAGAACCTCGCCTATGTGATCGCGCCGGCGCAAGGGGGGTATCATTTATCCGGGCGCGAAACCCACGGCAATAGCATGATCGTCGATCCTTGGGGCGTGATTTTGGATCGCCTGCCGCGCGGTTCCGGCGTCGTGGTCGCCGGGGTCAATCCCGCGTATCAAAAAAGTTTGCGTAATAGCTTGCCGGCATTGAAACACCGCACTTTGCACAAACTATAGAGACATAGCCTGATGTTCCTGTCCTTTTCGCATGAACCCACTAAGCGAGTGTAGCCATGACTGAAGTAATTCCCGCCGAAAATTTATTTTCCACTGCCAGCAATAGCTTGCTGAAACCTTATGGCTTGGACGCATCGAGCTTAGAGCAAGTATTGAATCAAATCATGACGCGCGATGTGGATTTCGCCGACTTGTATTTTCAGTACAGCCGCTCCGAGGGCTGGCAACTGGAGGAAGGCAAAGTCAAATCCGGCAGTTTTAGTATCGATCAAGGTGTGGGTGTGCGCGCGGTGTCCGGTGATAAAACCGCCTTCGCCTATACCGACGATATTACCTTGCCCACACTACAACAAGCCGCGGCGGCAACCCGCGCGATTGCTCAGGCGGGCGCCTCGGCCCGGGTGGAAGTTCCGGCTTTGAGCCATGATGCAAAAGGTCATTTAAAGCTGTCACGGCCCGCCTTGTATTTACCGCATGACCCACTGGTCAGTTTGCGCGACGAAGACAAAGTCGCGCTGCTTGAAAAGCTCGAGTGTATTGCGCGCAGCCTAGACCCGCGCATCAGCCAAGTCATGGCCAGCTTGGCCGGCGAATATGAAGTGGTATTGGTAGCGCGCGCGGATGGCCATGTCTCCGCCGATGTGCGGCCATTGGTGCGACTCTCGCTGCAAGTGGTGGCCACTTCCGGCGAGCGCCGCGAACAAGGCTCGGCCGGCGGCGGTGGACGCTTTGACTACGGTTATTTCACCGAAGACATACTCACCCAATATGCACAGCAAGCGGTGCATCAGGCGCTGACGAATTTAGACGCGCGGCCGGCACCCGCTGGCACCATGACGGTGGTCCTAGGCTGCGGCTGGCCCGGAATTTTATTACATGAGGCGATAGGCCACGGTTTGGAAGGCGACTTCAATCGTAAAGGCAGCTCTGCGTTTTCCGGGCGCATAGGCGAGCGTGTCGCCGCCAGCGGGGTAACCGTGGTGGATGACGGCACCATCGCTCGCCGCCGTGGCTCCTTGAATATGGACGACGAAGGCAATCCCACGCAATGCACTACCTTGATAGAGGACGGAATATTGCGTAGCTATATGCAAGACACCCTGAACGCGCGCTTAATGGGCATGCCCATTACGGGGAATGCGCGCCGCGAATCCTTTGCCCACATTCCCATGCCGCGCATGACCAATACCTATATGTTGAATGGTGATAAAGATCCGCAAGAAATCATCAATTCGGTGAAGCATGGTTTGTATGCGGTGAATTTTGGCGGCGGCCAGGTGGATATCACCAGCGGCAAATTCGTTTTCTCCGCCGCCGAGGCTTATATGATAGAAGACGGCAAAATCACTTATCCGGTAAAAGGAGCCACGCTCATAGGCAACGGTCCGGACGTATTAACCCGCGTCTCCATGATAGGCAATGATATGAGCTTAGACTCGGGTGTGGGAACCTGCGGTAAGGAAGGTCAGAGCGTGCCTGTGGGCGTGGGCCAACCCACGCTTAAAATTGATGGCCTCACGGTTGGGGGCACGGCGTAACGCACGGCCCTGGTGCGAAGCAAAAATTTACGCACGGCGAATACGCTAGCCGGCTACAAATTGCGCGGCTTTTTGCTTTTATCTCCGCGTTTACGGCTGGCACGGCGGATGCTTATTAAGTAAGCGACGGTGAGGCTGATATGTTAATGAAAATGTCATTTTTCACGTGCTATGATGCATGCTCGTAGTGAGCACAAAGAAGGAGGTTCCCCATGGCTATATCGAAAGCGAAGTCATCCGCGGCCAAGACATCCGCCGCTCCTGCAAAAGTAAGTATTAGCAAAAAAGCGCCCCCCGCTAAAACCCCCGTTAAAACCGTCGCGGCAAAAGCCAAGCCGATGGAAGTGAGCGCAACCAACGATGCGGCGCTGCAACCCGCGATCAAGACCGAGACCGGCAAAACCAAAACAAACAAGACCGCAGCCGCCAAGCCCGCAGCCGGTACCGAAAGTAAAACAAAAGTCAGCGGTAAATCCACGGCGAAAGCCAGCGCGACTAAAACCAATGGCGCGGGCAATGGCAGCGCCGCCCAGGTCAGCGCCGAACAACGTTATCAAATGATTTGTGACGCGGCTTATTTTCGCGCCGAGCGACGCGGATTCGTCGGCGGCAGCCCCAGCGAAGACTGGATCGCCGCCGAAGCCGAAGTCGACGCTTTGCTGCGCGACGCTTAGGGGATAATGAATGCTCGAACGAGCGGCGCCTTTGCGCCGCTTTTGTTTTGCGCGCGCGCAAGCTACCATGACCCCGGTTTAGCATAAGAGGGGAGGGACGCATGAGCGTGGCCGCATTTATTTTTTGGGGCGTGGTCGTGGTGTTGGGGGTTTACCTGGTGCTCACCTATAACAGCTTGGTGCAGGTAAAGCACAATGTTTCCAAAGCCTGGGCAAATATCGATGTCTTACTCAAGCAGCGGCACGATGAATTGCCTAAGCTGGTCGAAACCTGCAAGCAATACATGCAATTCGAACAAGATACCTTGGCGCGCGTCATGCAAGCACGTAGCCAAGTCGCGCAAGCACGCGAATCTCAAAACATCGGCGCGCTGGGACCGGCCGAGGGCGCGTTGCGTGCCGGCTTGGGCAATTTATTTGCCGTCGCGGAAGCCTATCCTGATCTCAAAAGCAACGAGACCTTCAAACATTTGCAGGCCCGAATCAGCGATATAGAAAATGCGCTCGCCGACCGGCGCGAATTTTATAACGAGAGTGTGAACGTCAATAATGTGCGCATAGAGCAATTTCCCGACGCCATATTGGCGCGCCTATTTAATTTCGGTTCGCGCGAGTTGTTGCAGTTTGATGCCGCGGAGAAAGCCGATGTCGATGTGAAACAGCTGTTTAGTTAAGCATGTTTCGCTCTAATCCGCTGGGCTACGCCGCCAGCGTGTTATTTCTTTCGGGCACTGCGCTGGCGTGGTTTTGGTCGCATCGCTTTCCTTACTCCAGCAAATTGCTGGCGAGCCAAATTTATTTTGTCTTAGCCAGTGGTATCGGCTTTTGGATGTGGCAACACGGGCAAAGGCGCGCGCGCATCGTTGAGGATATTCCCACCAGTAAAGTCGTAAGCGCGCCTCAGGGCTATGTTGAGCTTTTAGGCCGCGCTCAAGCCCTGCCGGATCAGGATTTGATCAGTGGTCCCGCAGGGGTTCCCTGCTTATGGTACCGCTGCCAGATCGCCCGCCGCGGCGAGACCAGCCTCAGTAGCCGCGATCTTGTGAGCAGCTTATTCGCCAGTGTGGTGTACTTCCCAGAGGATCACCAAGAGTGCGACAACAGTTTTCAAATCAACGATGGCAGCGGCTTGGCGATTATTTTTCCGCATGGCGCGGAAGTGATTACCGAACATAAACAAACTTGGTACGAAGGGGATACGCGTTATATCGAAGAACGCATCATGCCCGCGGATACTTTATATGTGCTGGGAGATTTCTCTAGCCATCATCCGGGGCAAACCCATTTCGACCTATTAAACGAAGTTTCCGCCCAAGTGAGTATCTGGCAGGCCGATAAACAAAATTTTCTGCGACGTTTTGATCGCAATGGCAATGGCGTTATCGATGCAGATGAATGGGAGGCCATGCATGCGCAGGCATTGCGTCTCGCCAAAGAAAAAGAAGCGGAACAGTTAGCGGCGCCTACCGTGCACCGGGTGATGAAGCCGGATCGTGGATTTCATTATTTGATTTCTTCACGCGTCCCGGCCGCGTTGGCCGGGCATTACCGGTTTTGGCGCGGCGCCGGGCTCACGCTTTTTTTAGGTGCGGGCGCGGCGGCGGTTTGGCTATTCAGCCTGGGTTTGCGCCCTTAAAGCTTTAGGGTTTGGCCTATGCTCATCGTTTGTAGCCGGGTTTTCACCCGCTGTTTTTTGAGCGCGGCGGCAAAGGCTTCCGGCGTGCCGTCCAAAACCGGGAAGGTGCCAAAGTGCATGGGGATTACCAGTCCCGGTTTAATAATGCGCACGGCCTCGGCGGCGCGGTCCGGACCCATGGTGAAATGCCCGCCTATACAGGCCAGCATCACATCGACTTTATGCAATTGCGGAATCAAATTCATATCGCCAAATAAATCAGTGTCGCCGGTGTGATAAATCGTCGGGCCGTTTTTCACGCTGATTAAAAACCCGCCCGGATTGCCGCCGTCAAAAATATTCTTTCCGTCTTCGCCCACCACGGAAGAACTGTGAATGGCGGGAACGAAGGCGATTTTCACTTCACCATCCAAGACCGTGAGCTCGCCGCCGAAGTTACCCTGGGTATCAAAGCCCATTTGCTCCTTGGGAAAACCACCATAAGTCACCATGCCCTTACCCAGATCGAAGGTGCTGACTAAACGGGCGCCGGTCTTCTTGGCGATTTCCACGCTATTGCCTACATGATCCGAGTGGCCATGGGTGATTAAAATCAAATCGGCTTTGTCGATTTTTGCCAAATCTTCTTTGCCATTCTTGTTCGCGGGATTCGCGATCCAGGGATCAATCAGTAGAATTTTTCCGGAGGGGGTTTTGAGCTTGAAGGCCGCGTGTCCATACCAAGTGAGCTCAGTCGCGGTTGCGGCGTAAGCATGGGCGGAAAAAACACTGAATAAGAATATGCACGAGGCGACGAAAGAACGCATGAGTTTCTCCTTACGATTGCTTGCGATCATATATAACAAAATGATATTCGAAATCCGGGCCGCCATTCGCTTGATGCACTTCGCGCGTGCTTTCCTGCCACAAACTTAAATCAAATTCCGGAAAAAAAGCATCGCCATCGAATACCCGTTGGATCTCGGTTAAATAAATGCGATGCGCGATCGGCAAGGCTTGCCGATACAAATCCGCGCCGCCAACAAAAAATACTTCGCTGTCGCCGTGGCTGACCGTGAGCGCGGCGTCTAAGGAATTCACCGCAATGCAGCCCGGCACCGCGTAATCAATATTGCGAGTGACAATCACGGTGTCGCGGCCCGGTAGGGGTTTGCCTATGGAGTCATAAGTCTTGCGGCCCATCACGATATGATGGCCCATGGTCAGCGCCTTGAAACGCTTTAAATCCTCAGGCAAGCGCCAGGGCAGGGTGTTGCGGATGCCGATGGCCCGGTTAGCCGCCATGGCGGCAATGAGAGAAAGTCGACTGGACATGATGCGCTGGCTTCCCAAAAAACGTTTCTTATTTTTAGCTGCGCGTAAATCTTAGTGCAATAAAGCGCCCAGCTGCTGTTTATTCACCACGTGAATGAAATGATCGTGAATTTCCAGTATACCTTGGCGGCGCAAATCCCCCATGATGGTGGTCACGGTTTGGCGGGTCGCACCTATCATGTCCGCGATTTCCTGATGCGTTAAATGCACCTTCATCACCACCTCTGCGCCTTGTCGCTGGCCATAGCGCGCGCACAGCCACAACATCAAGCGCGCGAATCGGGTATGCACTTGTTCCCCGGCGACGTTCGCCAGGGTTTCGCTTAAGCAGCGCAAACGCGAAGACATGACTTGCAGCAGCAAAAACATCACGTTCGGATGTTCGAATAAATAATGGTGAAAACGCTGTTGGGGAATGCTTAACACTTCGGAATCCTCACAGGCCCGCGCGCTGACCTCGCGCTCGCCGTGTTGTGCCGCTTCGGCCAAGCCGAAAATATCACCGCCGAAACAGAACCACAAAATCACTTCTTTACCGCTAGAGACGGGTTGCGAAACTTTAATCTTGCCGGATTTCAAAAAATACACGCCGCCGGCATTTTCGCCCGACCTAAACACGAAATCGCCTTTTTCAAGTCGCCGTACCGAGCCTGTGGCGTCCAAGGCACGTAATTCCTCGGGCGTCAGTTGTTCCAGCACATTCCAGGGGACGAGCGATAGGCCGTTTATAAGAGAGTCAGAGTCGGATCGCGCTGCTTGCATAAGGGCATCCCTCGATGATTGTGTAAATCTTTATAGGGCGGGGCCAGCAACGTCGGCCAGCCGACATACATCCTACCCGAATTGCGCTTCAATAACACAGCTGAAAAGCGCGGGGGAACGGTTTTAATCCCGCAAAAATTAAACCAAAACGAGGAGTACGACAAGATGACTATCCGTATCTCGAAAGCGCTAAGCCGGACCTATTTATTCATGTGTTTAAGTATTTGCGCGGCGCTG
>CAZKHT010000103.1:0-9868 GCA_964552595.1 uncultured Burkholderiales bacterium
ACTGAAGGCCGCGCGCAGCGATATCCGCGATGCACATCGCGCGTAAACGCTTTGGCCAAAATTTTTTGCGCGATGCGTATTTCGTGCAAGCCTGCTTGGAAGCGATACAGCCGCAAGCGCATGAAAATCTGGTAGAGATAGGGCCGGGCTTAGGCGCCTTGACTCGGCCTTTGCTGCAACGAATTCCGCATTTGCAAGTAATCGAGATTCATAGAGATTTGATTACGCGCCTGCAAACGGAATTCACCGAGTCACAATTGACCCTGCATGGGTGCGATGCCTTGAAGTTTGATTTTGGCAGCTTGGGCGATGCGCTGCGGATTGTCGGAAACTTGCCGTATAACATTTCCACGCCCTTGCTCTTTCACTTGGCCGAGCACGTGCACCACATCCGCGATATGCACTTTATGTTACAAAAAGAGGTCGTGGCGCGGATGGCGGCTCAGCCTTCCAGCGCCGCCTATGGCCGATTGTCGGTGATGCTGCAATATCTCTTTGCGATCGAGGCTTTGTTTGATGTGCCGGCCGATGCTTTTCACCCTGCGCCTAAAGTCGTTTCTAGCTTTGTGCGCCTGGTGCCGCATCGTCCCGTCCCGCATTACGCACAGGACCCGCTGATTTTTGCTAAGATCGTGACGGCAGCATTTTCTGCGCGGCGGAAAACCTTGCGAAACACGTTGAAATCCTATTTGAACGAAGCGGACTACAGGGCTTTGGCGCTGGATCCACAATTACGCGCGGAAAACCTGGACGTCGCCAGCTATGTCAGCATCGCCAATTACGTGCGGGCGCAAGGCGAGCATGTCTGAGGATAAAGATGCCGAAATAGCGCTCTACCAGCGTTCGTTGGCAACGCTCTCCAAGGTCACTTTGCTATTGCTGGAGAACACCAGCGACGAGAATTGGACCGAAGTCTTAAAGGTCTTGGTCGAGACCACGGCTGTCAATCAATGTTGTTTATTTCTGAATAGCGTGGATGCCAACGGCGAGGCCAGTGCGCGCTTGGTGTCGACCTGGTCGGCGGCCGGAACCAGCCTGCTCAATCGGCACGCCACCTTTTTACAAATTCCCTATCAAGATTACGCCACCTTAAGCGATCAACTCCACGTCGGCATGGTGTTAAACGCCGCTGTCGCGAATTTGCCGGTAGCCGAGCGCACGCTTTTTCAACCGCTGGGCATAGACAATGTCTTGTGTATTCCCTTACTGATACACGGCGAATTGGCTGGTTTCTTGGGCTTATTTTGCGAAACCCCGGACCGTGTTTGGCATCCCGCGGAAATCAATTTGCTGTGTACCGTGGCTAATGATTTGGCATTGGCCTTAGTAAGGCGTACCGCCGAAGGCAGCTTGCGGGCGACCGAGGCCAGACTCAAAGCGCTAGTCGGTGCCACCGAAGACGTGGTGATCGAATACGACGAGCGCCAAACCATACACAATTTGTGGACCGAGCACGCTGCGTTCTTAACGCTCATACCCGGCGAGCCACGGGGTCGCTCCCTAGCAGCCCTGCCACAGGAGTTGGGTCACGCTTTAATGGCGGCGGCGGGACAAGTCCTGCTCAGCGGTGGTCACTATCACTTAGATTTCAGCTTGGGTTTTGCCGACGGACCGCGACATTTTCTGGCGCGCTTCCAATTGCTGCCGACTACGGTGGAAACCTCGCGCCGCATCGTCGCCCTGCTTCGCGACGTCACTCAGTTGCGGCACGAAGAAGCCAAGCGCCAGGCCATGCTGGATACACTGAACTTGCTGGAAGAAGCCATTGTCGATCTCGATCCGCACGGCAATTTGCTTTCTGCCAGCGCGGCATGGGTGAAATTATGCGGCGCCGCGCCGCGCAGTGGACGAAATTATCTGGGCCCCTTGCTGCAATATGTGCAATCGGATGACCATGCCATGCTCTTGAGCAGTTTCGCCGCGCTGGCCGCCGGCGAAAGTAAAATGGCGACGCTGCGCTTTCGCATGTTGCAGGAGAATAACGAACAAATTTGGGTGGAATGCCGCTTATTGGCGCTCACAGGAGCGAATCAGCAAGTGGTGAACTTGCGCGGCATTTTGCGCGACATTACCGCCATGTATTTGCAAGAGCGGCGCATTACCCAATTGGCTTTGCATGACGCGCTCACGCAATTGCCGAATCGCATTTTGTTTGAAGAGCATTTACATTCGGCCATCGCGCGGGCGCAACGGAATAACGCCAAAGTGGCGCTGGGGTTTATCGATCTGGATCATTTCAAGCAAATCAATGACACCTTGGGACACAAAGCCGGCGACACGGTTTTACTCACACTGAGCCGGCGCTTGGCCGCCACCTTGCGCGAAGTCGATACCTTGTCGCGCTGGGGCGGTGACGAGTTTGTGGTTTTGCTCACCGATAACGTCGACCCCGATGATTTTCGACGGGTGGCGGAACGCCTGCGCGAAGCGGCCCGACAAAGCATAGACATCAATGGCGTGGAAACCCGGCTGACGATTTCCATAGGCTTCGCCATTTATCCCGACGATGCGGAAGAAGCCGACACCTTAATGAGTTTGGCCGACCACACCATGTTCCACGCGAAAACCGTGGGACGCAACAATGTGCAATTTTTCCGGGACGTCCAAGGACCCACGCTCAAGCGGGAAAATGTTTTATTGCAAACGCGCTTGGCGCAAGCGGTGGCGGCGCGCGAATTGCAAGTGTTTTACCAGCCGGTGATGAATGTGGACACCGGCCGCATCTCGGGACTGGAAGCCTTGGCGCGTTGGCACGACGATCAAGACGGCTGGATAGCGCCGGATATCTTCATTCCCATGGCGGAACATCTGGGCTTGATCCACGAATTGGGCGAACAAGTCTTGGATCATACTTTGGAGCGTTTGCGTCTATGGCGTGATCAAGGGCACACCATGCAAGTGGCGATCAATATTTCCCGCGCGCAATTATTCGCGCCGCATTTCCAATCCAATCTCATCACGAAATTGAAAAGCTATCATCTCGATCCCGCCGATTTGGTATTGGAAATTACCGAAAGCGTGGCCTTGCTAGACGTCGCCTACGAATCGAAACGCTTATTGGATTTATCGGCGGCAGGCTTTCGTCTCGCCATCGATGATTTTGGCACGGGGTATTCCGGCCTTGCGCAATTGCATCAAATGCCGATTGATACCTTGAAAATCGACGCTTCCTTTACCCGGCGCTTGGATACGGAAAATGGCCGCCGTATTGTGCAAGCCATCGTGCAAATGGCCTTGGCTTTGGAAATGGAAACCGTGGTGGAAGGCGTGGAAGACGCAGCGGCTCAGGATTATCTATTGAGTTTAGGCGTGCACTATATGCAGGGCCGGTATTTTGGCGAGCCCTCGCCCGCGGGCATTACGGATATTTTGTTACGCCAGCAAACACCGTCCAACGTGACCCGCATCCGCTAAGACGTGGCCAGGCGCGCCTCGCTGAATCCGGCATTACCCCAACGCGAAGTTTGTATCCATTCCAATAATTTTTCCGCAGTCAGCGGTTTGCTCATGAAATAACCTTGCGCCGAATCGCAACCCAATTCGCGTAATTTATCCCAGGCGGCTTGAGTCTCCACCCCTTCGGCGACGGCTTTTAGGCCAAGATTGTGCGCCAGATCTATGGTGGAGCGGACTATCACCTCATCGGCCTCGCCCTTAGCCATGTCCATCACAAATGATTTGTCGATTTTGATTTTTGCGATCAATAATTTTTGTAAATAGGCCATGGAGGAATAGCCGGTGCCGAAATCGTCGATGGAAACAATGATGCCGAGATTCGCCAATAGCCGAATATTTTCGATTGCGCGTAAGGGCTCGGTCATGATGGCGGTTTCAGTCACTTCTAGTTCAAGCAAACGCGGCGGTGTGGCGTACTGCGCCAACATGCCGGCGATTAAATCGGGGAAGCCGGCGTCTTGCAAATTCACCGCGGAAATATTTACCGCAATCGGAAAATCGTAGCCCTGCTTTTGCCAAGCCTGAACTTGTTGCAAGGCCAAGTGCAAGACCTCGTGCGTCAATGGCTTAATTAAACCCGACATCTCGGCCAGGCTGATAAATTTGTCCGGGTAGAGCAAGCCCAAGCGCGGGTGCTGCCAACGCACTAGGGCTTCGACGCCACTCATGCGATCGCTGTTGATGTCTATTTTGGGTTGGAAATGCAGGAGCAATTGGTGGTCGTGAATGGCGTGCCGTAACTCCCCTTTTAGCGCGGCGGTTTCGGATTTACCCTCGCCCATATTGGGGTCGTAAGCCAGCACGCCAAATTTTTTCTGCTTGGCTTCATACATGGCGGTGTCGCTACGGCTAATCAGCTCCGCCGCGTCTTCGCCATGCGTGGGATACAAGGCCACACCTAGGCTGGCGCCAATTTCGATGACTCTATCCCCGATTTTGACCGGCTCCTTAATCGCCGCTAAAACGCGTTGCGACACCCGCACCGCGCTTTCCAAATCCGTGACCTTGGGCAAAAGAATCGCAAATTCATCGCCGCCCATGCGCGCTATCGTGTCGGAATCGCGCAATACCCGAACGCAAGCATCGGCCACGTGTTGCAATACCAGATCGCCGGCTTGATGGCCTAAGGTATCGTTTATTTCCTTGAATGAATCCAAGTCTACGCCCACCAAGGCGAAGGGTTCATTGCTGCGACACGCGGCCAGCAACACCGCGCGCAATCTATCGTGGAAGAGCAGGCGATTGGGCAAATGGGTTAGCGCATCGTGTAGCGCCTGATATTCCAATTGCTTGTTAGCATCTTGCAGCTGGGTGGTTCGCTCTACGACGCGGCGCTCCAATTCTTGATTAAGTAGTTGGATTTCCGCTTGCTTTTTCTGTCTTTCATTTTCCAGGTGCTGCAATTTATCCGACATGCTATTAAATGCCGTCGCGGTCATGGCTAACTCATCTTTACCACGTACCAGGATTTGGTAGCCCAAACTGCCTTCCACAATTTTCTGTGTGCCTTGTTGCAACGCGTTTAAACCGCGACTGAGATAGCATCCCAGAAAATAAGAAAACACGCCCATCAGCAATAAACTCACCGTGGCTAATGCCAAAGATTTATTGCGGGTGCTGACGATCAGACGTTCTATCGGCGCTGTGGAAAAGCCTATTTCCACCCGCCCGTATTTCTCGCCGGAAACCCGGATATCGGCATAGGCATCAAACACCCCGTCAGCCTCGGCGCTGGTTAAACTGGTATCGGCAGCAAAGAGCCGGGAAAGCGCCAGCTTGTCTCCGCCCTCGGCGAGCACGCCACGTTTTGATAGCACCCGCGCGTAGACCACTTCGGGATTCGAAATCACTTCGCTCACCAGGCTCTCTAATGCGCCTAAGTCGGTGGCCAAAACGGCGGCTTGGGTGGTGGACGCAAACAGCGTCACGGTGGTCTGGCTGCGTTTCAGTAAGGCTTCTTCGTTAGATTTTTTGAGGGCGCTAAGATTGCTGGCCACCACCACGCTGAACAACACGGCTTGTATCAACGCGACACCGATGACTATCTTCAGGCGAAACGACATTATTTCGCGTCCACCGGTTTGATATTGAGCTTGCGCATATCGTCGTAATCAGCGTCATTGGCGGCTTGCAGCGCCTTTAAATTTACGGCTTTGAGCAAGGCGAGCCCGCTCGCATCTTGTGCCATTTCCTGCATCGCTTTTTGTAATCGCAGCACCGTCTCCTTAGGCACCCGTGGGTGCGCGGCAAAGGCAAAAGGCGGCAAGGCTTCGGCTGTCCATAAAATCCGCAATTGCGCTTTTACCTCTGGGTCTATCGCGCCCAAGGTGCGCATCTCGCCGCCGCCGGCGACGAATAAGCCCTTGGCGACCGAGCGATACACCGAATCCATGGAGTTAACATATTGCGGCGTTACTTCAAGGTTTTGCTCTTTGAGCATTTGCAAAGGCAACCAGGTGGCAGCAAGCGCGGTGGTCGAGGGAAAGGCTAAGGTTTGGCCCCGCAATTGCGCCGCTTCCCGAATTTTACTATCGGCGCGTACCACTAAAACACCGATCAGCTTGCCCTCGCGCTCATGCGCAAACGCTGTGTATCCGGCGCTTTTGCGAAACAATAAGTAATGGTAAGGATTGATGTAGGCGAAATCGAAGCTGCCTTCGCGCATTTGTTCTTGGAAAGTGGGAATATCTTTGCCCGTGCGGAATTGCAATTCCATCCCGCTTTTTTCACTCAAATATTGGAGTATGGGAGTCCAGCGTTTTGCCAATTCGCTAGCGGACTGCTGCGGGCCTATGCCGAAAGAATAGGATGGCGCCTGGGAGGCTTGCGCCACCGCAAAATGCAGCCAAAAAAAACTACCTAACCAGAGTGCGATTGTTTTTGCGAAGAACATATGTCGCTTACCTATTCCGTACCAGCGTGAACATGTATGTAGCGACGAGATTGCGGCTGGGCTTTAATTGCTTTGTCCTTCCGGGGGCGTGGCAACGTCATGAACGAAGCGCATTTTGCGTACTACGTCATAGTCGGCGTCCTCCGCCGCTTCAAAGCCCTTAAAATTAAGCGTATTCAGAATAGCCCGGCCTTGGACATCGGCATCCATGGTAATAAAAGCACGCTGTATGCGCGCAACCACCTCTTTAGGGATGCGCGGATGGGCAAAAAACGGAAACGGCGGCAGCGGTTTAGACTCCCACAGTATCCGTAACTCCTTTTTGAGATCGGGATCCAGGCTGCCAAAAGTCCGCGCCTCACCCCCGCCGGCTTGAAATAAACCTTTGGCCACCGCGCGATACACCGAATCAATGGACACCACATATTGTGGTGTAACTTCCACATGCCGCAGTTTTAGATGGGTACGCGGCAAGGTTGTAGCGGTAAAGGCGGTAGGTCCGGCAAACGCCATGGTTAATTGATCCAACTGGGCCACGTCTTGAATCAAACTATCTTTACGTACCACGATCAAACCTATGGTCGCGCCCCCTCTTTCCTTGGCAAAGGCTTGGTATCCCGCCAACTGGTGGACTTGAATATAAGTCTGTGGATTCACAAAGGAAAGATCGAGCTGACCCTGCTTTAACTGGCCATGGAAAGTCGTGATGTCCTTGGCGGTTTGCAACTGTATGCTCAAGCCGGTTTTGCGGCTTAAATAATTGGTAAAGGGGGTCCAACGCTTGGCTATTTCGTTGGGCGTTTGCTGAGGCGGTATGCCTAAATAGTAAACTGGGTCGTCCAAAACGGGCGTAGCCGCCCCTCCCGCCCCGGCCATCAGGCTACAGATAGTAAGAACTACGTTTAAAAACAGTTTCTTATTACGCACGTCTTGGTCTCAGCAGTAATGGATGGAATTATCGTCCGCTGGCCTAGGGTCTTGACCCCTGTCCATAGGAAAATATCGCAGTCGGACAAAGCGGAACTAATTTGGAACATTGGCACTCTGTAGCAGAGAGTGCTAATATTCATCCCTAGGAGGGAAATTACATGAATTACGCAGTCGCACTACCTAATCCAGCAGTCGGAAGTTTGGAAAGCTACATTCAAACCGTACGCGCCTTGCCGGTTTTGACCGCGGAAGAAGAGATGGAGTACGCCCGCCGTTTACGGGATGAAAACGACTTAGACGCAGCGCGCATGCTGGTTATGTCACATTTGCGGGTTGTGGTGCATATTGCGCGCGGCTATATGGGCTACGGCTTGCCGCAGGCCGATTTAATTCAAGAAGGCAACGTCGGCTTGATGAAAGCGGTAAAGCGTTTTGACCGCGAGCGCGGCGTGCGCCTGGTGTCGTTTGCCATCCACTGGATCAAAGCCGAGATTCATGAATTCATTCTGCGCAATTGGCGCATGGTGCGGATTGCCACCACAAAAGCGCAGCGTAAGTTGTTTTTTAACTTGCGCAGCATGAAACAAAGCCTGGGCACCCTGAATCCGGAAGAGGTGCGGCACATCGCGAAAGAACTGCGGGTGAAGCCCGAAGAAGTCGTGGAAATGGAAACCCGCATAGACGGCGGCGATGTCGCGCTGGAACCAGCGGGAGACGATGAGGACAATCATTTCGGGCCTTTGACTTATCTCGCCGATCCCGATGCCGAGCCTATCGCCAAGCTGGAGCTAAAGCAATCCGAAGTACTGCGCGAGCAGGGACTGACCAAGGCCTTGGCGCATTTGGATGAGCGCAGCCGGCGGATTATCGAAGCCCGTTGGTTAGGCGAAAATCAGGCGCTGACCTTGCATGATTTGGCCGCCGAGTACGGCGTGTCGGCCGAGCGTATACGCCAGATAGAGCAAAAAGCCATGCAAAAAATGAAGGTCATCATCGCGGCCGAGGCAGGCGAAGCAGCACGCGCTTAAACGCACGTAAACGAAGCCAAGCAACAAATAAAAAAAGCGTAGCGAATGGGCTACGCTTTTTTTCGCCTAAATTTCCTAGGCGCTTAATGCTAGGCATTAGCGACCAGCACGGAAATAAACGAGATCCAGGCGAAGGCCACTAGTAAGGTCACTAGCGCCATCGGCATATTTTCAGCGGAAAAAAACGTCTTGAACATCATGCGCCCCAGTAAATACTCAATAAATATTAGAGAAAGATTATATAGGCTTAAGAAGGTTTGCTCAAGTCGCTATGACCGGCCGTGTCTTGTTTCACGGGTGTTACATGGCTAGGCAGGAGCGGATCATCATCATCCATCAAAATGCGCTGGGCAGGCCCTTCCATATCGTCGAATTGGCCATTTTTAATCGCCCAAAACACACCGGCGGCGATAACCAGCAAAAACACCGCGGTCAATCCCAATAAAAAAATCAAAATCGCGTTCATGTTTTTTTCAGGCGCAAGGCATTGACCACCACGATTAAGGAACTTGCCGACATTCCCAAGGCCGCCAGCCAAGGTGAAACCCAAGCCATGGCCGCAAGCGGCACGGCCACGACATTATAGGCAATTGCCCAGGCGAAATTTTGTCGCATCACACGCACGGTTTGCTTGGCGGTATTCAAGGTGTGGGCGATCTCCATCAGTCTTTCCGACAATAAAATAATATCGCTGCTGGCGCGCGCGACTTGAGTGCCGCTGCCCATGGCCAAGGAGACCTGAGCGGCTGCCAATACCGGCGCGTCATTGACGCCGTCGCCTATCATCAACACCACCGCGCCTGCGTCCTGTAGCGCGCGTAGAGCCGCAAGCTTATCCGCCGGCTGCATGCCGCCACGGCTATCGGCGATGCCGAGTTGCGCGCCGATGTGACGCACCGTCTGTGGATCATCGCCACTGAAAATGCTGATCTGTATCCCGCGCGCGCGTAGAGCCGCGCTCAAATCCTGCGCATCGGAACGCAAGGTGTCGGCAAAATCAAAACGCGCCAGCAAGCGTTCGCTATCGGCCAACCAAACACTGCTCACGCCCTCCGCCGAGGTTTCCGCAGAAGAATCTGGAAGTGCGTGACCGGCCAAGCCAGGGCGACCCAAATAATATAGGCGGCCCCCGATTTCGCCGCTCACGCCGCTGCCCGGCGTATTCCGAGTCTGATTCACTGCCAGTAATTCCACGCCGGCGGCCTCGGCTAAAAAGCTCGCAGCCAAAGGATGCTCCGAAGCTTGCTCCAAGCTTGCGGCGATTTGCAAACACTGCGCCGCACTCAGGCTGGCGCAAGCATGTATGCCGCGCAACTGCGGCTTGCCGTGGCTTAAGGTACCGGTTTTATCCAGGATGACATGGTTGACTTGAGACAAAGTCTCCAGGGCATGACCGCTCGTGACTAAAACGCCCCGACTAAGCAGCTGTGAGGCGGCCGTTGCCAGCGCGGCGGGCGCAGCCAAAGACAGAGCGCAGGGGCAAGTCACCACCAACCCGGATAACCCTACCACCAAAGCTCGGCTTGGCTCCCACCACCCACAACCCAAACCAACCCCCAAA
>CAZKHT010000104.1:0-9804 GCA_964552595.1 uncultured Burkholderiales bacterium
TAATTGCCGCGCGGCGGGACCGGTCTCGCCGGCGTTGATTGCTGCGAAACGATTTTTAAGTTTGCCCAAGTATTCCAAATAACCATCGATAGGGGTCCGCCCCGGGGTTTGCGCGGAGCCTGCCAGCGTAACGAGCGGTGCGAATTGTTTACCTAATTCGCCATATTGATTAAGCGTCGCAGGGGTCGCGGAAGGCGCGGTGTTTTTGATTAATTGTTCGGCGCGGGCGACGACGCTGGTTTTTGCCGATTCGATGCGAGAGGCCAATTCGCTGGGATTGTCCCAAGCCGTTTCCACCGCCGCGCGGCGCAGAATGCGCTTGATGGGTGAATTACCGGTGTCGCCCAATTTATCCATCACGGTTGTGACTTGCGCGATTTTCCCTACACTATGCAAGCCCACGCCTTGCAGGAATTTTTTCCACTCCACGGCGTATTCCGCGCGGTACAAGGCTTCCAAGTCGGCTCGGTTGTGCTCCGCCATGGCATCCTTGGAGGCGAGGTCCGTCATTGCGACGGCCAGCACCCAATCATCCCCTTTCAGCTCACCCTTGCTGGCCTCGAGTATCGCTTTGTTAAAGTAGTTATCCCACGCTTCGCGGGTAAACGCGCCTGGCACGGCATAGCTGCCGGCAATAATATCGGCGTTCTCATTATTTAAAATGCGGCCTACGGTCAATGGGGCGTAACGGGCATTGGCACGCGCTTTAAGCTCATTGTACAAACGCTCCTTGGCGGGAATGCGGCGCATTTCCGAACGCAAAACATTACGTGCCTCGCCCACCAACTCCGCGCTGTTCTCGATAATCGGTAAATCCGGCTCTTGAATCTGTGCCAAATAAAACGCGACGATGCGCCCCGCGATGCGATCTACTTCCGAGGTAGGGGCGCCGTTGCGTCTTGCTTCTAACCATGTCTGCCAGTGGCGCGGCAGTTGATTCGCCAAATGCGGCGCATCCATGCGTTCACGGACATGCAACATGAGATAAGTTTTTAACGCGTTATAAGCCTGCTCTAACTCACTGGCGCTTGCAGTGGGATTAGTTGCCGCAAGCGAGGCTACATTCGTCGTTTTACTTGCGTCCAGCGCCGCCGTTTGTACTTCGCCGCGCACGGAGCGCTTGAAGCTATCTTTGTTGCTGAAGTTCACGCGGCGTATGGCGTTTTGCGCGGCATCGCCATAGAGGGTGGATGAACCGGCGCTGGGTTTGGCTTCCACAGCGCGTAAAGCCGTGAGTTTTTGCTCAAGATTGGCTTTCACCGGTAGCAACATGACATTGCGGACGTCGGAAAAATACATCGCGCGCAGTGCGCGCTCCACCTGCTCTCCGTGATACAGGCCCAGACCCATTTCCCAGGGATGGCCCTCTTGGCGAAAGCGATACAGTTGCTCGACCCGCAGCTGCAACACTTCTAATCCTTTTAAACCGTCCAGGAGCTGACCGGAAGCCGCCAAGCGGCGCGCCGCCATGAAATCTTGATGCGATGCCTGGATGAATTTCTGATTGCCGATATACGACCAAGTCCAGCCGGAGGCGAGGACCGCCAGTGCTGCGGTGCCCGCCGCGATCGCGCCTAATCGTGCGCGATTACGCATAGGACGGGATTGCCGGCCCACCATGAATTGATCCGGGAAAATCACATCGCGAAATAACTCGCGTAAAAAATAACTATTGGCCGCTGGTTGCTGCACCAGTTCAAAACCCGCGCGCGGTAAATCGAATTGCCGCGATACCCGCACGCCGGCTGCGATACGTGGGCTGCCTTCTTGCAAGGCGCTGGTTAAATAAAAGCCGCGCAATAACGGGCGTGTGTGATAAGGATCTTCTTCGAACAATATTTGCACGAATTTGCATATCGGATCGCGCAAGCCTTGAAATTCGATGGGAAAGGCAAACAAGGACGGCCGCTTCAAATTGCTGCGGTTCATGGCCAATTTATCCATGCCCATTTGGGTCAGACCTTGAACCAAGGAGTCAAAATGTTGACCCACGGCGCGAGCCGCGTCGAAGTCCTTGCCTTGTTCATGCGTGAGGGTGGCACCCCAAACCTGACTGCGTTCTTCTTCGCTCAAGTCTTCAAAAAACTGGGTAAAGCCACCCAGTAAATCAATCTTGGTGATCGCAAGATAAACCGGAACTTTAACCCCGAAGGCGTCATCGATCTCGTTAATGCGCTCGCGTACTTGCCGAGCATAAGCGGAGAAAGCTTCGGTCTGATGTTGCATCAGCTCGGGCAAGCTCACCGCCACCAAAATGCCGTTAATGGGCGCGCGAGACCGGTATTTTTTTAGCAGTTTTAAAAATTCCAGCCATTCGGGTCTGTCTTCGCGTTGTGTCGCATAGCGTCCGGCTGTATCTATGACCACGCCTTCGGTCGCAAAAAACCAGTCGCAGTTACGCGTGCCCCCTATCCCCTGGATGCTGGATTTGCCCTTATCAGCGAAGGGAAAGGTCAATCCGGAATTATGATGTGCACGGTGTTTACCGGCTGTGCGATGGCCAATTATCTAGTGCCAGGTCAGCTCACATTAGGCCGCTTTACCCTTGGTGTTTCCTATTTTTGAAGACTTGAGGCTACGGATAGCTGTGAAAAGGCGTTGCTGTAACGCCGCTCCTTCGGTGCGCGCATTGGGATGGGCAGCAAGCACCGCATCACCGCTCTGACGGCGCAAGACGGGCTCCAGCATTGCGCCTGCTCTGTCGGCTAATATTTTGCCCACCAACAGGCTTAGCACCCAAACCATCATGATGGCGAATACCCAGGCGGCTCGCGTTTCCGCGGATTTGAGCCCCAGCAAAGGACCCGCAAACCAAATTATCGCGACTAGGATTAAAAAACCTATCGCGGAGGCTATTTTGGGATTACGCCATTTATTCCATTTCATCTTTAAGTCTCTTATCACCGAAATCTGCACAGCACGGTGGGCATCCGAGCTATTAATTCGGAATATCCGTGACGACTAAAATATTAACACATACGCATAGTACAACGACATGAATGGTTTAAGCAAATGGCATTTCAAACATTCTACTCATTGACAATCACGAGTCATATTATTGTTTTATTTAGTCTTTATCAGTTGTACGTGACCATAATCCTGTAGCGCCCATGTTCCACCCCAAATTAATTTATTCGCCATCGCCTCCTCGCCGAATGCGAAATAAGCTGCTTTAGTCCATTCATCCGCCAGGTCGAAGGCCAATCTTCCGTTGCGAATAGGCGCGACGTCTGCCGCCAAACCAAATTGATGCATGCTGTGAAAAGCGCGCGCATTGGTGAGCTTCTGTTCAGCCTCCGCGAGCTGATCTTGGCGATCCGGCGAGCGATAGCCTTCGACAAGTGCGAGTGGATAACCCCTTGCCGCCATGCGAGCGAAGATCTCTAATAATTTTTGTCTAAAGCCTGGCTCTAATTTGTCCCAATCACGATCCGCGGTTTCTAAGTTAGCTCTTTGCGTCCCTATAAAAATAGAGGGAGGAAGCGGTGGTGGCGGAATGAGTGCTTCTTTACTAAAAGCCAAACGGGCGTTTCCGGCATATTGAATCTCGTGTGCAAGCGGTGCTGCCGGCCAGAGCGAAGTCGCGAAAAATGCGGCGATAAAGATCGCCAGCAAGACGATGCCGGCTAGCGAAAAAGCCCACAAAAACCAGCGACGTTTAGTTTGAAAATGCCTGCCTCCGCCGTCGGTATTAACAGGGGCGAGTTTCTTCGGAGGTAAACGCTGGGTGCGCGCCGCGACTTTGACCCGCGATGGTTTCACCATACGCGGGAGTACAAGGTCTGGTTTATAGAACATCCTAAATCCGATTAATCCAACCCCGGTGACGATAGAAAATATAAGTATAAACAAATACATGTTTATGTATGAGAGACCCGTGAGCTAATTAATTAGGGTAATAATATAACATTGGCATTCATGCCGCTATTACTTTACAATGCTAAACAAGTAAAGGAGAAGCAGCATGAAGGATTACATTTACTCGTTTTTGATTGTTGTTTTTTTAAGCGCATGTTCGACCCCGGGACCTAAGCAATACGATATTCGCGCCAATGCCGAACCCGTTATCAAACGCGACGCCGCCGGCAAACCTTTGTCCGTAGTCGTTCGACTGTATCAGTTAAAGCAGCCCAATGATTTCAATCAACTGACTTTTGACCTCGCTGCCAGCGGACGCAATGATACCGAGCTATTCGGCAGCAGCGTGGTGCAGAAAAATGAAGTGGTATTGGTGCCCGGTGGCCAGTTCGTGGATAAAGAATTGCTGGCGCCCGATACCAAATACGTAGGCGTAATCGCTTTTTTCCGCCGCCCCGATAGCAATTTCTGGCGCTATCTCATAGACGCCGAAGAAATCAAGAAAAAAGGTTTAACCCTGGTAATTAAAGATTGCTATCTGAGCTTGAAGTCGCCGACGCCGATTGCCATACCGGGTCAGACCTTGGACGCCAAGCCGGTTTGCCGCGAGGACAATCTCGCGACATCCCCGACTTCATCGCCTAGCGGAACGAGCAGCAATCCGGCACACAATGGCAAAACCCAAGCCACCCCAGGGCAAAAAACCAAGAAACATAAATCCCAATTAGCGAGCCCTCAGGTCTCCCAGCCAGCAAGCGTTGCCGAGACCAATACCCCAGGCGCAGGGAAAACCACGGTCATAGTGGGCGCGCCCAGCGCTACTTTAAATAAAGGGGTTTCCGTCTCCGCGCCCCCCATAGAGGTGAAACTGAATTCAGATCTGAATTGGAGCACGCCATGACACCCGCGGTACGCGTGCTATGGGGAGAAGGCATGTTTCTTCGCCCCCAACATTTTCAGCAACAAGAGCTATTCATTGAGGCGCGGTTTTCCGATCTGCTCAGGCTGGTTCATGCCCATCCTTGGGGTGCTCAAGCGGTCACGCTAGATGCGGACGCTTTGGCCGCAGGCACTTTGCGCGTGAATCAATTGCGTGCTGTGTTTCAAGATGGCACCAAGTTCGACGCGCCCAATTCCGAGCCGCTGCCACTCACTCGGGATTTGCGCGAATTGCCGCAACTGGGTGTGGAAACTTTAGTCTATGCCTGCTTGCCCGCGTTAAATGCTTTTGGCGGCAACCGCGCCGATCAGGTGGCCGCGCAAAGTAAACCGGTGCGTTTTCATTCCGCCGAGGTCAGCGTCTCGGATTTATATACCGACGCGCTGGAAACCGAAATCTCTGCCCTGCATACCAATGTACGTTTAATGCTGGAGCCGGAAAATCGCGACGGGCATTTATCGCTACCGATAGCCCGCTTATTGAAAAACCCCGCCGGTGTATGGACGACGGATGAAAAATTTATTCCGCCGCTGGTCGCCTTAAGCGGCGCGCCAAATTTGTTGCTTTTAACGCGGCGGCTGCTTGATATTTTGTTGGTAAAAAGCCAGGCGCTGGCAAACTCGCACCGTGAGCGGGTTAAGAATGTCGTCGAATATGGCAGTTCCGATATCGCTTCATTTTGGCTTTTGCACACGGTAAACCGCGTGTTTCCCTTGATTAACCATTTGGCGCGATATCCCCAAGCGCATCCCGAGGAGTTATATAAAACTTTGGCGCAATTCGCCGGCGAGTTGCTGACTTTTTCTTCCAATCTAACCTTGGCCGACATTCCTTTTTACGAGCATCATGATTTAACCAGCACCTTCCAAAAACTGGATGAGCTAATACGCGATTTACTCGATACCGTCATCTCTAGCCGATATCAGATTATCCCTTTAACCAACACCAAGGCATCTTTCCACATAGGCAAACTCGAAAGCGAGCGCCTTGCCGAAGGCGCGGATTTTTATCTCTCCGTTTCCAGCGAATTGCCCACGGCGCAGGTGATAGAAACCGCGCCCCTGAAACTCAAAGTCGGCGCCCCCGACGATGTGGAAAAAATTCTCAATTCCGCGCTGCCCGGCGTGCGGCTCAGCTACGCCGCGCAAACTCCGGCGCCTATACCGGTGCGAGTGGGGAATCATTATTTTGTTCTAGAGCCGCACGGCGCGATTTATGAGCGCATGCTGAAATCGCATAGCGTGTGCATATATGTGCCGCAAGCATTGTTGGATTTTAAACTCGAGCTTATTGCTGTCTTTCGTTGAGAGGTTTTTTGATGAACGCGCCCGCCCCTATATTGACACCTGCACTTACGGCTAGCCCGCAAGCACCCGCCCTCAAAGATTTACTGCAAGAAGGCATTTATCTTTTGTTCCTGTTGCGTAACGGCAATCTGCCGGCGCAGGCGACTGAACTGGCGCGCCGGGTCGACGATTTCTTAAGCTCGTTTGAGCAACACGCACGTAATTTCGGTAAGCCGCCGGAAGCGATAGAAGGCGCGAAATACGCGTTTTGTGCTTTGCTGGACGAGACCATACTCAGTTGTAATGGTGCTATACGCGAAGATTGGGAACGCGCGCCCCTGCAGTTAAGAGTTTTCGGTGAGCATCTGGCCGGCGAAGGATTTTTTGATCGCTTGGAAATGTTGCGCCTGGACCCGGATCGTAATTTAGAAACCTTAGAAGTGTTTTACACCTGCTTAATTCTAGGTTTTCAGGGCAAATATTTGCTCGAAGGCAGTGAGCGCCTTAATTACTTAATCAGCCGCATCGGCCAAGAAATCGCCCAAGCGCGCGGGGGTAAAGCCGCTTTCGCGCCGCACTGGAAATTACCTTTTCGCTTTCAAGAATTCGTGCGCCACGAATTACCGCTAGGCTTATTTTTTGGCTTGGTCGCGGTCATCGCGGTGGGCATCTTCGTGACTTATTCCTACTTGCTCAACAAGCAAGCCGAGGCGGTGACCGTGGTGCCGGTAAGCTTCACCGAGCCCGCCAAATCGGCGGCGCAAAGCTTATTTCCGGGCTCGAAAACACCCCATGTGGCAATCTTCCAGCAGCCGTTTTCGCCCATCCGTTCTAGATCGTTTATTAGACGATGCGCCCCATCTCAGCACCGAAGCCGCGCCGGATTTGGAACTGGATTTGCCGCGCTATAAGCGCACCGTGGCCCGTGATCTGGAAGCCCTGCTCAACGCCCGCCGCGTCGATATGCAGGCTCAAGTGGAGGCGCTACCCCAAGCTCGGCTATCGATTATGAGTTATGGCATCACCGATTTGACCAGTCTCAGTCTCTGCGACCCCGCCGCGCAGATGCAAGTGCGATCCCAAATCAAAACCGCGATTGAGCGTCACGAGCCGCGGTTATCGCGGGTGCGGGTCACGCTGGAGCCGTCGCGTGGGCGCGAACGGCAACTGCGGTTTCGCGTGGATGCCGTGTTAAGCGTGCATCCACAACGCCCGCCGGTCGTGTTTGACGCCTTATTGCAACTCGCGACCAGCACCTATCGCGTGGCGGAAACAGGCTAGCGTGTTAGACGAACTCCTTCCCTATTACGAACGCGAGTTAGGCTATTTGCGCCAACTCTCTGGTGAATTCGCCCAGCGTTATCCCAAGATCGCGCAGCGCTTATTAATCGAAAGCGATCAATGCGAAGATCCGCATGTCGAGCGTTTAATCGAAGGCTTCGCTTTTCTGGCGGCGCGTATACATCGCAAATTAGACGACGAATATCCGGAAATTTCCGAGGCCCTACTGCAGGTCTTGTATCCGCATTACACCCAGCCCCTGCCCTCGGTCACGCTCTTGCAATTCGAAACCGATAGCAATAAGCCGGGATTAACCGGGCCCTGTGTGATTCCTCGGCATCAGCCGGTCTTATCGCCGCCGGTGCAAGGCTTGGCCTGCCGGTTTCGCACCTGTTACGAGGTCACGCTATGGCCCTTGGATTTGACCGACGCAAAACTGGAATTAACCCAGGCCTCCGAATATTTGCGCAGTTTGCACAGCGGTGCCGCGGTCATTAGCCTGAAATTGCAAACCCAAGGCCACCTAAGTTTCAGCGCCTTAAACATCAACAAGCTGCGCTTTTTCTTGGATGGCGAAGCCCCCTTGATGCATGTCTTGCACGAGTTGCTGTTTACGCGCCTGGCGGGCATACGCGTTTCCGATGGCAGCGATGATCCGACGCGGGTCGTGCGCTTATCTCCCAGCGCTTTACAACCGGTGGGCTTTGAAGCTCAAGATGCCTTACTAGACCAGGATGCGCGATCCTTCGCCGGTTATCGATTGTTGTCTGAGTACTTTGCCTTTCCGGAAAAATTTTTATTCTTTGACTTAACCGGCTTGGATGCCGAGGCTTTGATCCATCCCGGAGCCACGCTTCAAATTCAGTTCTTTTTAGAAAGCTATCCAGACAGCGAACGACATACGCGTTTGCAACAAACCTTAAACGCCAGCAACTTCAAGCTCGGCTGCACGCCGGCGATTAATTTATTTCAGCAGGCCGGTGAACCCATACGTATTTCCCATGAGCGCGCCGCCTACTCCGTGGTTCCAGATAATCGCCAACCACTGGCCACCGAAGTCATTGCCATAGAGGCCGTCACGCGCGGTGAAAAATCCGGCCGGCATGGAAGCGCCGAAAGTGTGCCGCCGTTTTACTCCGTGAACCATGCGCCCAAAGGACAAATACCGCAGTTTTTTTGGTATGCCACACGCGAACGCTCTACCCGCGAAAATGATGCGGGCACTGAGTTGGAACTGGCCTTGGTGGATTTGGATTTCAGTCCGGCGCGACCGGATGCGGAAGTTTTGAGCCTGGCTTTGCTTTGCAGCAATCGCGATTTGCCGGAGCAAATTCCTTTCGGCGGCAGTAATAGCGATTTCACACTGCCGAATCACTCTGTGGTACAGCGGGTGAAGCTCTTGCGCAAACCCACCTCCAGCTTACGCGCCCCGCCTAAACGTGGTTTGCAATGGCGTTTGATCTCGCACTTATCGCTTAATCATTTGTCGCTCACGGCGCAAGGCGAAAGTGCTTTGAAGGAAATGTTGACCCTTTACAACTACACCGATTCGGCGGCGGTGGCGCGGCAAATTCAAGGCATTGCCGCTATCGCTAGCCGTCCGGCGACGACCCGGGTCGGGGGACGCGCTTATTCGGGCTTCGTGCGCGGAACCGAGATAGACCTCACTTTAGATGAAAGCTATTTCGTCGGCAGCGGCCGCTATTTATTCGCCAGCGTGCTGGAGCGCTTCTTTGTCTTATATTGCGGCCCAAATCACTTCAGCCGCCTCCGTTTACTGACTAAACAACAAGAAGGTATCGTCGCTACATGGACCGCGCGAGCAGGCCTAGCGGTCGTGACTTAGTCGACGAGCTGCGCACAAAAGCCCCGCGCTATCGCTTTTTTCAAGCGGTACGCGTACTCGCTTTAAGCCAGCGGCGCAGCACGTGCAGCGCCGCCCTGCCTGGTAATCTGCGTTTTAAAACACCCGCGACCTTGGCTTTCCCCGCAAGTGAAGTCGGCACGCTGGAACCGCGCGCCACGGCCGACAATGATGCGCAGGCGTTCGCCATGGAGGTGAATTTTCTGGGCCTGACCGGGCCCTCCGGCACCTTGCCCACGCACTACACGGAAATGCTCATAGACCGGCGCCAATATCATCGTGATATCACGGCGCATGCATTTTTTGATTTGTTCAGCCATCGCGCAATCAGCTTGTTTTACACCGCCTGGCGCAAATACCGCTTTTATCTACCCTTCGAGCAAGGCGAGCGCGATGGCTTCACGCGGAATCTAATGGACCTCGCCGGCGTCGGCTTAGCGAATTTACAGCAACGCCTACAAGAAGAAACGCCCGATGTTTCGCCGCTGTTTTTTGCATATTACTCCGGCTTGCTCAGTCAAAAACCGGTCTCGGCCAGTGCCTTGAGCGCTTTGGTCGAAGGTTATTTCAAAGTG
>CAZKHT010000105.1:0-9761 GCA_964552595.1 uncultured Burkholderiales bacterium
TCGCCAGCGCCATGCAAACGCCTGTGCTTGCTTTATTCGGTCCTAGTGGCGACAAAGAATGGGGCCCGTGGATGGTCAAGCATGAAATCATTACCTCGGAACATAGCTGTCGACCTTGCGGCCAAGATGGCTGTGGCGGCGGCAAAATCAGCGAGTGTTTGACCAGCTTGCCGGTTGAACGCGTGCTCCAGGCCGCGACCCGTTTACTGCAGGCGTAAGCGCGTTGCAACCTTTAAAGCTTGCTCTTATCCGTCAGCGCTATACCGCTTTCGGCGGGGCGGAGCGCTTTGTCGCGCGCGCCATGCAGGCGCTACAGACTCAAGGCGCGACCGTCCGCGTAGTCACCCGCGAATGGCAGGCGGATAGCGGCGAGGCTTTAATTTGTAATCCGTTTTTTTGGGGCAGCGTATGGCGTGATTGGGGCTTTGCACGCTGCGTGTGCCACACCTTGGAGCAACATGCTTTTGATTTAATCCAATCGCACGAACGCTTGGCTTGTTGTGACATCTATCGCGCCGGCGACGGCGTACATGCGGAGTGGTTAAAGCAAAGGGCGCGCAGCCTAGCCTGGTGGGGCCGGCTGGGCGTGGCTTGGAACCCCTACCACCGCTACACCTTGGCCGCCGAGAAAAAACTTTTCAGCTCTGCGCGCTTGCGGGCGGTGATTTGCAACTCGCGCATGGTGCAACAAGAAATCCGCGATTACTTTCGCCTGCCTGATGACAAGCTGCATCTAATTTATAGCGGCGTCGATTTGGAGTCGTTTCATCCGCGCCTGCAAGATTTGCATAGGGCCGAAGTCCGCAGGCGTTTAGGCATTGCGCTGGAAACGCCCGTATTTTTATTCATGGGTTCGGGCTTCGAACGCAAAGGCTTGCGGGCCGCAATACAGGCATTAGCGGCGACGCCCTCCGCACACCTCATTGTGGTTGGCCGCGATAAACATGCGGCACGTTACGAACATCTTGCGCGTCGATTACACCTTCATCAACGCGTGCATTTTCTGGGGCCACAAGCACAAGTTCAGCCTTATTACGGCGCGGCCGACGCCTTGGTCTTGCCCACTTTGTATGATCCTTTTCCCAATGTTGCCCTGGAAGCTTTGGCATGCGGTTTACCGGTGATCACCAGCACCAAGAGCGGTGCCGCCGAACTTATAGAGGCGGACAAAAACGGTTATGTCTGCGACGCGCGGGATATTCCTGGCTTACACACCATTATGCGAGAGATGACGCAAGAGCGCGCCAACAATATGCGCCAGGCTGCGCGTGCCAGCGTGGAACATTTATCTCTAGACGCCATGGCGAATCAACTCACCCGCTTGTATCAAACGCTGCTTGCTTAGTCTTTCCGCTATAATCGCAGGCATTTTCACGCCAGCGCGTTGACGAACAAAAGAAAACGCGCGCCGCTTATGAGCGCCTCTCCCGCCACTCGCCCCAGTATGAATAGCAAGACTTTGTATTTGCGTTTGCTGCGCTATGTTGTGCCGCATTGGCGGATGTTTGCCCTGTCGGTCGCCGCCACCGTAGTGGTCGCCTCTACTGAACCGGCCATCGCCGCACTGCTGAAACCCATGTTGGATGGCGGCTTCATCGCCAAAGATCCGACCATGATTTGGCTTATTCCCGTGCTTCTGGTAAGCGTCGCTTTAATACGCGGCATCGCTAGCTTTACCAGCGCCTATGCCATTAGTTGGGTCGCCAATCGCCTTGTCATGGATTTGCGCGATGCGATGTTCCGTAAATTAGTGCGCTTACCCACCGCTTATTACGACAATAGTTCATCGGGCAATTTAATCGCGACCATCGCCTTCAATGTCTCGCAAGTGACCGATGCCGGCACCAACTCCATTACCGTTTCCGTGCGCGACAGCGTGACTATAGTCGGGCTCCTCGGTTATATGCTGTATCTCAACTGGAAATTGACATTAATCACCGTGATTATCGCGCCCGGCATTGTGTTTATCGTGCGCCAATTCAGCCGGCGCTTACGCCAGACTAGCCGTGAGATTCAGCGCTGCATGGGCCATCTCACGCACGTTTTAGAAGAAGCCATAGAAGGACACAAAGTCGTCAAGATTTTCGGCGGCCAGCACTATGAAACCCAGCGCTTCCACGACGCCATCAACCGCGCGCGGCATTTTAATATGAAGCAAAAAGCCGCGTCCGCGGGAAACGAAGCGCTGATATTTTTTATCGTGTCGATCGCGTTGGCGATCATTGTTTATATCGCTTTTATTCAGTCCGCCGCCAACGAAACAACCGTCGGCGGCTTTGTCGCCTTTATCACAGCGATGTTGATGCTGTCCTCGCCGCTGAAACGCTTGACCGGGGTCAACGAACAATTACAACGTGGTTTGGCAGCTGCGGAAGTGGTATTCGATTTAATCGATCAGCCCGCCGAGTCCGATGAAGGCAAGACGCCTCTCGCAAAAGCGCGTGGAGAGGTATGTTATGAAAATATTAGTTTCGAGTACGGCGAGACAAATCGGCCGGCGTTAAAGGACATTAGCTTTTGCATACAACCTGGGGAAACCATTGCCTTGGTTGGGCCATCAGGCAGTGGCAAAACGACCTTGGTCAATTTGTTGCCGCGATTTTACGCGCCCACCAGCGGACGTATTTTGGTCGATGGTCATGATATACGGGCGATTCCGCTCGCCGAGCTGCGCAATAACATTGCCTTGGTGAGTCAAGACGTCGTTTTGTTTAACGATACGGTGGCCGCGAATATTGCGTATGGCTTGCGTCATGGCGCCGACGAGGCACAAATCATTGCCGCCGCGGAAGCGGCGCATGCGATGGATTTCATTCGGGAGATGCAACAAGGCTTGGCCACTTTGATCGGCGAAAATGGGGTGCGCTTATCGGGCGGCCAACGCCAGCGGCTGGCTATCGCGCGCGCGATTCTAAAAGACGCGCCGATTTTAATTTTAGACGAAGCGACCTCGGCTTTAGACAGCCAATCCGAGCGCCATGTGCAAGCTGCATTGGAAACCTTGATGCAAAACCGCACTACGATCGTGATTGCCCATCGTCTCTCTACGATCGAGAAAGCCGATCGAATTTTGGTGTTAGATAAAGGCGTCGTGGCGGAGATCGGCAATCACACCGAGCTCATTGCCCAAGGCGGCATTTATGCGAATTTACATCGCATCCAATCAGCGCTGGGAAAAGATTTGATCGATGCTTGATGCCGCGCCCACCACGCTCGCATCCGAGGCGCGCATCTTGGTGATTAATGTGGCCCGCATCGGGGACACCCTCATGATCACGCCTATATTGCGTGCACTGAAACAGGCGACGCCGCAGGGTGAACTCAGCTGCATCGCTCACCCCGGGCGTGCACCCGTGCTGGCGCATCTGCCCTTTCTAGATCGTTTAATCCCTATGACTAAGCTTTCCGCGCCTTTTAAAGGTAGGCTAGGCGGCAAGCACTGGGACTACGCTTTGGTCTATGGATATGACTTAGCGCTCGTGCGCTATGCCTTGCGGGGGGCGCGCCGAGTGATCGCTTTCCACCAAGCCGACGCATCGATAAATGCCCGCCTATTTCAGGCTGTGCGTAAGCCTAAGGAATTATTGCACGCCGTAAAAGAGCGCGCCTTACTCGCGGAGGCTTTGGGCGTCCCGGTTGAGGATGCGCGCCTGCATTACTGCGTTACGTACGAGGAAAAACGCATGGCGCTCAATTGGCGCGCGCAACACCTCCCAGCGGACGCTGGTCCCTTAATTGTTTTGCATGCAACCAGCTTTCCTACCAAACCTTATCGGAACTGGCCGCTGGAGTCGTTCGCGGAATTGGGTCGCCGTCTCGCGTCTCGTTGGCCCAAGGCCGTATTCTTAGTCACCGGCGGCCCCGAAGACAAAGCCCGCGCGCAAGCCCTAAGTCAGATGTTGGGAGAGCGCGCAATTAATTATGCGGGACAGGGTGACTTGCGCCAAACCGCTGCCCTTCTTTCCCTCACCGATTTATACATAGGCGTCGATACTGGTCTTACCCATTTAGCGGGCGCGTTGAATCTACCCATGGTCGCGCTATATCATTGCTTGCATCCTGGTCAGCGTTTAGCGCCTTTACAACATGACCGTTTGAAACTATTAGCACATCCTAGAGCGCGCGATGCCTGTGATGAGCAAACACCTATGACCGAGATTGAGGTGAACAGCGTGTACGCCGCCGCGGTGGAATTATTGGAAAACGCGGCCGAAAAAGTATGCTGACGCTCTTGCATACCGAAGCCTCCAAAGGCTGGGGCGGTCAAGAAAATCGCACTCTGAATGAAGCACTGGGCCTCACCCAGCGGGGCATGCGGGTTTTGATCGCGGCGCAACCGGAAAGCGAATTGGCGCGCCGCGCCGCCGCGCAGGGTATACCCGTATTTTATATACGCATGCGCACCAATTTCGACTTGAATGCGATCACGCAACTGCGCCGCTTAATGCGCGAGCAAGCAGTGGACATTGTCAACACCCATAGTGGACGCGACAATACCTTGGCGGGATTAGCCGCGAAAAGCGTGCGCCCGCGGCGCCCGGCAATAGTACGCACTCGCCACTTGGCGCTACCCATCAGTTCCCGTTTTAGCTATACCTTCATCCCAGATCGCATCGTTACGGTCAGTGATTATGTGGCGAGCTATTTGATGAGTGCTGGCGTGCCTTCCGCAAAGATCGAAGCAGTGCCGACCGGAGTCAACCTGGCCCGTTACGATCCTGACCACACCCACGCGACCTTGCGCTCCGAACTGGGTTTAGATTCCGATACGCCGCTGATAGGCACGGTCGCTATTCTGCGTCTAAAGAAAGGGCATAGGATATTGCTCGACGCCATTCCGAGCGTGCTTGCTCAATATCCCGCGGCGCATTTTGTGTTTGCCGGCGACGGGCCACAACGTGCCAATATAGAGAAAGCCATTGCCGAAAAAAATCTGGCTAGGCATGTGCATATGCTGGGATTACGCACAGATGTGCCGAATATATTGCGAGCCCTGGATATTTTTGTATTGCCTACGTTTGAAGAGGCCTTGGGAACATCCTTCGTCGAAGCCATGGCGATGCGCGTTCCGGTAATCGGTAGCCGCGTGGGCGGCGTGCCAGAGGTGGTGCGCGATCAACAAACCGGCTTACTGGTCGATGCACAAGACGCAAAGGGCTTGGCCGAGGCGATCAATAGCCTACTCGCAGATCCCGCGAGAGCGCAGGAAATGGGTTTGACTGGGCGCGCCCTAGTGGAGCAATCGTTTACCAATGAGCACATGTGTGATCGGATGTTGGCTTTATATACCCGCCTGATTGCTTCACGGGCTAAGCAACGTGAAGCGGCATGAGATCTATCCCCGTGCTCATGTATCACCATGTCAGCCCTGCCGCCGGTCTAGTCACCGTATCGCCGCAGACTTTCAATGCCCATATGCAACTGCTGGTGGATAAAGGATATACGACGCTTACCGCGGCGCGGTTTTTAGCTTATCTCGAAGGCCGCGAAGATGTTCCGCAAAAAAGCCTGGTCATCACCTTTGACGACGGCTATTTAGACAATTATATCTACGCTTATCCCGTAATAAAAAAGTTAGGTTTACATGCAATCATTTTTGCCATTACCGGCTGGATAGGGGAAGGGCCGGCGCGGGAGCTGGACGCTACTATCCATTGCCCCGATCACAGTGCCTGTAAAACTGCGATCCATGAGGGAAGATCCGATAGCGTGATGCTGCGTTGGTCGGAAATTGAGCTGATGCAAGCCAGCGGAGCCATAGAGGTCCATAGCCACACGCACTCCCATGTTCGTTGGGACCAACTTTACCCCCTACGGTCGGAAGCGCTCGGCCATTTGCGTGCGGATTTGGAGTGTTCTCGAATCAGTTTGCAAACGCATTTAGGCGATACGCAATATCAGCTATGTTGGCCTTGGGGAAAATTCAATTCTGATTACCAGGATATCGCGCGCGAAGTCGGATTTGTCGCGCAGTATAGCGTCGATCCTGAACCAAACATGATGGCGATGGGTAGCGCACAAATCGGCAGAATCGCTATGAAAGAAGCGAGCGCGGCTTGGTTGGGGCGCCGTTTGTGGTTGTATTCATCCGCAACCCGGGCCAAGTTATATAAACGCATGGCCGGCAAGCCCACGGTCTATGGCTAAGCTCGCTTTTGTTGATGTCACCGCCACCGTCAGCTTCGGTGGAGTGCAAACCGCGGTGTGGCAGCTTGCACGGACGCTGGCGGAATGCGGCCATCAGGTAACGGTAATCGGCGGTGAGGGTAAAATTCGTGGCGCGGAAATTACCAAGATATCAGTGCAAACCTTCACCTACCGCACGCGTGATCAAGCACCCAACTTCGGCTCCCGCTTTCGAAAACTGGCCGAGCGCTGGTCCTTCCGCCGCTCCGCGAAACAAGCAGTGCTCGCGCAAGATTACGACTGGGTCATACTCACTAAGCCTTATGATTTTTTTTGGGCAAGCCGCCTGCCGCGTAACTGTCGGACCCGATTTGCCTTCATGAGCGGGGGCACGGATTTTTTTTGGGGTGATCAATTACTCGCAAAGCGTATTCATGTCTGGCTGAGTTGCAGCCATTTCAATGCTTGGCAATTAGCCTCTCGCTATGGGCGGTTTCCGGCCGTGATATATAACGGTGTCGATACGACCCGATTCACACCTTTAGAAGACGCGCAAGAAACGCGTAAGCAATTGGGAATAGCGCCCGGTGTAATAGCGTTCGCTTACGCGGGCCGCTTAGTCGGATGGAAGGGGCTACAGTTTGTCCTGCAAGCAATGGCCCATCCCCTCTTGGCAAGCACCAAGCCGTATTTTTATATTGTGGGCGAAGGCGCGGAACGCGCGGAGTTGGAAAACCTAGCGCGCGCCCTAGGCATCGAAACGCGGGTGCATTTTTTGGGGGCCTTACCCCATAGTCAGCTACCTCATTTTTATCGCGCTGTAGATGCGGGAATTTTTCCCAGCATAGCGGACGAAGCTTTCGGCATCACCATTGCCGAAGCCATGAGTTGCGGCAAGCCGGTCATCGCCAGTTATATAGGCGGCATCCCGGAAGTTGTGGGCAACGAAGGGCATTGTGGATTTTTGGTACCCCCCATGGATATCCAAGCACTTGCTACGCGCATGGCTGAATTGACGTCTGATGCGAATTTGCGCGCCTGCATGGGGAAGGCAGCGCGCGAGCGCATTATGCAGAATTTTACTTGGCGACAAAGCGCGACGCGCTTAGCCGCCGCGATGGGATTGGACCTTCACTAATATGCGTCTGGTGTATCTGGACCCGCATCCTTTCACCCATCCCTTGCCCGCGGTGATGCAAATCATTCAAACGGTGGATGCTCTTGCTTGTAGTGGTGTGAACGTGGAACTGGTGATACCAGAAGCGGGGCCCGCACTTGCGATTGAGGCGGTGTTAAAACGCGGTTTCCATGCCAATGTACGCTTGGTGGAAATCCCCGACATCAGTCGCCGCTGGTGGTTTCCATTTCGCAGCAATCGTCCTTTTTTTTGGCGAGCTAAAAAGTATTTAGAAAACTCCAACGCGGATGCAGTACTTTTACGCAACCTCAAACTCGCCGGCAGATTGCTGCAAACGCTGCTTAAGCTGCCAATATTTTTTGAGACCCATGAGATATTTTCGCAAAGTTATTTAGATGCGCATGCGACGCATGCGGCCACGCATAAGCGTAAGCATGCAGCCCTACTGGCTTTGGAAGGCCGAGTTTATTGTCAGAGCACCGGTCTGATCGCCATCACAGCCGCGCTGGCCGAAGACGTGCGCGCGCATTTCAATGCATCGGCACAAATTTGTATTGCGCCCGACGGTGTCGACTTAGAAGCGGCTGAGCGCGCCAAGACCTTTATTGAAAAAACTCAATCCAAGATTCCAGCGCACCTTTTGTATTTAGGTAGTCTACATCAATGGAAAGGGGTGGAAACCTTAATCGCGGCAATGGGAAAACTACCTGATGCCCAACTCCTCATCGCGGGTGGAGAGGAACATAGAATACAAACGCTAAAAGATTTTGCCCACGCACATTCGGTCGACGCGCGGGTACATTTCCTAGGGAAAATTCCTCCTGCCGAGCGCTTTAATGTCATTCATAGCGCGAGTGTCTGCGTGTTGCCCTTAAGCCGTCACAGCATCGCCAGCCGCTACACTTCCCCGCTTAAATTGTTTGAGTATATGGCCATGGCTAAGCCTATCGTGGCGGGCGATTTGCCCGCGATACGCGAGGTGTTAAATCATGAGCGCAACGCTCTTTTAGTACCCCCCGAAGATCCGACCGCATTGGCGCAGGCGCTTAATCGTCTGCTGAGCGACGGCGCGTTGGCGGCGCGTTTAGGAAAAGCAGCAGAGGCAACGGCACAAAACTATTCATGGATGAAACGCGCACAAACGATGGCGTCTTTCATTCAAGCCCGAGTTCCGCGCGTGCTATGATCGCTGCCATTTCACCCCTTATTTACATTCGATGAAGGTTTTAAGTTATTTGCCACACGGCGCGCTACCGGATGTACGGGGCTTCGCCCCCGCTATCGTGGCTTGGAATCTCAATCGTGCGCTACGCTTCTGCATTCCTCACACGATTTGTAATCGGGAGCACGCTAGCCTAAAAGAAGAGCTCCACCCTGAAGCGGGCGCAATTCAGCGCATCAACGAAAGCTGGGCGTATAAAAAAGTATTTCGAAAACTTACCCGATTTGATCCCTATCCCTTGCATAGGCGAGCGGCGAAGCTGGCGCGCCCACTCAATATAGACCTTGTTCACGCACATCAAATCGAATTTCCCATTAATGATTTTCGACGCGCATTAGGGCGCGAGATTCCGGTGGTGGTTCATGCGCACGCGGTGCGGCGTTTTGATTCTGCCCTAGGCCTGGCGGATCGATATTTAGCGGTTTCGGCGTACACCCGAGAACGCATGCTGGCCACGGGCTACCCCGCCGAACGCGTAGACGTTTTATATAACGGCGTGGATACACAATTATTCTCACCCGCCGGCGCGGAAGAAAAAATTCTATTGCGCAGCGTCCTTGATATTCCAGAACACGCATCGGTGTTGGCATTTTTTGGCCGCAAACAGGTTGCCAAGGGATATTTTCGCTTTCTCACGGCCGCGCGCGAAATGTTAAACCAACATCCTCACGCCTACGCTTTGCTCGCGGGTCCTACTCCGCTAGACCCTATGAGCACGGAGCAACGTGCGCGATATGCGCAGTTGGAATCAGCAGTGCTCGCCCATCCCCGGGTGCGCTCCTTTGGTCCGCTTCCTCACCGCACGCTCGCCAATATGTATAAATGTGCCGATATCGTTGTCTCCGCAACGCAGGATGATCAACATCCTTTGGTAGCCATTGAAGCTATGGCCAGCGGTAATATTTTAGTGATCTCAAATTACGCGGGCTTCAAGGAATCGGTCGAGCATGGTGGTTCCGGGTGGACCCGACGCTCCGCGCCGGGCTTGGGTGAATGGAACCCCGCCGCTCCGCGGCGGGCGTTGATGCGTCCTTGCGGGCCCCGGGGGTAGGCGAGTGGAGTATGAGCAGGCCGCAGGCGCGGCAGGATGGTGGGGCTAAACGAGAGTCTATCGGAGATCGGGCTCTCGCGGGAACAGCGATGCGAAGTGGGGGGCTGATCGCACTCGGAATCACGGGGCTGTCGGTTGCAGTCGGATGAGTTTCTCAGGTTTGGGACAGGCGCACGAGGTCTTCCAGCAGCCGCCGGTCGAGGCTCATCGGGCGCCCCATTGTG
>CAZKHT010000106.1:0-9691 GCA_964552595.1 uncultured Burkholderiales bacterium
TTATTGGGTGTGAATGTCTCGAATCTCTCTGAGGACGCGGGGCATGCTTGAGCCTCGCGGACCGGACAGGTAAAAGCCCAAGCGGACGCGCAAGCTCAGGGCACCGTACTGGCCTTCGATTTCGGCGAAAAGCGCATAGGCGTGGCCTTAGGTGAATTGCAATTGAAAGTGGCGCATCCTCTAACCACCATACACGCCACCCGTAACGACACCCGCTTTAGCGCGATTGCGAAATTAATCGAGGAATGGAAACCGCGCCGTTTAGTCGTCGGCTTGCCTAAGTATGCGGACGGCGCCGAACACACCATGAGCGCGCGTTGCCGGCGGTTCGCTCAGCAATTGCAAGGGCGTTTTCGCCTCCCCACGGAATTAGTCGATGAACGCTTTACCTCGGTGGAAGCCGAGGCGATACTACGCGCCTGGGGACCTGGCGGGCGCGGCAAAAAAAAAGACCCCGGTCTCATCGACCAGCTCGCCTCTCAACGCATATTACAAGCTTACTTTGACCAAGATGCCCCTACCTGACGCCGAAGCCCTAGCGCTGCAATTGGCGCGCGCGATACAGCCGCGGCTACGCGCCAATAGCGCTTTGGTCGGCATCCACAGCGGCGGCGCCTGGGTGGCGCAGAAACTCCATCGCCATCTGGGTGGCAAGCTCGCCCTGGGGAGCCTGGACAGCTCGTTTTATCGCGACGATTTTGATCGCATCGGTTTGCATCCCACCGTCCAACCTTCGCAAATTCCGTTTGAAGTGGAAGGCGCGCACATTATTTTGGTCGACGATGTCTTGTACACCGGGCGCACAGTACGCGCCGCCATCAATGAACTGTATGATTACGGCCGCCCGGCCCAGATAGAACTGGCCGTGTTGATTGATCGCGGCGGGCGCGAACTGCCTATCGCCGCCGACTGGGTAGGCGCGCAGATGCGCTTAGCCGAAAACGAAAATCTTCAGGTGAACTTGGAGGGTGAGACCCTGACTTTAAGCTTAGTGACCCGTTAATATGGCCCCTAACCCGCAACTCAATGAAGACGGCGAACTGCGGCATTTGCTTACCATAGAGGGCCTGTCCGCCGCGCGCATACACAAGATCCTCGATACCGCCGAATCTTTCGTCAGCGTTTCCGAGCGCGATGTGAAAAAAGTCCCGCTGCTGCGCGGCAAGTCGATATTCAATTTATTTTTCGAGCCCTCGACCCGCACCCGCACTACCTTTGAAATCGCCGCCAAGCGCTTGTCGGCCGACGTGGTGAATTTAAATGTGGGCTCGTCCTCGCAGTCCAAGGGCGAGACGCTCTTAGACACCGTGGACAATCTTTGCGCCATGGGTGCGCATATGTTCGTGGTACGCCACGCGCAATCGGGTGCCGCGCATTTCATCGCGCGCCATGTGGCGCCGCATATCCATGTGATTAACGCCGGCGACGGCAGGCACGCCCATCCCACGCAAGGCTTGTTGGATATGTTCACCATACGTCGCTATAAGCCGGATTTCACGCGGCTACGCGTGGCCGTGGTGGGCGATGTTATGCACTCGCGCGTCGCGCGCTCCGAAATTCATGCCCTGACCACCTTGGGTGTACCTGAGGTGCGAGTCATCGCGCCGCGCACCTTGTTACCCAAAGGGGTCGAAAGCTTAGGCGTGCATGTGTTCAACGACATGCAAGCCGGCCTGAAAGACGTGGACGTGGTGATGATGCTGCGCTTGCAAAACGAACGCATGAGCGGGCCTTTCTTGCCTAGCGCGCAGGAATATTTCAAATACTATGGATTGACCGCCGAGAAACTCAAATTGGCCAAGCCCGACGCCATCGTCATGCATCCCGGCCCCATGAATCGCGGCGTGGAAATTGATTCCTCGGTCGCCGACGGCAGGCAAGCGGTGATCTTGCCGCAAGTCACTTATGGCATTGCGGTACGCATGGCGGTCATGAGCTTGCTCGCGGGCAGTTAAGGCGCAATGAAACAAAAACCATCACCAGCCTGATATGAAAATACGCATCAAAAATGGCCGCATCATCGACCCTGCGCAGCGCTTGGATAAACGCGCGGATATTTTTATCGCCGCCGGCAAAGTGGTGGGCTTGGACGCGCCCCCCGCCGGCTTTAGCGCCAATCGCGAAATCGATGCCGAGGGCTGGATAGTCTGCCCCGGCTTGATTGATCTCTCGGCGCGGCTGCGCGAGCCGGGGTATGAATATCTCGCCACCTTGGAATCGGAAATGCACGCGGCGGTCGCAGGCGGGGTTACCAGCTTGGTTTGTCCGCCGGACACCGACCCCGTGCTCGATGAGCCTGGCTTGGTGGAAATGTTGAAACATCGGGCCAAGAGCCTGAACCAGGCGCGCGTCTTCCCGCTAGGCGCCCTGACGCGAGGCTTATCCGGCGAAGTATTAACCGAGATGGCGGAGTTGTACGACGCCGGCTGCATCGGCTTTTCACATGCCAATGCGCCGCTGATAGACACCATGTTGCTCATGCGTGCCATGGAATACGCCGCGACCTTCGGCTTTACCGTGTGGCTGCGGCCACAAGATTATTTTTTGGCGAAAGACGGCGTGGCGCATGACGGCGAGGTGGCAACCCGCTTAGGCCTGGCCGCGATTCCCGCTCGCGCCGAAAGTATCGCGCTCTCCACGATATTGCACTTAGTCCGCGAAACCGGCGCCCGCGTCCATCTTTGCCGCATTTCCAGCCGCGCGGGCATAGAGCGCATTGGCCGGGCCAAGGCCGAGGGCTTGCCGATTAGCTGCGATATTTCGATTAACCACTTGCATCTTTGCGACCGCGATATCGCTTACTTCGACGCCAATGCGAATCTCATCCCGCCGCTACGCGATCAACGCGATCGAGACGCCTTGCGCGCGGGCGTGAGCGAGGGCATCGTCGATGCGATTTGCTCGGACCATACGCCGCTGGATGAAGATGAAAAACAAGTTCCCTTTGGCGAGGCTGAGGCGGGTGCCACCGGCTTGGAATTATTACTGCCCCTAACCCTTAAATGGGGGCAGGAAAACGGCTTATCTTTAACCGCCACCTTGGCCAAGATTAGCGCCGAACCGGCCCGGGTTTTAGGCTTGGATGCGGGCCATATCCGTGTCGGCCACGCCGCGGATTTATGCCTTTTCGATCCCCAGATGCGTTGGCGGGTCGAAGCCAGCGCGCTAAAAAGTCAGGGAAAAAATACGCCCTTTCTCGGTTATGAAGTCGCAGGCAAGGTGCGCATGACCATCATTGATGGCCATGTGGTGTACGAAGCCTAGACGCGCTTAGAAACTTGCTGCCTTAATCCGGACCTGCGGAGACAGCGCAGTAACACGCGCTGCTGCTACAATTCCGGCTATGTCCGACGATAGCTTAGTTCCCACCTCTTCCCCGACACCGCCCGCAGCGCCGGTTCCCCTCACACGTCCCACGGCGGCAGCGCGGTTATTACATTGGCTGAATGCGCCGCGTTTGCTGGGCTTGATCGCGCTCATTATCGCCCTCGCCACCGCGGTGCTTACTTATAGGCAAAGCGTCAGACTCAATGACGAGTTGGCGAAGCGGCTGGCGCAGTCCGATGTGCGCGGCAATGAGAGCCGCATGCTGGCGGGCCAAGCGCAAGAGACCTCGCGCGAATTGCTGGTGAAAATCGGCATCCTCGAGCAAAAGCTGGCGGAATCGCAAAGCCAGCAAGTCGCGCTCGAAACCTTGTATCAAGAGCTTGCCCGTGGCCGCGATGAAACCGTGATGGCGGAAATCGAGCAGCTATTGGTTTCCGCGAGTCACGAATTACAACTCGCGGGCAATGTACGCGCCGCCTTGATTGCCTTGCAAACTGCGGATGCGCGCCTAACCCGCTTGGATAGACCGCAATTATTTGCCCTGCGTAAAGCCATCGCCAAGGATATAGATCGCTTGCGCGCCGCGCCGTACGTGGATATTTCCGGCCTCACTTTAAAATTGGACAGCCTGATCGAACTCACCGACAGCCTGCCTTTAGCGCCAGGCAAACCGGCCTTGCCGAGTAAAACGGTGCAGAGCAAACCCGCCAATGAGAATTGGTGGCAGCGTTTTGTGCGCGAAGCCCGAGCCGATCTGGTACGCCTGGTGCGCATTCAAAATATGGGCAAAAACGAGTTGCCGCTCTTGCCGCCGGAACAAGCGTATTACGCCAGAGAGAACGTCAAACTGCGCTTGCTCTCGGCCCGTCTCTCTTTATTGGCACGCGACGATAAGAGCTATAAGGCCGACCTACAAGCCGCGCAAGCATGGCTGCATCAATACTATGACGACAGCGATCCCGCAGTGAAACAAGCGCTCGCCATTTTGCGCCAAGTTTCGCTCAGCCAAACCCGCGTCGATGTGCCGGACATCACCGGCAGCTTGAATGCCTTGCGCAGTGTGAAACTTTCTTCGGAAAGAGGCGGGCGTTGAAAGCCCTCACCTGGATTTTAGTCTTGGCCGCCTTGGCCATGGGCTTGGTCTTGGCGGTGCAGGCCAATGTCGGCTATGTGCAAGTGATTTATCCGCCTTACCGCATCGATTTCTCGCTCAATTTTTTAATTATTTTAATCATCGCGACTTTCATCGCAACATATATCTTGGTGCGCTTGGCCGTGCATACCTTGCGCCTCCCCGCTTATGTACGTGGGTTTAAAGAAGCCAGACGCAAAGAAAAAGGCCGCCGCGCCAGTGAAGATGCGCAACTCGCTTTCGCCGAGGGCCGCTTCGCCCGCGCTGAAAAATTCGCTCAGCGCGCGCTGATTCTGAACGATGCGCCGGCCGTGAATGCGCTGCTCGCGGCGCGCGCGGCACATGAGCAACGCGCCTTCGGCCGGCGCGATGATTACCTGATACGCGCGGAGCGATTGGCCCCGCAACAAGCTATCGCCCGGCTCATGACTCAAGCCGATTTACTCCTGGAATCGCGCGAACCGCAAGCCGCGATGTCCATCATGCAAAACTTGAAAAACTTAGCGGGTAAACACGTAGGTGCTCTACGCCTGGAATTAAAAGCGCAACAACTCGCCAAAAACTGGGAACAAGTTTTGGCTTTAATCACGCAATTGGAAAAACGCGACGGCATAGACGCCACCCAAGCCGAACAGTTGCGCTTAAACGCGCACATCGAAAACTTGAAACGCAAGGCGCACGACGCGCAAGAGCTGCAAGCCTATTGGAACAAACTCAGCGCGACGGATAAAACCCAAAACAAAGTCGCGCTCACTGCGGCGCGATTCTTTTTAGCTCTTGGCGGTACCAAGGAAGCGCGCGAAATCATCGAGGACAGCTTGAACAAGCAGTGGGATTCCAGCCTGATCGAACTCTACGGCCAAACCGCGGATAAAGACTTGGTGAAACAAATCGAACGCGCCGAAAACTGGCTGCAATCCCATCCGCGCGATCCCTATTTATTATTGGCGCTAGGCCGCTTGTGTTCGCGCCAGGAATTGTGGGGAAAAGCGCAAAGCTATGTCGAAGCAAGTCTCTCCGTCGAATCCACGCGGGAAGCCCATCTAGCACTCGCGCAGTTATTAGAAAAAATGAATCAGGCGGATGAGGCTTGTAAGCACTATAGGCAGAGTTTGGCGATGTAGAGTTAAGGGTGTTGGAGTTTGAAACGCCTGTATTTAACACGATGTCGATTGCCGAAAAAATATCCATCGACAATTTGCGAAGATGTCCCTCCTTTGTGGCCTTTGATGCGTATGTCAGGTCGTCGATTTTCAAGTTACGGTCCGGAACTAAGCAGGCGCGACCCTGCGGTCCAACCGAGGTTTGACATGCGTAATTATTGTAGCTACATTAAAACATGCGTATCGAATTCGATCCCGCCAAGGACGAGGCAAACCAAGCGAAACATGCTGTGTCCTTGCTCATGGCGGTCGAGCTCGATTGGGAAGCTGCGCTGGTGTGGGTTGATGAACGGTTTGAATATAGCGAGATGCGGATGATCGCGCTCGCCCCAAATACCGAAATCCTGTACTACGTGGCCTTTGTAGATCGAGGCAATGTGCGACAGATCATCAGCCTTCGTCGCGCCAATCGTCGTGAGGTAAAACACTATGTCGAAAGTCTCTAAACGAACTGTCGTTCGCATGCCTACCGTGGCCGAAGACAAGGTCATTACAACGGCAGCCAAAGGCGATCCCGATGCGCAGCCGCTCACACCTACTCAGCTTAAGGCAATGGTTCCCATGCGGTCGTTGCGTGGCCGGCCCAAGTCTGAAAATAAGAAGCTGCTGGTATCAGTGCGCTATAGCCCCGAGGTCGTTGCCTACTTCAAGTCCACAGGAGAAGGCTGGCAATCGCGCATGGATAGCGTGCTGCGTCAGTACGTAGCGCGCCGTTCCCGTAGCGCATAGCCCAGCGCAATGGACCGCATCAACGCCGAACACCGCATGGTTATTGCGAAGAGAACAATGCGCTGTTGATCGCCCAGCTGCGCCTTCATTACTGAGTAAAACTCAGGCCGCCGGCTTATTCTGATGATCCCGCGCAAACGTAAACGCATCCGAGTAAAACTCTTCATCCGGCAGTCCTGCCGCGACTAATTTTTTGTGTGCGTCTTCCACCATGGCGGGCGAGCCGCAGGCGTAGACTTGCAGGTCGGCGATGGCACTGTGATCTTGCAGCACGCAATCTTGCACATGGCCGACACGGCCGCTCCAATTATCTTCCGCCGCGGGTTGCGAGAGCACGGGCACGAATTTGAAATTCGCGTGCTCGCGCGCCCATTTCTGCGGAAGGTCGTACATATAAATATCTTGTAGATGCCGCGCGCCCCAATACAAGGTAATGGATCTTTGCGTGCCGGTGTAGAGCGCGTGCTCGACGATGCCTTTAATCGGCGCGAAGCCGGTGCCGGTGGCTAATAAAATAATCGGCTTATCGCTTTCTTCGCGTAGGAAGAAAGTGCCTAGCGGTCCTTCGAAACGCAAAATCGCTTTTTCTTGCATTTGCGTAAACACGTATTCGCTGAAAGTACCGCCGGCAACATGTCGTATATGCAATTGCAGCGCTTCGTCATCATGCGGCGCATTCGCGAGCGAAAAACTTCTGCGCTTGCCGTCCTTCAACAAGATGTCGATGTATTGCCCGGCGAGAAATTGCATGCGCTCGCTCGCCGGTAACTTGAGCGATAACACCGCGACGTCGTGGGAAACTTTCTCGAGTTTTTGCACGCGGCAGGGAATAGTTTTAATTTGGATATCTTTGGCCGCCCCGACTTCTCGGCATTCAATAACTAAATCGCTGCGTGGCGTAGCGCAGCAGAAAAGCGCCAAGCCTTGGGCTTTTTCTTCGTCGGTCAGCGTGTTCGGTTGGTGATCGCCATAGTCCACGCTGCCCGAGACGATTTTGCCCTTGCAGGAACCGCAAGCGCCGTTACGGCAGCCATAGGGCAAGGTGTAGCCTTCGCGCAGCGCGCCTTCGAGTACGGTTTCATCCGCCTCCACGGTGTATTGATGGCCGCTGGGGTGAATGGTGATTTGAAACGGCATGGCAATTCCTTATAATCCCAGGTCCATTGCTTTATCTCCCGGGAGTGTGTTGCGGTGCGACGATTGCTGATCATAGGGTGCGGCGACGTGGGCTTGCGTACGGTGGCGCGTTTGCTGCCGGCGTTTCACATCTACGCACTGACGCGTACACCGGAGCGTGCTCAGGAACTGCGCGGGCTAGGCATCACACCCGTCGTCGGCGATCTTGATCGTCCCGAAAGTTTAGACAAGTTAGCGGGCTTGGCCCATTGCGTGATGCACTTTGCGCCACCGCAAAATAGCGGCGAGGTGGATCAACGTACGCAACGCTTGCTTGCCGCTTTCGACAAGGGCGAGATGTTACCACAGCGCCTGGTCTATATCAGCACGACGGGCGTGTATGGGCATTGTGAGGGCGACTGGGTGGACGAAACTCATCGCACCCAACCGGCGACTCCGCGCGCGCGCCGTCGGCTAAGCGCCGAAAGCCAATTACGCGAGTGGGGAATACGCCGTGGGGTCACGGTGTCGATATTGAGAGTGCCCGGAATTTACGCCCAAGACCGCTTGCCCTTGCAGCGTTTGCGTAACGGCACGCCGACCTTGATCGCGGCCGAGGACAGCTACACCAATCATGTGCATGCGGAAGATCTCGCGCGCATGGCGGCCGCCGCCCTCTATCGCGGCAAGCCGGGCCGAGTGTACAACGCCGCCGACGATTCCAATATAAAAATGGGCGACTGGTTCGATCTATTGGCCAGCAGACATAATCTGCCCAAGCCCAAGCGCATCACCCGCGCCGAAGCGCAAACCCAAATGCCGGAAAATCTTCTATCCTTTTTAAATGAGTCGCGCCGCGTCTCCAACCAAAGGCTCAAACGTGAATTGCGCGTGAAGCTGGCCTTCCCCGATGTCGACGCCGGTACCCGGATAGAACCCGGCTCCACTTAATAGTTGTATCAAGATGTAAAAGCTCGGGACGGCCGCGAACTAATTCGCGGGCGCTTCGTCGAATTTAAGCTTGCATTTCCCAAACGCGGTGTATCGCTATAAAAACGGGATTATCAGAATGAGTAAAAAAACCGCATTCCGCGTAGCGCTAGTCTTGGGTTTGATCATACTTGCCATCGCCTTGTATTACGGTAAACGTCCGGATACGAAAGACGGCGCCCCCTCCGCTGCCAGCGCGCTAGGCCCGGGTGGCGCTAAAGGCAAACGCGGCGGCTTCGACCCGAATCGTGCTGTGCCGGTGCAAGCGGCAGCCGTACGCAAAGGCGATATGGATATTCTGCTCAATGCACTGGGCACTATCACTGCCAGCAATACCGTAACGGTGCGCAGCCGTGTCGATGGGCAATTACTGCGGATTCATTTTCGTGAAGGGCAAATCGTCAAAGCCGGCGCTTTATTAGCGCAAATCGATCCGCGTTCCTTTCAAGTTCAATACGATCAAATGCAAGGCCAGCTCGCGCGCGACGAAGCGCAATTGGTGAACGCCCAAGTCGATCTCGCGCGTTATCAAGATTTATTAGCGAAAGATTCCATTGCCAAACAACAAGTCGATGCGCAAGCGGCCTTGGTACGCCAATATCAAGGCACGGTGAAATCGGACCGCGCTCAAGTAGCGAACGCCGCTTTACAGCTCTCTTACGCCGCCATCACCGCCCCGATATCGGGACGCCTGGGCTTGCGCCAGGTGGACGTGGGCAATATGGTGCATGCGAGTGACGCCAATGGCTTGGTGGTCATCACGCAAACCCAACCCGCCACCGCGGTGTTTTCCATACCCTCGGACAATCTCCCCGCCGTCGCGCGGCAAATGCAGCAAGGCCACACCCTCACTGCCGATGCTTACGATAGGGAAGGCAAAACGAAATTGGCGGATGGCCGGCTGGTGACGGTGGACAATCAAATCGACGCCGCCACCGGTACGGTGAAATTGAAAGCTGAATTTCCGAATCGCAATAACACGCTCTTCCCGAATCAATTCGTCAACATCCGCTTAAAAGTTGAAACGCGCCACGATGTCACCTTAGCGCCGGTAGCCGCGATACAGCGTGGCACGCCGGGGACTTTTGTGTATGTGGTGACGTCGGCGCGTACCGTCGAATTACGTCCCGTGAGCTTGGGTCCGACCTCCGGCGATGTGGTGGCGATAGAAAAAGGCCTGCAAGCCGGTGAGCAGGGGGTGCAAGACGGCGCGGATAACATTCGACAAGGCGCG
>CAZKHT010000107.1:0-9691 GCA_964552595.1 uncultured Burkholderiales bacterium
GCGCTTGGTCTGATTGCGCTCGTAATCTGTTCTATTTCTTTTGCGGTGTTCGTAAGCCGCGTCTTCGGCTTACCCGATCCGCGCAGCTATGGTTCGGGCAATCCCGGCGCCACCAATGTGATGCGTAGCGGCAAAAAAATCGCCGCCTTGCTTACGCTTTTAGGGGATGGCGCTAAAGGCTGGGTGGCCGTCGCCCTGGCGCAATATCTCGCGCCGCGCTGGGATTCGCCGCAGATCGCCATTGCAACGGCGGCGCTCTGCGTTTTCTTGGGACATATGTACCCGCTGTTTTTTAAATTCAAAGGCGGCAAAGGTGTCGCAACCACCGCCGGCATACTCTTGGGGCTGGATGCGGTCCTGGGATTAATCACGATTAGCGCTTGGCTTTTGATGTTTGCGTTTTCGCGCATTTCATCTTTGTCGGCGCTCACCGCGGCGGTGGTAGCGCCGCTGTATGCGACTTTTTTTTTAGCGCCCGTTTACGCGGTGCTGGTTTGGGTATTGGCTGGCTTGCTGATTTGGCGGCACAAGGAAAACATACAAAAGCTGCGTCGCGGCGAAGAAGGTCGGTTTAAAAAACCCAGGCAGTAAAATCTCGCATTTCCTCTAGGGCGCTAACAAGGCTAAGTCCCAGCGTGGGCGCACACCGAAACGATAGTTGCGCTGTCCATGTTGCAGGCGCATCGCGCCGGCGAAAGCAATCATGGCGCCGTTATCGGTGCAGAATTCCAGCTTGGGGTAATACACGGCATAGCCCTTAGCGCCGGCTTCTTGACTCAGGCGTTCGCGTAGACGCGCATTGGCGCCCACGCCGCCGGCCACCACTAAACGCTGCAAGCCGGTTTGCGCTAAAGCCGCAAGCGCTTTGCGGCTCAACACTTCGGCGATGGCTTCTTGTATTTCGGCCGCAAGATCGGCACGCGCTATTTCATCCAAGGTTTGTTTACGGGCAGCGGTCAGCACCGCGGTTTTTAGTCCACTGAAACTGAAATCCAAGTCCTCGCTATGCAGCATGGGCCGAGGCAATTTAAAGCGACCCGGCCTGCCCTTCTGCGCCAATCGCGCCAGCGCCGGCCCACCGGGATATCCCAATTCCAAGAGCTTGGCGCTTTTATCGAAGGCCTCACCCGCCGCGTCGTCCAAGGTCTCGCCCAATAATTCATACTGGCCTACCCCGGAGACGCGCATCAACTGGGTATGGCCACCCGATACCAAGAGCGCGACGAAAGGGAATGCCGGCGGCTCCGCCTCTAACAAGGGCGCAAGCAAATGGCCTTCTAAGTGATGCACACCTATGACCGGTACCGATAGGGCGAAGCCCAGACCACTGGCGACGGCGGCGCCGACTAAGAGCGCTCCCGCCAGCCCCGGGCCCTCGGTGTAGGCAATGGCGGAGATATCGCGGGTGCTCAGCCCGGCTTGGGCCAAGACCTGGCGGGTCAGCGGAAGGACACGGCGTATATGGTCGCGAGAGGCCAACTCGGGCACGACGCCGCCATATTCTTGATGAAGCGCGACTTGGGAAAACAGCGCATGCGCCAGTAAGCCCTGTTCTGTGTCGTATAACGCGATGCCGGTTTCATCGCAGGAGGTTTCTATACCCAGTATTTTCATGCTGGGAACTTTGCTGAGTACTTTCATGCCGGGCCTAATACTTTCATGCTCGTATTTTACCTAAGGGGCTTTATCGCTGCTTGGAAAAGCCCAATTTTGCTGGTACACTGCGCGTTTTTTGCAATTTGCCGCCTCAACCGTTTCACAAAAGGATGTTGCATGACGACTGTTCGCGTAAAGGAAAATGAGCCATTTGACGTGGCTTTACGCCGTTTCAAGCGTACCGTGGAGAAAACTGGCTTACTGACCGAATTGCGCGCGCGCGAATTCTACGAGAAGCCCACTTGGGAACGCAAACGTAAATTGGCCGCCGCCGTAAAACGCCATTACAAACGCATACGCAGCCAAATGCTGCCGCCTAAGCTCTACTGATTTACACCGCTCAATAAAAAACGCGCCGGATAATTTATCCGGCGCGTTTGTTTTTGTGGTCTCGTATATAAAAAGCGGGAGGCTATTTCGCCGCAGCTTGAAAAGGCGCAATCAACTTCCGTATCACGTCGTAGTCTTTATCTTCCGCCGCGACAAAACCGTCATAGCCCGGATCTAAGCCTTTCAATACAGCCTTGCCCTCGGCAGTTTCGCTATTCAGTTCCAGAAACGCGGCCCGTAATTTTTTCACGGTGTCGTTGGGTAAGCGGTCGCTGACCGCAAAAATATAAGAGGGCAAAGGGGCGGAGGTGTATATCTTGCGCAAGCCCTGGGCCTGAAACTGCTCGTAGATCGTGTCTTTTAAAATTCCCGCGTCAAAATCTTTATTCAAAATCGCTTTCGCAATATTGTCGTAATGCTTCAAAAAAGCGAAACGCGAAAACTGATGCAAATTAATCCCACCGCCCACGACCACCGCGCGCTGCAATAAGGCTTTTTCATCACCGAAGGCGAAGGACTTATCTTTTAAGTCCTGCATGGTTTTAACAGCCGTATCTTGCCGCACCGCGACGACTAAATTAAAGGTGGTTTTGCCATGTGTAATAGGCGAGACCAAAGGCTTAGCTGCATATTTTTCGTGCGCCTCCAGATAGGCGACCGGCGTGAGATAGGCAATCTGTGTGAATTCCTTGCCTAATTCATTCACTGCCGAACCTAAATTCGGCGAAGCGCGAAAGGCGATTTTCAGGCCGGTTTTTTTGCTCAGGTAGGCCGCTAGAGGCGTCATGCGTTGCACCATGGCTGCCGGCACGTCCATGGCCACGGAACCTAGAAATATCTCGTCATCGGCGGGATAAACCGAGGCACTCGCCACGATGGTGGCGAGCACTAAGAGTAGGCTATATAAGTTTTTCATGATCTACATAACGGCGGATGCGCCGCGGACTTTAAAGCTATTTTACGGGCGCAATGCTGATAGGGGGTGCGACTTCAAACGGGAAGGCCACAACTTGATTGCGCCCACGCCGCTTGGCTTCATAGAGGGCCTCGTCGGCGGCGCCGTAGAGCGCTTCTATGCTATGAATATCGTCCCAATTGCAGGCGATGCCTATGGATAAGCCTATGCGGGTCGCATGATCGTGAAAACTAAATTGCAAATCACGCGCCATGCCGAGTAAGGATTGCGCGAAGACGATGCCTTCGTCACGATTAGTCCGATACAGCAAAAACGAGAACTCGTCGCCGCCTAAACGGGCGGAGATGTCTGTCTCGCGCGTGCGGCTCTTAAAGGCGCGCGCCAAGGTTTGCAACACGATGTCGCCGGCGGCATGGCCGTAATTATCATTAATCGCTTTGAAGAAATCGATATCCAGCAGGATTAAGCAAATCGGCTCATTGAAACGCTGGGCGCGGGCGAAGGCCGCAGCCAGGTTGTCATCGAAGTAGCGGCGATTCCGTAAATCCGTCAGGCTATCGGTGACGGCAAGTTTTTCCACTAAGCCCAAGGCTTTTTCTAAATCTTGGCTGCGTTGCTCTAATTCATGCGAGCGCTGTTGTAATTGCTCGTTAGTCTTCATCAGGGCGCTGCCGGCGAGATCGATTTTGTCCCTCAGCCTTTGCTGCGCATCGAAAATTTTCTGATTCAAATCGTTAAAGATACGCGCCAAGTCGCCTATTTCGTCTTGGTTACGCATATCCAGTTCCGCCGGCGCAACGCTGTCTTTGCTATTCAAAATATTATTCATGTGGGTGCTGATGCGCGCTATCGGCTTGACAATGACGCGGGCAGCGCCGAAATACATCACGACCCCTAAGAAAAAGCCGAAGAAAATTTGTTCTATAACGACGTCGCGATAAGTGCGGCTAATTTCACTTTCCATGCGCGCCAAGGAAAGCTGTAAATCCACTTTGCCGATTTGCTCATTGGAAAAGATCACCGGGGCTTCGAAAGACAAAGTGCTTTGATAAGGGATGGCCGGCTTATTGCGCGCCACCATTACCTTGCCATTGTTGTTGCGAATAATCACATGCAATACGTCGCGCTGTTGGACGATGCGCTCCGCCAGTGCTTCCATATTGCTGTAATCGTAGCCCACCAATAAATTGGCCACGGCCTCCGCCGTCATATCTACCCGTTCTTGCCCGGAACGCCGCATTTCATCAATGACTTGTTGTTTTTCCACATAAACGCGGAAGGCGCCTATCATCGTGAAAGCGATCACTATCCCCGCTACCAGCAAGAGCACGAGCTTCACACGTAAACTGGACTTCAAGGAAGTGAGCATTTTGGAATCAAAAACAAGGCGGGAAAGGGATAAGAGTTGGGCGCATAGTCTTGTTATCGGTGGCAAATTCCATGCCTTTACACAATCGTTTTAAAACTTAAGCCCGAATGCTATGATTTCGCTCCCCGTAACCCGCCGCCGCAAACCTTTAAAACTACCGTTTGACCGTCGAATGAGCTTAAAACACCGCATCGTTGAAGACATGAAGCAGGCCATGCGGGAGAAAGCCACGGCCCGCTTGTCCACCATACGCATGCTGCTGGCGGCGATTAAGCAGCGGGAAATTGATGAGCGGATTGAGCTGGATGACGCTCAAGTCTTAAGCGTGGTCGAAAAATTAACAAAACAGCGCCGAGAATCCATCGTCCAGTTCGAAAAAGGCGGCAGGCCAGACCTGGTCGCCGTGGAAAAAGCCGAGCTGGAATTGCTGCTGACCTATCTTCCTTCCCAGCTCAGCGAAGCGGAAGTGGACGCCGCAATCAGCGCCGCCTTGCAAGAGACGGGCGCTCAAGCGCCGTCCGATATGGGCCGGGTCATGGCGGTGCTGAAACCGCGCCTGGCAGGGCGTGCCGATATGGGCAAGGTATCGGCGTTGATCAAATCCAAACTGCAACCCTAGTCCTCTTTTCTTTGGGCGCGAAGCCGCTAATATTGGCTGCATGATCCCGCAATCCTTCATCCAGGAATTGCTCAATCGTCTCGATATTGTCGATGTCGTCGAACGCTATTTGCCGCTAAAAAAAGCCGGCGCCAATTTCGTCGCCTGTTGCCCTTTTCATAAGGAGAAATCTCCCTCGTTTTCAGTGAGCCCGACGAAACAGTTTTATCACTGTTTTGGCTGCGGCGCGCACGGCAGCGCCATCAGCTTCGTCATGGAATATCAGGGCCTGGGGTTTCCGGAAGCCGTAGAAGAATTAGCGCGCAACGCCGGCATCGCCGTGCCGCACGAACGCGCCACGCCAGAGCATAAGCCGGCCGCGACCGACGCAGGCTTGCCGCAGCGCATGCAGCAAGCCGTAAATTATTATCGTGAACAGCTCAAAAAATCCCCGCTCGCGATTGAATACTTAAAGGGACGCGGACTCAGCGGTGAAATTGCGGCCCGCTTTGGCTTGGGCTATGCACCGCCCGGCTGGCAGAATCTGGCCGAGGTTTTTCCCGATTACGCGCAGGCCGCGCTAGCATTGGAAACCGGCTTGGTTATAGAAAACGAAGAAGGGCGACGCTACGATCGGTTTCGGGATAGGGTGATGTTTCCGATATTAAGCGCGCGCGGCAATGTCATCGGCTTCGGCGGGCGCGTGATTGGCGTGGGCGAGCCGAAATATTTGAATTCGCCGGAAACCGCTTTGTTTCAAAAAGGCCAAGAGCTCTACGGCTTATTTCAAGCGCGCCAAGCCATACGCGAGCAAGGCCGGGTGCTGGTGGTTGAAGGTTATATGGATGTAGTGGCGCTGGCCCAGCACGGTGTGGAATACGCCGTCGCCACCTTAGGCACTGCCACCACGCCCGTGCATGTACAGAAATTATTGCGGGTGGCCGATGAAATTATTTTTTGTTTCGATGGCGATTCGGCTGGCCAGCGGGCAGCCTGGCGCGCTTTGGAAAATAGTTTAGCTGCCTTGACCCATACCTCGCGTTTATTGTTTTTATTTTTGCCGGAAGCGGACGACCCTGATAGCTATATCCGCCGCGAAGGGCGCGAAGGTTTTGAAGCGCGATTTAAAGACTGCCTCACTTTAAGCCAATTCTTATTTAAAGAACTTACCCGCGGATTTGACTTAAGCACCAGCGAAGCCCGCGCCAAGCTCGTACAGACCGCCAAACCCTTGCTGGAGAAAATTGCCGCGCCCGCCTTGCAGCTTATTTTGCGCAAACAATTGGCGGAACTGAGCGGCATTTCCGCTGCCGAACTGAACACCTTGGCGCCACCTAGTCGGCCCGCTCAGCAACGCTCAGTGCCGGCTAAAGCGCGACGACCGCCTTCGCTGTCGCGCAAGCTTTTGCATTTAATTTTGCAGCAGCCAGAGTTGGCGAAGCAGTTAGCTTACGAAGACTGGGACGAACAGAGTGAGGACGATGCAAGCCTGCGGGCACTACTTGCCTTACTTCAGGCGCAACCCCATATCACCAGTTATGCCGCGATCGTGGAGGCTTTCCGGGGCACGCCCCAGGCCGCTGTCCTCGCGGACATCGCCAACGAAGCCTGGACGGGTGACGCGGAATTCGATGTGGAGCAAGAGTTTTCCGGCGCGCTGGCACAACTCCACGCGGCGGCGCGGCAAAGGCGCATAGAGCATTTACTGGCCTTAGCCAAAACCCAGGAATTGAGCCCCGAACAAAAACAGGCCCTGGTGCGGGAATTCGAAGCCGGCCGCGTGTCATAAGGCGGCAAGCAGCGCGGGGTTTGCTTAGGTTTGGCGGATAGTAAGTGTTTTGGTATAATTACCGGTTTTTACGCAAAATTTCGCGTTTATTTGGGATGCTCGAATGGCAAGCGAAAACGACAAAGCGGATTTGAAACAGAACGAACTTGAGGCGCGACGCATGCGCCTTAAGAATTTAATCGTGCTCGGCAAGGAGCGCGGCTATCTCACTTATGCCGAGATAAACGATCACTTGCCCGATGACATGCTGGATGCCGAACAAATCGAAGGCATCACCAGCATGATAAACGAGATGGGCATCCAAGTTTACGACGAAGCCCCGGATGCCGAGTCCTTGCTGATGACCGAGGCTACGCCGCCGGTCGCGGACGAAGACGTGGTGGAAGAAGCCGAACGCGCTTTGACCACCGTGGATTCCGAATTCGGCCGCACCACCGACCCGGTGCGCATGTATATGCGGGAAATGGGCTCCGTCGAGTTGCTGACCCGTGAAGGCGAGATTGAGATCGCCAAACGCATCGAAGACGGCCTCAAGCACATGATCATGGCGATCTCGGCTTGCCCGACCACCATCGCCGAAATGCTGCAACTCGCGGACAAAGTGAACCGCGATGAAATGCGCATCGATGAACTCATAGACGGCGTGATCAACCCCGATGCGGAAGAAGTCGCGGCCGAGCTACCGGAAGTCGACGAAGCCGCGCTGGATGCGGAAGAAGGCGAAGAGGATGAAGAAGGCGCCGCCAGCGCCGCGCACACCGCCAGCTTATTGTTGCTGAAAGCCGATGCGCTGGAACGCTTTAAATCTATCCAGCAGCTTTTCCTGAAAATGGTGAAGGCGCTGGAGAAAAAAGGCACGGAAGACCGCACCTATAAAAAGCTGCAAAGCCAGATTTCAGAAGAGCTGATGAGCATACGCTTCACCGCCAAGCAGATCGAAAGCTTGTGCGACAGCGTGCGCCGCTTGGTTGAAGAAGTGCGTAGCTATGAGCGTGGGATTATGGATTTGTGCGTGAAAAAATCCGGTATGCCGCGCGCGCATTTTATTAAATCTTTCCCCGGCAACGAAGTGAATCCGCAATGGTTGGCGGGCGAGATGCGCGCGCGTAAGCCTTATGTGGAAATGTTGGCACGCTATCAGCATGACATCATGGACAATCAAGCGAAATTGATTGCCTTACAAACTCGCGTCGGTATTCCGATCAAGGAAATCAAAGAAATTTCGCGCCAGATGTCCACCGGCGAAGCCAAGGCGCGCCGCGCCAAACGCGAAATGATAGAAGCCAATTTACGCTTGGTGATTTCCATTGCGAAAAAATATACCAATCGCGGTTTGCAATTCTTGGATTTAATCCAAGAAGGCAATATCGGTTTGATGAAGGCCGTGGATAAATTCGAATATCGCCGCGGCTATAAATTTTCGACTTATGCGACTTGGTGGATACGGCAGGCGATCACGCGCTCCATCGCGGATCAAGCGCGCACCATCCGCATCCCGGTGCACATGATAGAAACCATTAACAAAATGAACCGTATCTCGCGGCAAATTTTGCAAGAGACGGGACAAGAACCGGATCCCGCCCTGCTCGCGAAAAAAATGGAAATGCCGGAAGAGAAGATACGCAAAATTCTCAAGATTTCCAAAGAGCCCATTTCCATGGAAACGCCGATTGGTGATGATGAAGATTCGCACCTGGGTGATTTCATCGAAGATCTCGCGACCTTAGGCCCTGGCGAAGCCGCGCTGTACGCCAGCTTGCGCGATGCGACGCATGAAGTACTGGAATCGCTGACGCCGCGCGAAGCCAAAGTGCTACGCATGCGGTTTGGGATAGAAATGAATACCGACCACACGCTAGAAGAAGTCGGTAAGCAGTTTGATGTGACGCGCGAGCGCATACGCCAAATAGAAGCCAAGGCTTTGCGCAAACTGCGTCATCCGAGTCGCTCGGAACGTCTACGTAGTTTCCTAGAAAACGAGTAAACTGTCGCGCCGCGCCGGTCACACGACCGGCGCACCTGGGCCTCTAGCTCATGTTGGTTAGAGCAGCGGACTCATAATCCGTTGGTGCCGTGTTCGACTCACGGGAGGCCCACCATTCCTTCTTCCCTGTGTTTGCGCCGCTTTGTCTCCGCCAGTGCGGCGCTGCTATTTCAGGTTCTAAATAAATCCTTAAATTCTTGTGGCTGCGAGCGCCAATATTGCGGCGGCCCCTCGACTTGCGCGCCTAATTTTGCGGCCGCATGCCAAGGCCAGCGCGGGTCATATAACATGCCACGGGCCAGTGCCACCAGATCGGCTTGCCCGTTGGCGATGATGGCTGCGGCAAGCTCGGCTTCGGTGATCAAACCCACCGCTATAGTGGTGATGCCGGTCTCGCGGCGAATTTGTTCCGCAAACGGCACTTGATAGCCGGCGCGCACAGGAATTTTTTGCAGGGGCGATAAGCCACCACTCGAGACGTCGATAAAATCGCAGCCACGGGCCTGTAATGCGCGCACAAAGGCTAGGCTTTGCGTGATGTTCCAGCCTCCTTCTACCCAATCGGTGGCGGATATGCGCACGCCTAAGGGCAAGTCCGGTGGCAGCACGGCACGCATGGCTTCGAAGACTTCCAGCGGAAAACGCATGCGATTTTCCAAGGAGCCACCATATTCGTCCTCGCGCTTATTTGATAGAGGGGATAAAAACTCATGTAGCAAATACCCGTGCGCGGCATGCATTTCCACCACTTGTATGCCCAGGCGATGCGCGCGCTGTGCGGCAATAACGAAAGCATCGCGTATCGTGCGCAAGCCTATTTTATCCAATGCTTCGGGCGTGGGGTCCGTCTGTGCATAAGGCAGGGCGGAAGGGGCTACAGTGGTCCAACCACCCTGGTCAGGCGTCAGCGTTTTTCCGCCCTGCCAAGGCACTTGGGTTGAAGCTTTACGCCCTGCATGGGCCAATTGAATTGCAATCGGCAGCGTGGCATAAGGCCGTATCGCATTCAAAGTTTCATCCAAGATAGATTCAAGAACGATCCTGGATAC
>CAZKHT010000108.1:0-3020 GCA_964552595.1 uncultured Burkholderiales bacterium
TCTGGGGAGGGAACAATTTTAAATCTGTTCCCGTGTGCTGACTTATGAACATAAACTGATCCACGCCCCGCTGAATTTAGTTAAAAAATTGAAATAAATAATAAATTATCTAGAAAATAAACCGGAAAACACCGAGCATTTTGTGTGAACGTAAAGAAATCCGACTATGCGAGGCCAGGGCAATTCAAAAAAATGCTTTGAGCAGTGTTGTGCCAATTTGAATGGTCATACATAAGTGCTTACTTACTTTACACCGACCAAGATACCGTGATCCAGAGGCAGGCCTTGATCTATGCGCGCGGTTTGGATGAAGCCCACTTGCTGTAAAGTGGCCTCATAGTCCTTCCACGGGTGGAGCATGCCCTCCCCGGTGGCGATGGCCAGAAAATAAGGCGAGCCCAAAGCAGTACTCAAGGGCCCGCTATCGTCGTCCGCTCCCATCATATTAAAAATGACCACCGCCCCGCCCTTAGGTAACGCATCAAAGGTGCGCTGCAACAATACGCGGTTGTTTTCCATATTCCAGATTGTGAGGATATGGCAATAGACAATGCAGTCGACATCGGGCGGGAAAGCGTCTTGAAAGAAATTCCCCGGCCAAGTAAACACTCTATCCGCCATCCCGGCTTGTTTAATATTGGCTTGCGCTTGTTCGCAAACCGCGGCGGAATCAAATACCGTGGCCCGAATAGATGGATAGCTTTTTGCGATCGCCATCGCATTGGTTGCATAGCCGCCACCGGCATCGACGACATGCTTATATTTGCCGAAATCCATGGCGGCGGGCAGGAAGGAATTGGCTTGGCGGGACAGCGCGCTCATTGCGTCCTGGAAAATATTTTGCAGCGACTGGTCGTGGGTTAAGCGCTGATATAAGGTAGGCTCACTACCGCTAAATCTATCTAGGCCCGCGTTGCGATTTTCTTTTAGAGATCTAACGAAATCCTGCATTCCCGGATACACAATATGCGCTTGCCACCCCAAGATGGGCGCGGCATAGCCGGGTTTACCCTTAACCAAACGGTCCTCGGTCAAGCGCGCGTTGCAATAAGTACCGCCATTGAGCTTAATAATGCCGAGTGCCGTTAAACCCACGAGCAGTATTCGCGCCGGCTGGCGGGCTAAATTTAAAGTTTGCGCGACTTGTTCCAGGCTTTGATCTGGCTTAGCCGATAGGCTGTCGTATAAACCCAATTCCACACCGGCCCAAAGCAATTGGAAAGCCGTGTGTCCCCCGGCGATAAGTACCAGGCGGGACCAGTCCAGTTCAGGCGTCGCGGCTTGCGTCATATCACTCCCTCTCCCTAGGTTTGCAAAGTAATTCGCTTAAAGACAGGCGGCCAGAGCGCGGCACGGGCCGTTTCGCTACACCCACGCGCAAGAGGCAATGCAAGGCGTTGCCTGTCCCGACCAAAGATGTAACGTCTTCGTGCAAACGGGCGGCCTGGCCCTGAAACTCAGGAGCTAGGCGCCCCGTAGCGTAACGATAAAGCGTATCCGAAACAACGTAAAAAGGGTGGCCGGCCCAAGCGCGTTCCGTCATCGCCAACCACGCTCGCTGCAAAGTCCGTCCGCCCTCGAAAGCGCCTACAGCCGTAGCCGGCCCGACTATGGCTAAGGCGTACGGCGCCTGTTTAAATCCTGCGGCTTCGATAGCCGCGAACATCTTATATAAACCCAAACGGTTTAGCCGCGCCATATTTTGCCACGGGGCGGTAAAACGCAATAAAGCGGCGCCTCCGGGTGGGAGATTCAAAGTGCTGACGTGCAAACCATGGCTACGACTGACTTCATCGGCCTTAAACCGCAAGCTCTGCCCAAACCATTCGTGGACTTCTTGGGTGCGAAAACGGATTTCGGAAGCGCTTTGTATCCATTTGGCAACCTGGGGCAAACGCGTAGCATCCAATAAGTTCAGCCTGGTCGCATTTATTGAAGAGGCCGCTACTATTTTTTCGATATTCGGTAAGGCTTCCTTGGCATACGGGCCGCGATTAGTGTGACGTTTTTCCCAGATCGGCGTGCTTGGCGAGGATACCGTGGCGGTGGGCGTGTTCAGCTCAGCGACGATGAAGGGCGATGCATCTTCTGGCGCCTTGAGCGCGAGCGTGCCGGCCGCGCTCCCTAAAACCCTCAGCGCTTGCTCGGCATTTTCCGCGGCGGCTCCTAAAGCCAATAGCGTCGCATGATAGTCCAATGGGAAACCGCCTCGCGAGTGCGCATAGACTTTCAGCGTTCGGCCGTCCCAGTTAAAACACCAAGGCTGAGAATTGTCGGCCGATGGCGCGCATGACAAGGCTTTCAACAAAAAATGGATGTGGCTGCCGGGCGGAATCTCATGTGCCATATAAGTATGAACGTATCTCGAAAACCTTGGCCGCGGGTGTTTTGACTAAATCACGCCGCGCACGGCGTGATGATTAAAGCAAACTCGTCGTAGCGTTTTATTCGCCGCGTTTTAAGCGCGCGGTAATGCCTTGTTCATCCGACGGCCCGAAAAAGAACGGGTACAAAGAACGGATGCCGGGGACTTCATTCATTGCGCCGCCATATTTGGCGATTTCGGCATGCGGATGCGAAAACGGTAAACGCAATAAAACCGCGGGCGCATTGACCCGCGGACACATGCGCTCCTCACCAAATTGTTCGAAGCCCAACATGCGTTTATAAAATAAAACATGGCGCGGGTTTACTTCTATCACGGTACTGGTCGCGCCATGAATGAGGTGGGCGTAAATATAGGCTAAATGAAATAGAGAGGCGAGTACCCGTTTCGATTTGATTTCCTGATCGACGGCGAGCCGGCTGAACTCGCAGACGATTTCGTTTTGCGCGCGCAAGGCGTCGATTTGATCTTTATATAAAACGTCAACCAGAAGACCGGCAGCGGAATCCAAGCCTATGGTCAGCGTTCCTATGACTTTACCTTCTACATCCGCCATTAAAGTAATTGGGTTCGGCTTGTCATTATTTGCCCCCGTGATATAAAACACCCAGGCTTTCCTCTTTTTTATGTATCA
>CAZKHT010000108.1:3030-9682 GCA_964552595.1 uncultured Burkholderiales bacterium
TTTGGTTAGGTTGCCTCTTTATTTAACCTGTTAATTCCGCCATAAAGTTAATGGGGTTGGGGGTGTAAGTATTTGGGCCCGGGATTTAACCGCGCCAGGCGTACATCTTTTTGATGAGTAAGCTGGCCGATTCGCGGCGGCCTTCTGAATTCGCAAGCCGGATCTTAAATTGCTGCTGATCTAAGGAGATGCTATTCGAATCGGCGCCTTCTTCGCGGTCCAAAGAAAGCGTGCGCAAGGGATGGCTGCCTAGGGGTAAGCCTATGATGGTTTTGGTCCAATGATCCGCAGGCTTATCTAGCACACTCATGCTCACCGATGCCGTTAACTTTTATCTTACAAGCCTGGCGGCGCCAAGCTATTTTAGAGACAATAGCGGATCATTTTGAGCGCACCTTAGCGCCATGTCCGAACAACAAAACCTATTTCAAGACACTCTGTCCGCCGAATACGCCAAATACTTGGTGCATTCACGCCAAGAAATCGTGCAAATTCTGCGCGGTTTAAGTCACAAGAACGAATTAGTCACGGCCTACTTCAACCAAGGCAAGGAGTTTTTTCTCACCTCTTTTATCGAAATCGACGCCCAAGGCAATTTGATCTTAGATTGTGGGACCGATGCCGATACCAATCGCCGTGCGCTGGTGGCCGACAAAATTATTTTTGTGACTAGCCAAAATCGCATCAAAATCCAGTTTAGCACGTCGGCATTACGCGCCGTGCAGCATGCCGGTCGCGCCGCTTTTGCCACCAACGTACCAACGGCCATTCTTAAGCTACAGCGGCGGGAATACTATCGGCTGATTGCGCCCATACGCGTTCCTTTGCATTGTGCCATCCCGGATCTTAAGGGTTCCCCGTTTGAGGCCACAGTGATAGATATCAGCGTAGGCGGCGTCGGGCTGGGTGGGTTTGCGCCCGAAATGGGTTTAGAGATCGGCCAATTATTGGCGGCGTGCCGAGTGGCTTTACCCGAGCAGGGAACGGTTATTTCCACACTGGAAATCCGCAATCTGCAAACCAGCACTTCCCGCTTAGGTGTCGCGCAAACGCGCTTGGGCGCGGTGTTTGTAGATATTCCGCCACCCCATCAAGCCATGATACAGCGCTACATTATCCACGTGGATCGTGAGCGCAGCGCCCTAGTGCGGGGCCGTTAACGGGCCAAAGCGCGGGCCACGTCCAAAGCAAAGTAAGTCAAAATCCCATCCGCGCCGGCGCGCTTGAATGCGAGCAAGGTTTCCATGACGCAATCGCTTTCCTTGAGCCACCCGGCTTGCGCCGCGGCTTTCAACATCGCGTACTCGCCGCTGACTTGATAGACGAAAGTCGGCGCGCCGAATTCGTCCTTGGCCCGACGCACAATATCTAAATAGGCCAAGCCGGGCTTGATCATAATCATGTCCGCGCCCTCATCCAGATCCAAGCCGATTTCCCACAGCGCTTCGTTGGAATTGGCGCAATCCATTTGATAAGTGTGTTTATTGCCCGCGCCTAAGCTGGCGCCCGAACCTACTGCATCGCGAAATGGTCCATAAAAGCTGGAAGCGTATTTCGCCGAATAGGCCAAAATCCGGGTGGCATGGGCATTCGCCGCATCCAGGGCGGCGCGTATTTCCGCGATGCGCCCGTCCATCATGTCCGAGGGCGCCACAACATCGGCGCCGGCATGGGCATGGCACACCGCCTGCTGTTTCAAAATCGCGACCGTCTCGTCGTTCAGCACATAACCCGCGCTGTCTATGACCCCATCTTGACCATGGCTGGTATAGGGATCCAGCGCAATATCGGTGATGATCCCCAGCTCCGGGAATGCTTGTTTCAAGGCACTCACCGCGCGTGGCATCAGGCCTTGAGGGTTAAACGCCTCCGCCGCGTCCAAGCTTTTTAACTCATCGGCGATTACCGGAAAAAGCGCGAGCGCGGGGATGCCGAGCTCCGCGCATTCCTCGGCGACTTTAAGCAGACGGTCTAGGCTAAACCGGTGCACTCCGGGCATGGAAGAGACGGGTTCGGCCTGGTCCTTCCCTTCCATCACGAATACCGGGTAAATTAAATCATCGACGCTAAGCCGCGTCTCTCGCATTAGCCGCCGCGAAAAATCATGGCGGCGCATGCGCCGCATACGCCGTCCGGGAAATTTACCTAAAGTCTTCATGAGTCGGATTATAGGGGTGAAATACCTTGGTTAAGAAATGGAGAAAGCGTATAGAAATAATTTCGAATTTTTTGAATAGTCCTGGAACTTACTTAAATCCGCCCTATCATACGGGGTAGACGGTAGCGATATCGTCTCCCGCTTCTCCTCCCTGAGCGGGTGCCTTAATCCCCATTAAGGCGTTTCCGCCCCCGGTTTTTGCTCCCCTTTAACCGGGGGCTTTTTATGTCCGGCGTTCACGTCTAGCCAGCCCGATAATACGGTTTCCGCCTCCTCCACGCCTAATTTCTTAGCGCTGGAAAAAAGCTGTACCGAGCATAAGGGATGTGCCCCCCGCAAGCTTTCCCGCACCGTTCGCAATACCGCGCCGGCTTGGCTTCTGGAGAGCTTATCCGCCTTGGTAAGCAAAATATGGATGGGGCGACCTCGCGGACCAAACCAATCCAACATTTGCTGATCCAACGGCGTCAGTGGATGGCGCACATCCATAATGAGAACAAGCCCGGCCAGTTGCGCGCGAGTTTCCAAATACCGCGCTAGGGTAGCTTGCCAGTGCGCACGTATGGCGTGTGGGACTTGTGCGTAGCCATAGCCCGGCAAGTCCACCAAATAATGGCCAGGGCTTAAACAAAAGAAATTCAATAGCTGGGTGCGGCCCGGCGTTTTACTTACATAGGCGAGTTTGTGTCCTGATAAGGTATTGATGGCGCTTGATTTGCCGGCATTGGAGCGTCCCGCGAAAGCGATTTCGGCTTGGGTAGGCGGCAAAGTGCTTAAATCGTGTACGGAAATCTCGAAGCGTAGCTGGGTAAACAAGGACATAGGGGTATATTTTAGATTTGGCGATTTGCGGAAATGTTAGGTAGAATAAGGGTTTACTAATTTTCAACCCCAGCCCCTGCTAAGGAGTTTTTCATGAAATCATTTTTTGCGCTGCTGCTGTTGGCAACCAGCGCGACAGCGCTTGCTGAAACTGCGGCAGCGCCCGCAGCGCCTAAAGTGGATATAGCGCAAGCCCAGTCTACGGTTGATAAAGTGTGTGCTGCCTGTCATGCGGCTGATGGCAATAGCGTAACGCCTGCGAATCCTAAACTAGCGGGACAGCATCCCGAGTATATCATCAAGCAATTACACAACTTTAAGGACGCGGTCAAAGATCCGAACAAGGACGGCGTACGTAAAAGCGCGGTGATGGGCGCGATTGCCGATAAATTAAGCGATGCGGAAATGGTGAGTCTGGCTGCTTTTTTCGCGCAGAAAACCATTAAGCCCGGCAGCGCGCAACTGACCTATGACTTAGGCGAAACACTGTATAGCGGCGGTAATGCCAGTACTGGCGGTCCCGCTTGCTCCGCTTGCACTGGACCTACTGGTGCGGGCATCCCCACTCAATTCCCGCGCTTAGGCGGACAACACAGCGAGTACATTTTGGCCCAATTAAAGGCGTTTAGATCGGGCGACCGGGCAAACGACGCCGGCAAAATGATGCGCGTGATCGCCAATAAAATGTCAGATCAAGAAATGCAAGCAGTCGCGAATTACATCGCCGGCTTGAAATAAGACCTGCAATGCCAGCTAAAAAAGGAGACCTCGGTGTCTCCTTTTTTTGTGCGCTTAACTAGGCGCGCAGCTGGCTAAATACGGTTTTGGCCGCACTCAAACAAAATTCAATATCGGCGTCGGTATGCGCGCTGGAAACGAATCCCGCTTCATAAGCCGAAGGCGCGAAATACACGCCTTGGCTTAACATGCCATGAAAAAAGAGATTGAACGCGGCGCTGTCGCAAGCCGTGATTTCCGCGTAGGAGGCGGGAGGCCGCCGGCTAAAATACAGACCAAACATGCCGCCCACGGCTTGCGCGCAAAAATTCAGTCCCACGCCTTGCGCAATCTCGGTCAAGCCTTGTGTCAGTGCCTGAGTACGCGCCGAGAGCTGTGTATAAAACCCAGGGGTTCGCAGTAGGTTCAGGGTCGATAGTCCGGCTGCGACCGCAACGGGGTTGCCGGACAGTGTGCCCGCTTGATAAACCGGGCCATTGGGCGCGAGTTTTTCCATGATTTCGCGTTTGCCACCGAAGGCACCCAAAGGCATGCCGCCGCCTATGATTTTGCCTAAGGTGGTGAGGTCGGGATCTATGCCGTACAAGCCTTGCGCGCTGGAGAGCCCTACCCGAAACCCGGTCATGACTTCGTCGAAGATCAGCACTGCGCCGTGCGCGGAGCATTCTTGACGCAGCATCTGTAAAAAACCCGGCGCGGGCGTGATCAAGTTCATATTTCCCGCCACCGGTTCGACGATTACACAAGCGATGCTCGCGCCGTGCTTTGCGAACGCCTCCTTCACTGCATCGAGATCGTTGTAGGACAAGGTGAGGGTATGCGCGGCAAGTTCAGGGGGGACGCCAGCCGAACTGGGTTGGCCAAACGTGAGCGCGCCGGAGCCCGCTTTGACCAATAGCGAATCGGCGTGCCCGTGATAACAGCCCTCAAACTTGATGATTTTAGAACGCCCGGTATAGCCTCGCGCCAAGCGAATCGCGCTCATGGTGGCTTCCGTTCCCGACGATACCAAACGCACTTCTTGCATGCTGGGCACTAGCTTTACCAGCAACTCCGCCAATTCCAATTCAGCCGCCGTGGGCGCGCCGAAGGACAAGCCACGGCCGGCCGCTTCTTGCACCGCCGCGACGACCGTGGGATGAGCATGGCCCAAGATGAGTGGTCCCCAAGAGCCGACGAAATCGAGATAGCGTTGATCTTCTTCGTCCCACATATAAGCGCCGGCGCCGCGTTTTATAAATCGAGGCACCCCGCCCACAGAGCGAAAAGCCCGCACGGGCGAATTCACCCCGCCCGGGATCAAGCGCTGCGAGCGCTGAAATAAATCTTCATTACGCGAACTCATAATCCACCTAGTGTTTAGTTGCGAAAATACTTGCGAAGTACTGAGCCGTGAACTGGATATCCTGGGCATCAAAGAGCGCGGAGATCACTGCGACGGCGTCGGCGCCGGCCTCGCGCAAGGCTTGCGCGTTCTCCGGCTGTATCCCGCCTATGGCCCTCAAGGGCAAGGTGAAACGTAGGCGGGCAAGTTGCAGAGTGCTGAGCGGAACCAAGGGCGCTTGCGGTTTGGTGCCGGAGCTATAAAAACTGCCGAAAGCCAAATAATCCGCGCCTTCGGCCTGGGCGCGCGCGGCCCTCTCCAAGTCGCCATAGCAGGACACGCCGATAATGCTATCGGGGCCGAGATTTATTCGCGCTTCCTTCAGCGAGGCATCATCCGCACCCAGGTGCACGCCATCGGCGCCGCACAACACCGCGAGACGCAGGTCATCGTTAACGATGAAGGGCACGCGAAAGCGCTGGCATAGGCGTAATAATTCGGTCGCCTGTTCGTGCTTCAAGGCCACGTCGGAGGATTTCGAACGGTACTGCAAAAGATTCGCGCCGCCTGCCAAAGCCGCTTCCGCTTTGTTTAGCAATGCCGCCGTGTCGGCAAGCTCCGGCGTAATGGCATATAAGCCCCGAAGCGTCAAGCTGCACGGGCTCGCGCGCCCAAAACAAACGAACGGGAAAAAACTGGCCCATGCCCGGCCGAAAACCCGCTTGCAAAGCATGCCAGGTGAAATCCTGGGCTTCTTTCACCGCCGCTAGAATTTCTAAATCATGGGCAATCGAAGCCGCCAGCGCCGAGGCCAAAGTGCAGCCCGAGCCATGATAACTGCCGGGCAAACGAGGCCAATTTTGGCTCGCCAATAAACCGGATTCGCCGTATAAGCAGTTAATGACCTCGGTCGTATTTTCGTGCGTACCCGTGATCAGCACGAACTCGCAATCCAGTTTAATTAAACGCCGAGCGCAATGCGCGAGATCTAGCCGGCTCTCGTCTTCATCCTCATAGGCGGCGAGCGCCCGTGCTTCTTGGCTGTTAGGCGTGAGTATCGTGGTTTGCGGAATCAGCATTTCCCTTAGAGCCGCCAGCATATCCTCCGAGGTCAATTCGTCGCCCCTGCCGGAGGCCAACACCGGGTCGAGAATGAGCGGGATATTCGGATAATCGCCGACGATTTCCGCCACTGCGGCAATATTTTCGATACTGCCCAATACCCCTACCTTAAAGGCGGCGACAGGCATGTCCTCCAGCACCGTGCGGGCTTGGTCTTGCACCCATTCCGCGTCTAAGGCGTGGATATCTTCCACCCCCAAACTATCTTGCACCGTGATCGCGGTGATCACTGACAGCGGATGGCAACCCATAGCGGCAATGGTCAATAAATCTGCTTGCACGCCGGCCCCGCCGGAAGGATCGCTAGCGGCAAAGGTCAACACTATAGGGGGTGTTTCGGCCATATATTCTTGAACAAGTGTGGCCGGAAATCGCGTCGAACCGGCATTGCGGTTAAAATCGGATTTTAACTCAATCGTATTTTGCTTCCCATGAAAACCTATATGTGTTTGATCTGCGGCTTTATCTATGAACAAGAAAAAGGTCTG
>CAZKHT010000109.1:0-9380 GCA_964552595.1 uncultured Burkholderiales bacterium
TGCGGCGGATGTCGAGGCGCACCGAGGCGTAGAACTTCAGCGCATTGCCGCCGGTGGTGGTCTCCGGGTTGCCGAACATCACGCCGATCTTCATGCGAATTTGGTTAATGAAAATTACCAGCGTATTGGAGCGCTTGATATTGGCAGTGAGTTTGCGCAAAGCCTGCGACATCAAACGTGCTTGCAAACCCATATGCGAATCGCCCATCTCGCCTTCAATTTCCGCTTTAGGGGTTAGCGCCGCGACGGAGTCGACGACCACCACATCCACCGAGCCCGAGCGCACTAACATGTCGGCAATTTCCAGGGCTTGTTCACCGGTATCGGGCTGAGAAACCAATAACTCGTTTACCTTTACTCCCAGCTTATGAGCATAAGAAGGGTCCAGGGCATGCTCTGCATCAATAAACGCCGCGGTGCCACCGAGTTTTTGCATTTCCGCGATGACTTGCAGGGTGAGCGTGGTTTTGCCGGAGGATTCCGGGCCGTAAATTTCGATGACACGGCCGCGCGGCAAACCGCCTACGCCCAGCGCAATATCCAAACCCAAGGAGCCGGTAGAGACCACCTGTAAATCCTGGGTTTCGGCGTGGTCGCCCAAACGCATTACCGAGCCTTTGCCGAATTGTTTTTCTATCTGGCCTAGTGCTGCGTTCAAGGCTTTCATTCTGTCATCGCTGGAAGTGGTGGCGCCCATGTTAATCCTCCTGGTTAGATTCAAAAAATTCATAAGGCAGCTGACTGCCATGGCTAAGCACTTTAACTAGTACTTTTCATAGTGTCAATACTTTTTACCACGTTTATATTTTTTACTAACTAATATTTTATACGCGAAGTGGATGGCTCACGCCTTATAATCGTTATAAAAGGAGCAAAGCCATGGTTTCAAAAGAAAAGTTGCGCTTGGATGTGAAATGGGCGACGCAACAGCGATTGCAATATATAGAAATCCGTGCCTTCTACGCTGGGGTGGTCACCCGCAGCGATATTGCCAAAACGTTTACCCTATCCGATGCGGCTGCGACCAAAGATTTGAAGTTATACAGTGACTTAGTGCCACAGAATCTTATATATAACCATAGCGTTTTTGGTTTTGTGCCTAGTCCCAGCTTTAGCCCGGCTTTTGCCAATCTGGCCCCCACCTTAGTGTTACCCACATTTGCCGCAAATTTATCGACTTTAAGCGGCGGGCCGCAAACATCGATTTATGGGTTAGCAACCGCCGAATTGCCTTTGCCTATGCGTTTTCCATCGGCGGAGGTTTTAGCCCAAATAACGCGCGCCATGCATGGTAAAAAGAAGTTGCAGGTTAGCTATCGCTCACTGTCAGACCGCCAAACCGATGCGACGCGAATTATAGAGCCACATGCCTTGGTGGATAACGGGCTGCGCTGGCATGTACGTGCCTATAGCGAAGAGACTTATGATTTTCGCGATTTCGTTTTGTCGCGCATATTGCAAGCGGAATGCCTAAAGGACGCCGCCGAGTCAGGCGTGGAATACGACGACGACTGGACGGAAATGGTGAGCCTGCGGCTCGCCCCGCACAGCAAGCTTTCGGCCGACAAGCGCGCAAGCCTATTATTGGATTATGCCGCCAAGGGAGAGGTCATCGAGGTTGGTGTGCGCCGTGCCTTACTCGGCTATATTTTGCAAAGACTGAATGTCGATACCACGGCGGACCACAGCATGAATCCCAAGGCTTACCAGCTTATACTGCTTAATCGAGATGAGATTGAACCTTATGCCGCTTGGGCGTTTCATACGAATTGAGCACGTCTCATGCTGAACAAGGACGAACCATGGAAGCACCCTTACACACGCTAGACAATTTATTCGCGCAACTCGGCTTAAGCTCCGAGCCGAATGCGATTGAAGAATTTATTGAAGCGCACCGCCCCCTCGCCAGTGGCCTGGCCTTGCACGAAGCCCCTTTCTGGACGCCGGCTCAAGCCGCCTTCTTGCGCGAGGAAGTGCAAAATGACGCGGACTGGGCGGAGGTAATCGATCAATTGAACGCGGAATTACACGGTTCCTCTTAGCCCTTGCGCTGCTGCGTCTCCGCTTAGTTATTTTTAGTCTTCATCCCTGAATGATATTCTTGCCCTTGGTCTATCTCAGTCCATTGGGCACAGGGTAATGGCGACAAAAAAATTCTCTTATTAAGCGTATCCGCTGGCGCCGGGCATATGCGTGCCGCGGAAGCCATCCGCGCTTATGCTGTACACAAAGAATATGAAGTGTTCGCAAAGCATGTGGATGTAATGAACTTCGTGACGGCCGGTTTTCGCAAGCTGTATACGGATTTCTATATCAAACTCGTCAACAAAGCGCCGGCCATGTGGAGCTATCTTTATCAGCTCACAAATGGGGCGCAAGCAGATAGCACGCTACAAAAATTGAGGCGCGGTTTGGAGCGCTTGAATACCAAGCCACTGCTTCGAGAGATCGCTGCATTTCAAGCTAATGGATTATTTGCACACACTTCATGCCGACTGAAAAGCATTGGATTGTATTCGCGCCCGGACTATCGGACGGGAATATTTTTGGTGGCATTGCTGTTCTGGCTATCTTATAGAACGCACGCGTATCGTAAGAATAGGCGCTTGTGCCGTGTAACACATTGCGACATTACGCTATGCGTCTATCCAATATCCAGTCCGACAATTCACTTCTGCAAAAACTGCTTCGCTAACTTGAGGCTTTGGCCTTGATAATTGGAGCTGAGGTCTTGTCCGTAAAGCATGTCTGGTCGTGCGGCCATGCGCTCGTAGCGCAGCCAACCTACGGTTTGTCCATGCTCGAGCAAGAAAGGGACCTCGTGGGATCGCACTTCAAGCACGCCACGGCTGCTGCCGGCTTTACAGGTCTGAGCATCCCAACCGAAACCGGGATCAAAAAATCCAGCGTAGTGAACTCTAAACTCACCCGCACGCGTATCGTAAGGCAACATCTCCGCAGCATAGTCCGGTGGCACCGCGATCGCTTCCTTGGTCATGAGGATATAAAACTCATCCGGATCTAAGATGAGCGAGGATGTTTTGTGGCAATAAATCGGCTCCCAAAAATCCAATGGATCGTAGTCACGTCTTTCCAGATCGATACGTTTCGCATGTTTTTTTGAGCGGTAGCCGACAATATCATTGCCACCGCGCCCCTTTAAATCAACCGTAAAGGGCAATACCCCGGTCCGTATCGAGCGCGGATGATTTTCGTGATCATTTGAATTCACAATCTGGTTATCATCGAGCAATCTTTTCCACTCTTGTACGCCTATGCCCTTTGCCTCCTCCCCGCGCGTCCGGCGAAATCGCAGCTGGTTTAAACGCGTGCCGGTTTTCACCACGATGCTAAAACTGCGCGGCGCAATTTCAATAAACAAGTCACCCTTATACCCTTCCGGCAAGAGATCAAAGCTTGTCGTTTCATCCGCGATTAAACGCGTCAAAATATCCAGTCTACCGGTCGAGCTCTTAGGGTTCGCGAAGGCCGCGACATCGCTTTTTAAATTCACGCTTTCCAAGAGCGGGACGACGTAGACACGGCCTTTTTCCAAAACCGCGCCACGACTCAGATCGATTTTAAAATCGTCGATGCGCTCATCCAGTTGTTTCATTTTCTCGAGCACCCGCATTCCGCGCCCGGGTAGAAAACTGGTGTCGACAGGATAAGCATAGTGCCCAAGACGCAGATCAATGCTGGCGGGCTGGACTTGATCATCCTCGATGGGCATTAACACCGTCCCGATTTCACGCCGCGACAGCATTTCTTTAATTTTTTGCCTGGGGAGAATGCCGGTGTAATCAGCACGCGCGGGCACCACGGCGTTTGCCGTCAAGCCGTCATTTGCCGCTATCTCATTCATCTGCGCTCTCCGATTTCCGATTTCCGCGATTCAATATCGTTGCGGGAAAATATCCGATTCCAGTGCGTGACAACTTAATGCGTAGAACACACCGGTAAGCCCGTGATTATAGCTTCCCGAAACCTCTAGCCCAACTTGCTTTAGTGCTGAATATGGGCAGCACATTTACAGCCATCACTCATTCAGGGAATGCGTTTCCAATAAGGTCAGCAAGCCTTGCAAAGCCGCCTTTACCGCATGCCGTCTAACGGCTTCTCTTTCTCCGGCAATTTGAAATGTTTGCACTCGCGCGCTTCCCGCGCGCATGGCCCAAGCGATGCACACCCTGCCCACGGGTTTAGCGACGCTGCCTCCACTGGGTCCCGCGACGCCGCTAATCGCCAAGGTGATCTGCGCTCGGCTGTGCTTAAGCGCGCCGGCCGCCATTTCTTGCACGGTTTGTTTGCTGACCGCCCCAAACTCGGACAAGGTGCTCACGGCGACGCCCAACATTTCTTGCTTGGCCTCGTTGGTGTAAGTAATAAACCCGCGGTCATACCATTGCGAGCTGCCGGCCACGGCCGTGATTGCCTGCCCCACCCAGCCGCCGGTGCAAGACTCTGCGGTCGCTAGCAGCATGCCGTGGTCTTTTAGCGCGGCGCCGACTGCTTGGGCTAATTCGATTAGTTCGTCCATGGATTTAGTTTGGATGCATCAGCCACAACACGCCTTTAATCACCGCGATGCTATATACGGCAGCCAGCGCATCATCAAACATCACCCCGAAACCATTTTTTAAATGCGTGTCGAAATACCGTATCGGAAAAGGCTTCCAAATATCGAATATCCGAAAAATAAAAAACGCGGCGGCGAACCAGACGACGGTCGGCGGCGTGTAATAGAGTACCGCCAAAAAAGCCACGATCTCATCCCAGACGATGCCGCCATAATCGGCGACGCCGAGCGCGCGGCCCGTCACCTGCGCGGCCCAGCTGCCGATTAAAAATAAAGCCAGCAGCAAGACGAAATACGCGGCGCCGCTTAAGGCCAACATGACGATTAATCCGTAAATGGGAAATGCCGCCAGGGTGCCTGCGGTCCCGGGCGCGAATCGGCTGAGGCCGCTGCCGAAACCAAAGGCGATGAAATACGCCGGCCGGCTTAGGATGAATTTGAAATTAGGCGAAGTGGTCAAAACCATGTTCCTTGATGTCAATAATATTATTCTGCGCATCGCGCACGATTAAGCCTGGCTCACGCGTGATGTGGCCTATGCAAGTCAAGCGCAAGCGCAGGCCACGGCCTATGCGCACGATATCATCGTGTTTCGCGGCGGGCGCGGTAAAACATAATTCATAGTCATCCCCGCCCGCCAACGCCAGCTCACGCGTGAACACTTGATCCCGCTGCTCACTCAGGATTTTGGATATGGGCACTTCTGCCCAATGAATTTCCGCACCGACGCCGGAACCTTCCAATATATGGCCCAGATCGGCAAGCAAGCCGTCGGAGATATCAATGGCGCTGTGCGCGCGGCCAAGTAATTTTTGCGCCAATCGTATGCGTGGTGTCGGTGCGCGCAAGCGCGGCAGGACACGTTCCAGATCTTGCTCGGGCAATTGAATCTTCCCTTTTAAATGCGCGAGGGCCAAGGCCGCATCGCCGAGTTCGCCCGAAACCCAAATTTCATCCCGGACTTTTGCGCCACTACGAAGTAAGGCCTGGCCGCGCGCCACTTCGCCCATAATCGTCACCGAAAAAACTAAAGGCCCTCGCGTGGTATCGCCGCCGATTAAGGCCACACCATATTGCTCGGCGAGACTAAACCACCCGGCGGCGAAGTGCTCCAGCCAGCTCGCATCGGCGTCGGGTAAAGCGATGGAAAGCAAAGCCCAGCGCGGTGTCGCGCCCATGGCCGCGAGGTCGGATAAATTCACCGCCAGCGCTTTATGCCCTAAGGACTCAGGAGGATCGGTGGAAAAAAAATGCCGCTCCGCGAGCAGCATATCCGTCGATATCGCTAATTCATGTCCGGGCGCGACCCGCAGCAAGGCCGCATCATCGCCCACGCCGAGTACGGTGCGGCGCGCGGGGCGCGTGAAATAATCGCGTATGAGATCGAATTCGGAAGCCATGGCGTGGAATCTAACATATTCCCATAGCTGCCTCAGAGAGCAGATGGCTTACTATGTACGCGGTATGTTTTCGTGCGGCCTGGCATCGAGCATGAGCTTGTCTAAGACGCCGTTGATATATTTATGTCCGTCCGTGCCGCCATAGGCTTTGGCTAAATCCACGGCTTCATTGATCACCACTTTGTAGGGAACATCGGGAGCGTGCCAGGTTTCGTAAGCGCCGATGAGCAACACCGCGTGCTCTATCGGCGATAGGGTTGCCAAGTCGCGATCCAAATAGGGCTGGAGTGCCAGATCCAAAGCCTCCACGTGTTCAATCACGCCCTTGAGTAAACGTAGGAAATAGTGTTCGTCGACGCGGTGGAATTCTTCCTCGTCGTGTAAATCACGGGCCAAGGACTCCGCGGATGAGGCGCTCAGCAACCACGCATACAAGGCCTTCAAGGCAAATTCGCGCGCTTTGCGCCGGCTTTTTTTCATGAACGCGACGCCGTTATAAACGGCGCAGGAGATTTGCCATCTCCAGAACGACCATGGCGCAATCCCGGCCTTTTACCCGCATGCGCGCTAATACTTGCTCATCGGTATTGGTGGTGAGTATGCCGTTGGCGATGGGCACGCCGGTATGCAGTTGCACTTGGGTGATGCCATTGCAAGATTCATTGGCGACGATTTCGAAGTGATAAGTATCGCCGCGCACCACCGCGCCTAAGGCAATCAAGGCATCGAATTGATCGCTGTTGGCCATTTTCTCCAGCGCCAAGGGTGCTTCTAGCGCGCCGGGCACGCTCACCAAAGTGATATCGGCGGGCGATACGGCGTGCGCAATTAATTCATCCAAGCAACTGCCTAGCAAGCCTTCGCCGATGTCGATATTAAAGCGGCTCAGCACGATACCTATGCGTAAGCCGGCGCCGTTTAATTCAGGGAGGATTTCTTTTATGCGGTCTCTCATCGGGCGAATTCTTTCTCGTTGCTGGAAGGCAGCGGCCAGTCTTGTGGCAACACATAGCCGGTGACTTCGAGATCAAAACCTTCCAAGCTGGGCATTTTGCGCGGCGCGGCGAGTAAACGCATTTTGCGCACATTCAAGTCCCGCAAAATTTGCGCGCCTATACCGTAATCACGCAGATCGACTTTCGTGGCAGCGGTATGTACCGGGCACTCTATTCGGGCCAAGATGCTGTCGGCCGATTCGGCGCGGCGGAAAAAAATCACCACACCCGCCGGCGCCGAGGCGATGGCTTGCAAGGCCTGGTGCACATGCCAGGAATGCGGGCCACTGGCCTCATCCAGAAAATCAATCACCGATAGCGGCTCATGCACCCGAACCAAAGTTTCTTGCTCGGGCACGATCACGCCTTTGACTAAAACCAAATGCACTTCGCCTGAGGTTTTATCGCGATACGCAAGCATGCGAAATTCACCGTAAGGCGTACTGATATCGCGTTCCGCGACTTTGGCGACTAATTTTTCTGTTTGAGATCGGTAGTGAATCAAATCGGCGATGGTGCCGATTTTCAAAGCGTGCTGTTGCGCGAATTCAATCAAATCCGGTAGCCGGGCCATACTGCCGTCGTCTTTTAAAATTTCGCAGATCACGGCCGCCGGCTCCAGCCCCGCTAGCTGCGCCAAATCACAGCCGGCTTCGGTATGGCCGGCGCGCGCCAGAACGCCGCCCGGCTGCGCACGTAAGGGGAAAATATGGCCGGGTTGAATAATATCGTCGGGCCTGGCTTGCGGCGCGACCGCGGCGCGCACGGTCACCGCGCGATCGGCGGCGGAAATGCCCGTGGTCACACCTTGCGCGGCCTCGATAGATACCGTAAAGGCAGTGCCATGCGGCGTTTGATTGTCGGCCACCATTTGCCGTAAACCTAATTGCTTGCAGCGCGCATCGGTCAAGGTCAGACAAATCAGTCCACGGCCAAACTTGGCCATGAAATTAATTGCTTCGGGCGTGGCGAATTCGGCCGCCATCACCAAATCGCCTTCGTTTTCGCGATCTTCTTCGTCCACTAAAATGACGATTTTGCCGGCCTTTAAATCGGCAACGATTTCTTGTACGGAACTTATCATGAGCAATTCAGAACTGCTAAAGGGGCGCAATTATCGCATTTTGCGGCGATTATCGCGAATGCGTGTTTAAGCCTGTGGCGAGCGATAATGTAATAGCCGCTCGGCGTAGCGCGCCAGCAAATCGACTTCCAGATTTACCCGCGCGCCCACGCTCAAATTTTGCAAAGTGGTGACCGCCAAAGTATGCGGCACTAAATTCACCGCAAAACGTTCCGCCTCCACCGTATTCACCGTCAAGCTCACGCCGTTAATCGTGATCGAACCCTTGGCCGCGATAAATTGCGCCAAAGCGGCGGGTGCTGACACTTGGAGTAAATAGCTCGCGCCCACGGCCTCGAAACGCACGACTTCGCCCACGCCATCCACATGCCCGCTCACCAGATGTCCACCCAGGCGATCGGCGAGGCGCAAGGCTTTTTCCAAATTCACCGCCGCCATCGCTTGTAAGCCCGTCGTGCAACGCAAGGTCTCCGAAGAGATATCGGCACTGAAAGCGGCGCTGTGTTTTTCCACCACCGTCAAGCACACGCCATTGACCGCGATGCTGTCGCCTAGCTGCACATCGCTCAAATCCAAATCGCCGGTGGCGATGCGTGCCCGCGCGTCTAGACCCTTTGCCTCTAGAGTTTCAATTTTTCCGATTGCTTGAACGATGCCCGTAAACATATTTACTCTGGGCGGGCGATGAGACGTAGATCGGGGCCGATCTGACGTACATCGATTAAACGCAAAGCGAGGCTGTCCGCCATTTGTGTAATATCAGGAAACGCAAAACCGCCACGCGCGCCCGCACCCATTAATTTTGGTGCGAGGTAAAGTATTAACTCATCGACCAAGCCCGCCGCGAACAGCGCGCCATTTAACTTAGCACCGGCTTCCACCAAAACTTCGTTGACCTCTTGCGTCGCAAGCCAGCTCAATACTTCCGTAAGCGCTAAACCGCCTGTCGGCGCTGCCGTAAGCGTCGCGGTTTGTACACCTTGGTTAGACAGCGCTGCACGCGCCGCCCCATTTTCATCCAGACCCATGACTATCCCCCCCCGTTGCGCCAAAATTTTTGCGTTGGCCGGCATGCGCCAATGGCTGTCTAGAATCACGCGCAGCGGTTGGCGCGGCAGCGCGATGTCACGCACATTCATTTGTGGATCATCCGCTAATACCGTGTTAATCCCCGTCAATATCGCGCAGGAACGCGCGCGCCAGGTTTGTACATCGCGCCGCGCCGCGGGGCTGGTGATCCATTGCGAGACGCCGTTACTTAGCGCCGTCTTCCCATCTAAACTGGTGGCGACTTTGAGCCGCACCCAAGGGCGGCCACGGGT
>CAZKHT010000110.1:0-9376 GCA_964552595.1 uncultured Burkholderiales bacterium
GTTACATTTTTCGAAGACGCTGCTCTTGTACCCAGTTATAGGCGATCACGCCTACCACCACGATGATGCCAAAGGCAATCAAACTTAAATGCAAATCGCTCATGAGAGAATTTTTTCCAATTAGGCTACCGCCTGCTCCTGCATTTTCATGGCATCGTCCACATCCACGGCAACGATACGCGATACGCCCGACTCCGGCATAGTGACGCCTATGAGCTGCGCCGCCATTTCCATCGTGATCTTGTTGTGGGTGACAAATAAAAACTGCGTATGTTCACTCATTTTTTTGACCAGATCACAATAGCGTTCGGTATTCGCGTCATCCAGCGGCGCATCGACCTCGTCCAATAGGCAAAACGGCGCAGGATTTAAGCGGAATAGTGAAAATACCAAAGCTAAGGCGGTAAGCGCTTTCTCACCGCCCGACAAAAGATGAATAGAGTTGTTGCGCTTGCCCGGCGGCTGGGCGATCAGCTGTACACCCGCGTCTAGGATTTCGTCCCCGGTGAGCACCAGTTCGGCGTGACCGCCGCCGAAAACCGAGGGAAATAATTCCTTGAAATAGCCGTTCACAGTGTCGTAGGTTTGCTGCAAACGGGTGCGAGTTTCTTTGTCGATTTTGTGGATGGCTTCTTCCAGCGTTTCCACCGCTTGCATTAAATCCGCCGATTGCGCGTCCAAATAATTTTTACGCTCGCTGGCGGCTTGTAATTCATCCAAGGCGGCTAAGTTCACCGCGCCTAGGGCTTCGATTTCTTGTTTCAAACGCACAATCTCGCGCTGCAAATGATCGGCTTTCACGCCCTTCTCCGCGAGCTGACTGAGCGCTTCGACATCGGCACCGGCTTCTTGGAGCTGCACTGCGGCTTGTTCATTGGCGAGCCGCGCCTCTTGCTCTTTGAGCCGGATTTGTTCGAGCTTGTCGCGCAGCGGATGATGACGCTGTTCGGAGCTGAAACGCTCTTGCTCTACTTCCTGCATGAGTTGCGCCGCCATGGCCAAAGCATCGCGCGCGCCCGCCAAGCGTTGCTCGACTTCGACGCGGGTTGCCAAGGCCTCTTCCAGTGCCGCTTGCAAAGGGGTTTCGTCGAGTTGCGCGGCTTCCCCATCTAAGCGCGCCTTTTCATCAGCTAAGCGGGCTAAATTTTCTTGGGCGAGGCGAGCGATATTCTCCAGCTCTTGAATTTTCGCTTGCGCGGCGCGCGCCGCGAACGCCGCTTCTTGCGCATTACGTTCCGCCTGCGCCAAATTTTCACGCTGCGCCGTTAACGAGGCTTGCGCCGTTTCCCGCGCGCCATTGGCGGCCTGCAGCAACTGCAAAATTTCTTCCAGGGCACCGCGTTGAGTTTGCAAGTTCTGGCTTAAGCGCTCGCGATTGGCGTCTTCGTCGGCTATTCCCTTGCCCAAGTCTTCGATCTCGCGCGCGAGCGCGCTGCCGCGTTGCTCGGCTTGTTGCGCTACCTGCGCCAAGCGCTGCGCATCCATTTGCACACGATGCAATTCTTGTTGCATGCCGTTTATCTCAGCTTGCCGCGACGCGAGCTCGGTTTTGGCGGCGGCCAGTTGCGCTTCCGCTTCAGCGACACGGTTTTCCAGTTCGCCGCGCAGGGTTTTACCCGCCTGAATTTCCGACTGTAGAGTTTCTATTTCGCGTTGCCGCATTAACACTGAATGCAGCGGGGATTGCTCAGCGTGGAAACTCAAGCCATGCCGGGTAATCACGTGTCCGGCCTGGCAAACGATGACTTCCCCGGGGCGCAATTGCGTGCGCAGGGTTAAAGCTTGTTCGCAATCCGCCACTGCATAAACACCATGCAACCATTCGCCTAGGCCTTTGCTCGCCGCCGCGCCACGCCAGCGCACATAGTGGCTAAGCGGCGTTAATTGATGCGCCGCACTGGCGAAATCCTCATCTCCCTGCTCTTCCTCGATCAAAGTCAGCGCGGCGGGCGGCAAAGCTTGCAACCAAGCACGGGCGCTATCGATGTTTTGCACTACCAATGCATTCACCCGCTCGCGGATTACGCCTTCTAAAGCGATGTCCCAGCCTGGCTCGATTTCCAATTTTTGCCACAGCCGGGAGACTTCGGACAAATTGTGGCCAGTGAGCCAAGTTTTAAGTTTTTCATCTTGGTCTAAATCGCGTTGCATTTGGCTCAGCGTCTGCACCCGCGCCTCTAGACGCGCCATGGCCTGTAGATGTTCTTGCACCTTGCGGCTGGCATCGCGGACCGCGCGCTCGAGTTCTGGTTGGGTTTGATGCAATTGGCTGTAACGGCCACGCGCCGCATTTAAACGTTCGCTTAAAGCCGCCGCTTCGGCTTGCTGACCGGCGAGCACGGCGGGGTCCGGATGGCTAAGCTGAGTTTGTTCCTGTTGGAGACGCGCCAATCTTTCTTGCATTTGCGCCAGGCTTTTTTCCGCATGCGCGAAATGCGTCTCTTCCACGCGCCGACTTTGCTCGGCTTGCGCTAAACGCTGTTGCAATTCTTGGCTAGCCGTTTGCGCGGCATCGAAATTTCGTTGCGCGGCAGGTAATAGGCCGCGCTGCTCCGCCGCAATCGCCTGAGTGTGGGTGGCATGCTGCTCGGCGGCCACGTTTTGTTCGCGCCAATCCGCGAGTTGAGCTTGCGCCTCATCACCCTGGGTTTGGTATTGGGCGACTTGCGCGCTCAAGGCGGCAATTTGTTGCGTGATACGCTGACGGCTATCGCTCTGGTGCTGGATTTGCTGCTCTAATTTCGCGACCTCGGCGTTAGCGGCATAGACTTCGCCCTGCACTTCATGCACTTTGTCGCTGGCGCCGTAATGCGCGGCGCGCGCAGTCTCCAGCCGGCTCTCGGCGCCGCGCAAGCGCGCGGTTTCGGCATCGAGCTCGGTGACTAAACGGGTTTCTTCGCGAGTGAATTTTTCCCATTGCGCTTGCGCTTCGCGTTTCCGCAGAAACCACAGCATATGTTGTGCATCATTGAGATGCCCGTGCAAAGCATGGTATTGGCTAGCGACCTCGGCTTGCGCGCCTAAGCGTTCCAATTGCCCCGCCAACTCGAGCCGTATGTCCTCTACCCGGGCGAGGTTTTCTCGGGTATCGCGTAAACGGTTCTCGGTTTCCCGCCGCCGCTCTTTATAAATCGATACGCCCGCCGCTTCCTCCAAAAATACCCGTAGCTCCTCGGGCTTGGCTTCGATGACGCGGGAAATCATGCCTTGTTCAATAATCGCGTAGGCCCGCGCGCCGACACCGGTGCCCAGGAACATGTCCATCACATCGCGGCGACGCACATGCTGGTTATTGATGTAGTAATTGGAATCGCCGTTGCGGTCTAGAACGCGCTTTACCGAGACTTCGGCGTAAGCCGACCATTGCCCGCCGGCACGCCCCAGGCTGTTATCAAAAACCAATTCGACACTGGCGCGGGAAACCGGATTGCGTCCACCGGAGCCATTAAACAACACATCTTGCATGGTCTCGCCGCGCAAATGCTTGGCCGACGATTCGCCCAGCACCCAGCGCACGGCGTCTATTACATTGGATTTACCGCAGCCATTGGGGCCGACCACACCGATTAACTGACCCGGCAGATGGATGGTGGTGGGATCTACAAAGGATTTAAAACCAGCGAGCTTTATATGAGTGAGGCGCATTCGGGCTTCATTATTGTGTGAGGGGCGACGGCCAGTCTATACACTGAGCCACGCTAGGCCGTCGTGGCAGGGTTATAATTTTACCTAATTTTTCACAGTAAGCGCGATATGCCTAGCAAACCAAGCAAGTCACTGGAAACATTCGACAATCCTAATGCTGATCGGGATTATCACATTCATATGGAAATTCCTGAGTTCACTTGTCTTTGTCCCAAGACCGGGCAACCGGATTTTGCGACTTTGATATTGGACTACATCCCCCATAAACGTTGTGTGGAATTAAAAAGCCTCAAGCTCTACATTTGGTCTTTCCGCAATGAAGGGGCGTTTCACGAGGCCGTGACCAACCGCATCTTAGACGATCTGGTGAAAGCGACCGCCCCGCGCTATATGCGTTTGACCGCGAAATTTTTTGTGCGCGGCGGAATTTTTACCAATGTGGTCGCGGACTATCGCAAAACCAGCTGGAAGCCTAAGCCGCAAATTGAATTGAGCGCCTTTGCACCCGGCTCAAATACGCGAGCTTGATGCCGCTCGGTTTTTGGGAAGTCCCGCAAGAAGCGCTCCTCACTTAAGTCATGGAATGTAGCCCTAGCACATTGCCTTCGGTGTCGTACACCAGGGCAATAAAGCCGTGCTCACCGATAGCGACTTTTTCTTTAAACATACGCCCGCCATTCGCCACCGCGCGCGCAGACTCGACCGCGCAATCCTCGCAGCCGAAATACACCAGTGTGCTGTTTCCGATGGAAGAAAAGCCTGGCATTTTCACCAAGGCGCCGGTCGCACCGTAGCTTTCCATAGAACTCGGAAATGCCCACATCTCCAAGCCGGGAAAAGCTTTTTGATCCGGATTGGCGAGCGGCGTCAGCTCGCCTTGAAACACCGCTTCATAAAACGCTTTCGCGCGCGGCATGTCTTGCACGTAGATTTCAAACCAAACAGTGGGATTGGCTTTCATGAAAGTCTCCTAATAGGAACTTGGACGAGCTGACAAACCTCCAAGGCGCTCGGTCTTGCCCCTGTTGAATCATCTCGAAGAATAGAAAAGTAGCCTAGTATCGATACCACCCCATACCAGTGATAATGCCCTCGATTAATGCAGTGACCCAAGGAGATGAATCATATTTTCCATGGCCGAGATAGAGATTGAATAAATCTCATTTTGCCTTCAAACGAATTTTTTACAAGGCTGAGTCTTGGATAGGCTGCGGGAAAATATTTTTATAGAAGGCTATTCCATGTCGTGCGGTTGGAAACGTGATTCTCGAAAAACTTTTAGTCGCCGCAGAAGAGAAACCGGCAAAAGCAAAAGCGCTAGGATGAGGAGTTGTTGGCTGATGGGCAATGTGGTGAGCGAAGTATGTGCTGCATGACGGCCCGCCAGTTGCTCGCTCACGTAAATAAGAGGCGTGCAAGCGATGATGATTATCCCTAAATTCCAGCAATGCCGCATAGCGTCTCTCTCTATTCTTTTCTCCACTTAGCCCGTGCTAAGCTACTGCTGATATCAAGCAGCGGTTATATTTCCTATCGTCGCGCGCGCGCGACGCTTTAACTTTTCAGCCTACGCCAACAGTAGGCGGCAACGGAGTCAGAATGGCTTACTGGGTTCGCTTCACACAGGCAGATGCAATTCAATTCGGGCAATTAGAGGACGACACCATACGAATTTATGCGGGTGATATGTTTGGCAACCACGCGCCGACCGGTGCGCGTGTGCCGCGCGCCGAAGTCGAATTATTGATGCCTTGCGTGCCTGGAAAATTACTGGGTTTGTGGAATAACTTTTACGAACGCGCGGCGAAGGAAGGCTTAGAACACCCGCCGCATCCTTTGTATTTTGTGAAGACCAACAATTGTTATCTCGCACCCGGCGCGGCAATACGCCAGCCCCCATGCTATGACGGCCCGGTGGTATTCGAGGGCGAGCTAGGCGTGGTGATCGGCAGAACTTGTAGCAATGTTAGCGAAGCCGACGCCGATCAATTTATCTTCGGCTACACCTGTGTCAACGATGTTACGGCGCGCACGGTGCTCAAAGCCGACGCATCTTTTACGCAATGGGTGCGCGCGAAAAGTTACGATACCTTTGGCCCTTTGGGTCCGGTGATTGCCACCGACATCGAGCCCGATAATTTAGTCGTGCGCTCGCGCGTGAACGGCGTGGAAAAGCAATCTTATCCCGTGGCCGATATGATTTATCGCCCACGGCAAATAGTTAGCCGCATTTCTCAGGATATGACTTTGCATGCCGGCGATATCATCGCTTGCGGCACCTCGGTAGGCACGGAAGCGATGCCGCGAAATTGTCTGGTGGAAATCGATATCGACGGCATATGCGTACTCCAAAATCGCTACGAATAAAACCCGAACGCTTATCGCAACAACAACGCGATTCCACTTACGATAAGCAATACGCTGATCGCCCGCTGAAAGGCAGCTTGCGTAAGCTGAGTTTGAATTTGGCCACCGAGATAGAGGGCGGTCGCCATGATGGGTAAAGTCCAGGCGAGCTGTCTTAAAAAATTTCCGTCAAAAAAACCGGAACTCGCATAGCCAATTAAACGCGTTGCGCCGTCCAATAAAAAGATAGCCGCGAAGCTTGCCCGAAACGCTGCCTTCTCTAAGCCGCGCGCCTTGAAATAGGTAACATAAAAGGGGCCGCCGGTGCCGAACAAGGTCCCTATCATGCCGCCGCTTAAACCGGCGATCACGCCCCAGCCGCGCGAGGCGCCGCCTCTAGGGGTGTACCCGGACAGGGTGTAAATAGCGAAACTAATGATAAAAACGCCGAACACGTGACTGATGAGCGCGCCATTCGCGTGCGATAAAAATATCAGCGCAATCGCTACGCCGGCGACACTGAAAGGAATAAGCGGAAGAATCTCTGCCCAGCGTATATCGGTACGATTACGCAAGCCCTGCCCTAGCGAGGCCAAATAATCCAAACACACCACCAGTGGGACAGTAACCGATAAGGGAACAATAAAAGACAGCAAGGGTACGGCGATGAGGCCAGAACCAAAACCGGCGACACCACGAACCAAATAAGCACTCGCAAGTATGGCTACGCAAACTGCAAGTTGCGTAGACGATAAAGTATCCAGCGAAATCCTTTACTCGCCATTATTTGACGGCGTTCAACTAGCTGACGCGATCATAGCACGAGAAATTTTAGCAATGACGCATTTGTATTAAGTTCGTAAACTTCGCCTTATGTCTCGGCCCATGTATTACCTTGGTTTTGATTTCGGCACCAGCGGCGCGCGCGCCATGGTCTTGGATGCGCGAGGCACGCTGATCGCGCAAAGCCATAGTGCTTACGCGATACAGGACACGCAGTCCTGGTTGCAAGCGTTAGTCACGCTATGCGCCGCGCTACCTCGGGCCGTACGCGCGCAGGTCGCCGCACTCGCCATCGCGGGCACCTCCAGCACGGTGCTACTCTCTGATGCCAGCAATGTGCCGCTCGGTCGACCGCTACTCTATAACGACGCCCGCGCTGCGTCCGCCTTACCTCAAATCGCGCGCCACGCGCCACCAAGCAGCATAGTGCTAAGCGCGAGTTCAAGTTTGAGCAAACTTTGCTATCTGCTCGCGCGCAACGATTCGTGTCAGGCCAAATTTTTCAGCGACCAAGCGAGTTGGCTGGCCGCCATGCTCACCGGGCGGCCGGGCTACACGGATTATCACAATGCCCTAAAGCTCGGGTACGACGTCGCCGCCCTGGCGTGGCCGATATGGTTGCGACCTTTGAAGCTGCGGACATGGCTCCCCCAAGTCGTCGCGCCTGGCGGCGATTTAGGCCCCATCGCAGCCGCGGCGGCGCACAAATTGGGCTTGCCGCGAAGCTGTGTAGTGCGCGCGGGAACCACCGACAGCATTGCCGCTTTCATCGCCAGCGGTGCGCGGGTGCGTGGGGCCGCCGTCACTTCCCTGGGTTCGACCCTGGTTTTAAAGCTACTATCTGATACGCGGGTAGAGGCCGCTGAATATGGCATTTATAGCCATCGTTTTGGTGACGCGTGGTTGGCCGGAGGCGCATCGAATTCGGGTGGCGCGGTGCTCGCGAATTTTTTTAACGGGGCGCAACTCACGCGTTTATCGCGCACCATCAATCCCGCGGCAGATCACGGCCTGGATTATTACCCGCCACTTGCGCCCGGCCACCCGTTCCCCGCCACCCGGGGGTAGATAGGGGCCTGGGTTATTTCCCGCTACTTGGGCCCGGCGAGCGCTTCCCCCGCAATGATCCAAATTTAGCTCCCCGACTCACCCCCCGTCCTGCGGACGATGCTGTGTTTCTATCCGGCCTGTTGGAAGGCATAGCGCGCATAGAAGCTCAGGGCTACGCCTTATTGCAGCAGCTAGGCGCAGGTCCCGTCAGCATCGTCATGAGTGCCGGAGGCGGCGCCTTGAATCCCACGTGGACTGCCATACGTCAACGCATATTAGGACTGCCGGTGCGCATCGCAGCGCAAACAGAAGCCGCTTACGGCGCGGCTCTTTTAGCCAAGAAGGGCCCGGACTTGCTATGCTACAACGATGACTGAAACCGGCATTGCCCACCATGCACGCTTGCCTGTCGCCTGGCGCGACGTTACGCCAGCGGATCCAGCGGATACCGCTCGCATCGCTAGCCTCATGCACGACAATGTGCTGACCTTGCAAGCGCTGGCCGCTCTAGAAACGGCTCACAGTGCAAGTAGCACGGACCGCGATAACGAGCGCGCGCCGGTGGATCATCACAACGCGCGCTTGGAAGCCAAAATCGACTTGATGTTGCATTGGATGGCACAGCTCTTATTGGAGCGCCACCCCCTGCCGCCGCCTAGCGATATGGTCTTAAGCGCGCATGCCATAGACTGGGCTTGCCCGGTGGCGCTGACCGCCGGCAGCGAAGGCATCATCTCCATTTTTCTTGCGCGGGGGATGCCGGCCGCGCTGAATTTACCGGCACGCGTCATTCATTACGAGCAAGGCCGGGCTCAAGCCAATTTCCTGCACATGAGCAACGACGCCCAAGAATGGTGGGAGCGCACCTTATTCCGCTACCACCGCCGCGCATTGCACGCGCGCTCCCAGCGTTAATGCAATTCTATGAACTCCAGGCCGTTTCCATCCGGGTCGCGGCAAAATAATGCGGGCCTGCCCGAGCGGCTGACGGTAAACGGTATTTGGGCGGCGCTTAACATCGCGCGCAAGGCCGCGATATCCGAGACCGCCAAAGCCACATGCCTATCCCGTCCCGGGTGTTCCGCGATTTGGCGTTGCGGTCCATCGGCCAGGGCCAGGAGATGAATTTGTTGTCCGCCTAAGTCATACCAAGCGCCGGGATAGCCTAAATCCGGACGCAGGGGACTCAGTGCAAGCCCAAGCACACCTTCGTAAAAGCTTCGCGCTCTCTCCAAGTCCTGCACCAAAAATGAAGCGTGTAAAAGCTGCTTTATTTTCATTTTTGATTTTCTCCTCGGGTTTCCATGGCACTGGAAAATAGACTCGCGGCCACTATCATCGCCCCGCTTAGCCATTCGCGCAGACTCAAACTTTCGTTCGCTAAAAAATAAGAGGAAATCGCGATCACAACCAGCTCAAACAATAAAATCACAATGGCGCGGTTGGCGGCAATATGGGTGAGTCCGTATTGCATGCCGGCGGTTGCGACAAAAATCGCGATCCCGACGATGAGCAGCCAAACGCCGGCGCCGGCGTCGATCTCGCGCCACAC
>CAZKHT010000111.1:0-9367 GCA_964552595.1 uncultured Burkholderiales bacterium
AGTAAGCATGCGAAATTTAAAAGACTGCCGATTATTTCGTTGACCGCTAAGGCGATGAAAGGCGATCGCGAAAAATGTCTGGAAGCCGGCGCTTCCGACTACATCACCAAACCGGTGAATACGGAGCAATTATTTTCCTTGTTACGCGTGTGGCTGTATCGATAAGCGTGGCGGGCGTGGCGGCATTACGTCTTTGCGCCTGATTTTTCGCTATGCAAGGTAGCAGCGTTAGCAACATAAGCATGGCCGACGAAGCGGTCGAGAGTATCGAAATCCAATTACTGGTGGAAGGCATATTCCAGCGTTATGGCTTCGACTTTCGGCATTTCGCCCCCACGCCTTTTAAACGCCGCTTGCGTTATTGCATGCGCGAACACGGGGTGCGCAGCATTTCCGCGTTTCAGGAAAAAATCCTCTATGACCCGCAAGTGTGGGCGCAATTTTTATTCGTGCTCTCGCTCAATCCCAAAGCTATTTTTGGCGACCCGATTGTTTACCGGGTATTGCGCGAGAAGGTCTTGCCCAGCTTGGCTCATCATCCGGTGCTGCGGATTTGGCAAGCCGGTTGCAGCTCGGGAGAAGAAGTGTATTCATTGGCCATACTGTTGCACGAAGCGGGGATGGGCGGCCGTACGCACATTTACGCGACCGAGATGAGCGCCGCGGTGTTGGCGCGAGCCAAAGCCGGCATCTATTCCCGCGAGAAAATGTATGAATACGGCGAAAATTACCATGAGGCCGGCGGTAAAAAATCCTTGGCCGATTACTATGTTTTAGAGCGCGACAAAGCGGTTTTTCGCGAGGAATTAAAGCACAATATCACCTGGGGACAGCATAATCTCGCCAGCGATAGTTCCTTTAACGAATTTCATGTAATACTGTGCCGCAATGTGTTGATGTATTTTGATCGTACCTTGCAAACTCGCGCCCACGCCTTGTTTTACGATAGCCTGGTCACTAGCGGTTGCTTGGGATTGGGTGCGCAAGAATCGATTAAATTCAGCCTACACGCCCGCCGCTTCGAGGAAATCGACACCGCGAGCAAGTGGTACCGCAAATTGCGCTAGGCGCTGCTAGGACACTCGGTTATAAATGTAGGCGGCAATGCGAACCCCAGACCAACAAGACGATGCGACACAACGCACGCAACATCAGCCAGAGGACGCAAGCTTTACGCGCAAAGAACGCGAGGCCTTAAACCGCGTGGCACAGCACGCACAGTATGTGGTGGAGCAAGGACAACAAGGCGTTATGGCGACAGAAAATTCAGCAGACAACGAAACTCCGCGGGCGAGCATTTTAGTCGTCGATGACAATCCGGGGAAACGCCTCGCGCTTGCTGCCGTTTTGGAAAGTCTAAATGAAAATGTCGTCCTCGCCGGTTCCGGCGAAGACGCCTTACGCTTGCTCTTGCATCATGATTACGCGGTGATCTTGCTGGATGTGCAAATGCCGGATATGGACGGCTTTGAAACCGCATCAATGATACGCAGCCGCAAACGCTCCGAGCATATCCCGATTATATTCGTGACGGCGGATATCCGGGACGAGACCGATATTCTTCAAGGCTATTCCTTAGGCGCGGTGGATTATATTTTCACGCCCATCATTCCCGAAATCCTGCGCGCTAAAGTCTCGGTCTTCGTCGAGCTTTATCATAAGACCCAGGCGATTAAACGCCATGGCGAACAGCTCGAAACCTTGGTCGCGCAACGCACCGCCGCGCTCACGGCGGAAATCGCCGAGCGCATGCAGACCCAGGAACGTCTACATTATCTCGCCCACCACGATGTCTTGACCGATATGCCGAACCGCATGTTGTTCGTCGAAAGGCTCAAGCAAGCCATCGCCCGCGCGCAGCGCCGCAAGCAATTCATCGCCGTGCTATTCCTGGACTTGGACCGCTTTAAATTGGTCAATGACACCCTGGGTCACGAAGCCGGGGACAAATTACTACAAACCATGTCGGCGCAACTCATGGCGGTGGTGCGCGAAGGCGATACCGTGGCGCGTTTTGGCGGCGATGAGTTCGCCGTGTTTCTCAGTGGCATTAGCTCGCCCGAGGATGTCGCCGCCTTGGCGAAGAAATTTTTAGATGCTTTAGCCACGCCTTTCTCCATGGACGGCCATGAATTTTTCATCACCTGCAGCATAGGCATAGGCTTGTATCCCACCGATGGCACGGATACCCAGACCCTGATGAAAAACGCCGACACGGCCATGTATAGAGCCAAGCAGCAAGGCGGGAATAATTATCAGTTCTTCCAAAATGAAATGAAAATGCAGTCTCTAAAGCGCCTGGAGATGGAAGCCGATTTGCGCCACGCTTTAGAGCGCGGAGATTTTTTATTGCATTACCAACCGCAATTCGATGTCAGAACCGGTGCTTTAGTGGGTGTGGAGGCCTTGCTACGCTGGAAAAGAAATATGCCGGAGATTTTGCCGCCCAATGAGTTTTTGCATTTATTGGAAGAGAGTGGCTTGATCGTTCCGGTGGGGGAATGGGCTATACATACGGCCTGCACGCAACATAAAGAATGGTGCGCCGCGGGCTTACCGCAAATCCGCGTGGCGGTGAATGCTTCTAGTCGCCAATTCACAGGCAACGCCTTAGTTCTGGCAATACGCCGCGTGATGGAGCAATGCGATATGCATCCCAGTTTCTTGGAAATCGAAATCACCGAAAATGCCATCATGCATCATACCCAGGGCGTGGTGGAGACCTTGGGGGAATTGGACAGTATGGGCATACGCTTCGCCATCGACGATTTCGGAACCGGCTATTCCTCGCTCACCTATCTCAAACGGTTTCCGATTTCCATTCTGAAAATCGACCAAACTTTTGTCCATGATATTTTGACCAGCCCGCACGACGCGGCGATCGCCAAAGCCATTATTCAACTGGCCCATAGCCTGGAATTGCAAGTCATCGCCGAAGGCGTGGAGACGGCGGAACAATTGGCATTTTTGAAAACCCATGGCTGCGACATCGTGCAAGGCGATTATCTCAGCCCCGCGCTTTCCGCCGCCGACGTCACCGCCATCATCCGCGATCGCCACGCCTGCAGCGCTTGACGCGCAGCTTTAAGCCCTGCCAGGCCCGGGCGTCATCGAACCTTCCTCGGGATCCAACTCACACTGACCGGCGACGCAGGCATAGGCTGTTGCGCCCAAGGTCGCGTCTTCTTTTTCGTAAGCAACGATATGCGAGAAATCAATTTCCGGTTGTTGTGCCACGCGTTGCCAGTATTCCGCCTCGCTAATGGCTTCATAGGGCGCGAGTTCATATACGGCATGATAGTCCGGCAAAAACGACAGACCACCGACGATGTCCCAATGGGTATACAGCCAGTGCGCCACGCTTATCCATTCATCTTGCGCCACCGACACGGTGACCGAGGGATTGTGCTCGGTGTAATGCTGTTTCACGGTTTTCCAAAACCCTAACTGCGCCGCCGCCGATAAATCCGTGTGCGTCGTGCTATCGGCCGGGGCGGCGACCGGAAACTCCAAGACAAAGCTGGTGGCAGTACTTTCTAATTGCCCGACCTCCGGAAAATACGGAAACTTTTGTTCGCGCAGCATCGCGAACAAGGGATCGGTGGCGGAGATACGAATACGCCGCAAATAAAATTTGGCATAGCGCGGATGCATGCCGGAAGCGGAATCGACTAATTGCGAGACCGTGCCCGAAGGTTTGACACAGGTAATCGCAGTCGCGGCCCGGATATTAAAACGCCGCGCGTATTCCGCGTTGACCACGCTTGCCTCCGCCCGCAACGCCGCTAAGGTCGCAGGCTCACGCGCGGCAAGGCAATCCCACAAGCCGGTAATCGATACTCCTAGTAGGCGCTCGTCTTCGCAGTTCTTTCGCCATTCCGGGCTGATATAGGGGAAACGGGTCAGCGTTGCTTGGTAAGTGCCAAGCAAAGTCGCGAGGCGAAGCTTGCACCGCAGGCTTTGCAAATCATCCTCGGGTCGCGCCACCACCTCGGTTAAATTGCAAAATTGTTTTGAGCGCAAAATAATTTCGCCACAGGGATTGGTGCCGCAACGCGGCCAAAAATCGGCGAAGCTTGCCCAGCGCCGCGCGGGCAATTGCTGCTGTAATCCACCGCGATTAAAAATACCGCGCTCGCCCGATCCGCTTTTAGCCAAGGCCAGCCACTCGTCTAAAAACGCGACAGCATCGGGCCGGCTTTCATAGACCGCGGAATTATTCGACATGGAGCGCTGCGGATGATTGATATAAAAATGTCCGTCCTTGGCGTGGCGCAAAGCATCATCATCAAAGTCGGATAAAGAAATCAGCGCCGAGCGACGCACACCACCCATTTCCACCACTTCACCGATTTTGCAAATGATGTCGTGCACATCGAGATTACTGAGGCGCTTGCCTTGATTGGCCAAGATTTTCGCACGCGAAAATTCCAGCAAAGCGCGCAACGGCCCGGGCCCGGAACTGCGTCCGCCCATGGTGTGCAAGCGCGCGCCGGCGGGGCGCACGGCACTAAAATCAAAACTCAGATCGCGCCCGCCATACCAGGCATGTAGACCCAGCTTCAAGGCATCGCCCCAGCCTTCTTTGCTGTCTATCACCACACAATCCGGTAAGCGCTCGCCGCTTTGCCGCTGAATAATCGGCAGCAATTGCACGTTCTGGCTTTCCACGGAAAAACCCACGCCGACGCCGCACATCAATAAAAACATGATCTCCGCGAAGTCATCCAATTGCGTAGGCGCGATGAAGGAACAGTTATACGCCGCCACATGGTTCTCGCGCGCCGCCTTGCCCGCGGACCATAATAAACGCATGGAGGGCATGATCTCTTGGCGCAAAATCGCCTCGCGCAGCGCGGCATATTCTTGCGCCGTCACTGCCTCGCCCAGGCGTTCGCGCATGAAATTCAGATAGCGGTCCACTGTTTCTATCCACGTCTCGCGCCGCGATTCTTCTTCTATCCAGCGCGAATAGGTGCGGTAATACACAAACTCCGCCAGCGCATTCCGAAAATATCTTTTGGATTCCGTCGCCAGGGCTTTGACATGCGGCGGCACCGCGCCCACTTTAGCGCGCACCTGGGCGCGGGCGTGCCTATACAAAATATAAGCTTTGGCGGTCTTGGGGAAATCCAGCAGGATCAGCGATTCTTCGACTTGGTCCTGGATTTCTTCAACTTGCGGAATGTGATCTTTAGGCGCGCTTTGCTTTAACGCCGCCCAGGCATGCTCGGCGACGCGCTGTGGATCGCGCGCTAAATCGCCTTCGCCATGCACTTGCATGGCGCGCTTGACCGCATCGGCAATGCGCGCCAGATCAAAATCGGCAAGCCGGCCATCGCGTTTACGAACTTGAAGAAGTGCAGCCACTAAAACCCTATTTAATATTTGCAGATAGAAAACTGCGCTAGGCGAAACAGAGCTCGCGCGCTGCCTATTCGAAGGCTAAATAACCATAGCCTTTGTTCTTATACGATGAAATCGTGACGAATCTATTCGAAACAAAATTCAACTCCGGGTAGGTGTCCTCGTTTTTGACGCGTTGCAAGGTATTACCCATCGCGCATTGATCGAGTTCCAGATTTTTGTCTTTGCTCATTGCCACCAGTCGCTCATGAATTTTTGCCGCCAGGGCTTGATCACTGGCTTTAATCAAACTCAGATCTTTCTGTGTCAATCGGCTCGCCGGACCGCGAAAAGCGAGGACAAAACGCGGCCTCACGCCTTGTCTGACCAGGCCGGCGCGGGTTTGTTCTATGAGTTCCAAACGCGACAATAATTTATTCGGATCGCCGGTGCCTATATCAAATATCATTTTCACTTCTTTTAACCCTGCCAGCGCGGTCTTATCACTTTGCGTCGGCGGGATTAAGGTCACCGCGCCCGGCGATAAATTCGAAGGCGGCGGTGGCAGCGCGGCGGCCGGCGCCGGACTTACCTCGGTGGGAGATTCCGCAAAACTGGAACTGGCTAGGCCAGCCAATACGCACATTAAAAGACTGGACAGGAACATTTGTATGCGCACTTTAAGTTCTCCTATGTGTGGTTGATAAAGGGGTTCATTTTCGTCTTGCTGGTATTTCTTGTTTACGACGATTTCCGCGAGCGCTCGCGGCTTGTTTAGTTTATAGCCGGCCGCTGAGTTTAATATCAAGATAGCGGTTCACCAAAGCCACGGGCAAGCGTGCCGGCTCTACATCCAAGAGTAAAACGCCGCTGCGTTGCAACGCTTGATGCGCGGTGCGTCTTTGTTCCAGATAAACTTGAGTCGCGGCTAGATTCAGCGCATCGCTGAAGTCTTTGACTTCTTGTTGCGCGATGCGGTTTAACACGGTTTCTTGCAAGCTCGCCAACACCACCAGGTGTTGCTGGCGTAATAAGCTCAAAGCGGGTTTGAGTTCTTCCGCGTCTTCATCCCGTAAATTGCTCAAGATGACTACCAGGGAACGCTTACGCAAACGGGTAATGAGATCGGTGGCGGCTTGCGCATAGTCCGGCGCATGACTGCTAGGCTGTAAATCATAGACCGCATTCAATACAGCATTCACGGCGGTCGCGCCTTTACGCGGCGGCAGAAATCGCGGCGTGCCGGCGAAGGCCAAAAATCCCACGCCATCGCCCTGCCGTAACGCGACATAAGATAAAAGTAATAAAGCGTTCAGGGCGTGATCGAAATGCGATAACTCATCGTCCTTGGCCAGCATGCGCCGGCCACAGTCAATTAAAAAGACGACTTGCTGATCGCGTTCGTCTTGATACTCGCGCGAGATTAAACGCTTAAGCCGGGCGCTGGCATTCCAGTCAATTTGCCGCAGCGCATCGCCGCCGCGATATTCGCGTAATTGATGAAACGACAAGCCCTCCCCGCGCCGCCGGTATTTGCGTATACCGATTTGACTCAGGCGATTGTCGGTGGCGAACAAAGCGTACTTGGCCACCTCGGCGAAGTTGGGATATACCTTCACAGTTTGCGCCGCGGGCAATTGCAGATTGCGCCACCATAGGCGCATGGGCGAGGCCAAGAGGAGTTGTATAGGCCCAAAGCAATGATCCCCCCGGCTCAAGGGCCGCAAGCGATAACTCAAGTCGACGTGGCTAGCAGGAGCCAAGCAGCTAGATTGCGGCAAAGCTTGGTCCTCAAAATCCGCCGGTGTGTGATCGTATATCAGGAAACGCAGACGCCGCCGACTGGGATTGCTGACGCGTATGCGCGCGCTATGCCATACGCCCACGGCGAGCGAGGCCGCGATGTGGCGCTGCGCGCTGGGTAGCCTCTGGCGCCAGAGCAAACCCAGGTCTAGCAAGGCGGCAAGCAGCATGATCCCGCCGCTGGCTAACCACCAGGGCGTGAGCGCTGGCCTCAGCGCGGCGGCGAGACTGAAGGCGAGCCACAAGCCGCTCGCGATGATGAGCGCAGGCGCCGGTCTCACGTGCGCGGCGCTTCGACTTTCTCTAACAAGGCGGCCAAAATATCATCGGCCGTATGGCCTTCTATTTCTAATTCCGGACTCAAGGCGATGCGATGCCGCAAGGCCGGGATCGCGATGGATTTAAGATCATCGGGCGTGACGAAATCGCGGCCGGAGAATAAAGCCTTGGCCCGCGCCGCGCGTATCAGCGCGATGCCGCCGCGCGGTCCGGCGCCGTTGCTAATGCCTGGCCACTCCCGGGTCTTGCGCGTGATGCGCACCGCGTAATCGGTGATGCGCTCGTCCACCCGCAGCGAGGACACAATTTGCTGAACCTTGGCGATGCTCGCCGCCTTCACCACCGTGGCCACGGCGTCTACATTTAACGTGTCGCCGACTTGGCCGCCCGTGACTTTCGCGACCAGCGATTTTTCTTCTTGCTCGGTCGGATAGGCAATTAAAATTTTCAACAAGAAGCGATCCAGCTGCGCCTCGGGCAGCGGATAAGTACCTTCTTGTTCCAAGGGATTCTGCGTCGCCAGGGTCATGAAGGGCGGCGCCAGGGACAGTGCTTGGCCTTCAATCGTGACTTGATATTCCTGCATCACCTCCAGCAAGGCGGCTTGGGTTTTCGCCGGCGCACGATTAATTTCATCGGCCAATAATAAATTGGTGAACACCGGGCCCTTGCGTATGCGGAATTGCTCGCTCTTTAAGTCATACAGCGCGTGCCCGGTCACATCCGAGGGCATGAGATCGGGCGTGAATTGGATGCGCGCAAAATTGCCTTCGAAGGTTTTCGCTAAGGCCCGCACCAATAAAGTTTTACCCAACCCCGGCACACCTTCCACCAATACATGGCCGGCGGCGAAGAGCGCGATCAGCACTTGCTCGACCACCGCATCCTGGCCTATCAAGGCTTTCGCAATTTCACCGCGCATGCGATTGGCGATCGCCGAGGCTTGGGCCACCCGCTCCGCGTTGGCCGCGTCTGCTTCACTCATAGAGCTTTCCTTATTCGTTCTAGGGTTTGAATAACTTGGGTGAACTCATGTTCGCTGCCCAAATGCGTATACAACAAGGCGCTTTGAATTTGCGCCGGCGGCAGCCGAGTTAATTGCGCCAGCCGCTCATACAAGGCTTGCGAAGGCAGGCTGGCCCACGCCGGGTGGCGTAATTCCAAGGCGCGGTGCAAGGCCGTGCGCACGCCGCGTAACAGCCGTTCACCTTGGCCGTGGCGCCATAAAAAACGCCCGCTGGCTTCGACGTGATCCAATAAACGCCGCCGCACCAAAGGCGCGGGCGCAAGCAAAGGACCTAAGCGCCGACTGGCGGACCACAACCATAGACTCAAAAGTAAGGCCGCGGCGAGGATCACTTGCCAAGCGTAGCGGCCTAGCCACTCATGCAAAGGCGGCATGCTGTCTTGATAAACCAGCCACACCGGACGCGCTCTATCGACTTCGACAACCCGCGATAAATACGCTGCGTGGTCGTATAACTGCAAGCGATCATTGCTCATGAAATGGGTATCCGGCAGCACGGTAAGCCAGCCCAGGCCTACGCGCAGCCGCAATAAATACACGCCATCGTTATCTTCCAGCATGAGCGTCGGCGCGATTTTTCCGCTGTACTCCAAGCGGGTATCGGCATCGCTGCTAATGGTGATGAAATCATGTTCGTCCGGCCAATCGACGTCAATTATGCCTTGGGACTGTGCGTTCTCTATTTCGAGCGCGCGTATACCTAAACCATCCAAGAGCGGATCGGCGCGCTCGCCCCCCGGGTCATAGGCATTGCTAGGCGTCACCACTAAATGCCCGCCGGCTTTCACCCAAGTCAATAATCGCTGCGCCTCGCCCTTCCCCATTTCATAGCGCGCCACCGGCAATACAAGTGGTGCAGCGGTGGCGGGCAGCGTATCAATGCCTTTCTGGCTGGCGGCGGCGAACTGCAGG
>CAZKHT010000112.1:0-9327 GCA_964552595.1 uncultured Burkholderiales bacterium
CAGAAAGTCCGCAACACCTGGACCACGCTGTTTTCTTCTTTAGCGCCGGCGCATGAGGACGAGGACTATGACCCGCTGGAATCGTTGGCGGCGGCCGACGGCTCAAATAATAAAAATAACCCGTCAGATCAGCTAGATAGATTGCAGATAATTGAGCACGTTGAAAAAGCCATTGAAACCTTGCCGGCACGTCAACGACAGGCATTCTTGCTGCGTTACTGGGAGGAGTTAGACGTTGCGCAAACCGCGCTAGCCATGGGCTGCTCGGAAGGCAGCGTCAAAACCCATTGCTCGCGCGCGGCGCACGCCCTGGCCGAGATACTCAGAGCACAAGGAATTACTCTATGAATGAGCGCGAATTCGCTAACCACATTAAGCAAGAACTGAATTACGGCACCGGTCAGGTGGACGGCCGCGTGCTGAATCGTCTGAAACAAGCTAGAGAAAACGCCCTGGAGCGCTATGCGACCCGTACCGCGCAGCAGCCGGTCTTCGCGTTTGCTGGCGCCCATGGCTCGGGTATGTTCGGGCGCAAATGGTTGCCCGTCATCACGCTTTTGCTTGTATTACTAGGCGGCGTGCTGTGGCAGCAACAGAATATGGGCCAAGCAGCCGACGAAGACGTGGATGCCGCTTTGTTGGCCAGCGATTTACCCTTAAATGCATTTGTAGATCAGAATTTTCATCTATGGCTAGATCACTCAGCGCAACATTGAGCGGGCTATTCCTTACCGCCCTTCTCAGCTTTCCGAGTTATGCGCTAGACCGAGCCAGCCCCCCCGTCCCTAAGGCGCCGTCCTGGGCAGAATTAACGCCCCAGCAAAAACAAGTCTTGGGCGCATTGGAGGGGCAATGGGAACAACAGCCCGATAGGCTGCGCAACAACTTGGTTAAAGTTGCGAATAAATACCCCAAGATGAAACCGGAAGAGCAGGAGCGGGTACGGCGGCGGATTACGCACTGGGCCAGCCTGACCCCGGAACAAAGACAAGCTGCCCGTGCGCGCTATAAGCAAATCAAAAAGCAGCCGCCGGAAAAACAAAAAGAAGTCAAAAAGAAATGGGAAACCTATCAGCAGCAACAAGCCCAGCAACCGAATGCGATAGGGACGACTCTTCCGGTCGCCCCCGCGCCACCCGTGGCGGCACCCGCGCCTAACGCTGCGCCTCCCGCTCTCACCCCACGTTAACCCGAGATTTATTCGTGCGCGGCTTCGTCTAGCGCGGCGACGATTTCATTAAAACCTGCGTCTTTGTTGTCCACCATGGCAACAATATTGGCGACGGACAAGATGCTGCGTTGCGCACCCTGTACGATCCAGCCCTTCGCCGGGGTCCAGCCATTCATTTGCGAGAACAGGGAAAAAACATCGCAGTTTCCCGAGATCATGCGTCTATACCACAGCGAAAAATGCGCTAATTTATCTAGTAAATCCTCAGAAACAATGCCGGCAGAATCAATAATCGTGCCGTCGTCTTGAAAGCGGCATACGGCGACCACGCGTTATAAAACCATAAGAATTTTCGGCGTGCGTAAAGGGCCGCAAATCGCTGTTCATCATCCGCGTCGCGGTTCTTCGCCACCATGCCATGGTTACGCCCAACCACCGCCGACCACTCCAGGCCTATGAGCGAAAAACCTTGGATGGGCTCGAATCCCTGCTGACCGGTCAACGCTTCCCAGCCCCGCGCTTCCATGGTCGCGATAGCGGTATTGGCGACACAGGTATGCGCCAGCAAATCCAGCACTTGCGCGGTGAGCTCGGTCCCCTCTTTCATTTGATGGGCTTGCAACTCGCCTCTGTCGTCATATTGAAACGCGGCCAGCGCGCCCGGCACTTGCATTAAGCTGTCTAAACTCATTCCACTCTCCTGAAAATCCTGACCCTACTAATACAATTTTTCATTCACATCACCACCTATGGCGGCATACATATAAACCAAGGGATTCTCTTCAATATCACCGACCTTGGCCCGCATCAGGGTTAAGACGTCGTTCAGTAACCCCGGGATATTGGAAAGAAAACAAAAATGATTGCCGATCACGCAAACCGACATTTCTTTGCCGTGCACCACCCAGCCCTGCACCGGGCGGCAGCCGCAATCCGGCGCGGCCGCGGAAAAAATTTCGGTCTGCATATGTATGGACAAGGTGTTGGCGCGGCAAAGTATAGAAGCCATGCGCGCAAGCTCGGGGGAGATATCGCCTTTGAAGGAAAAGCGGTCGCCGCGGTAAGCATATTCACCGGCGGCAATCACGCCGGGAACGGTTAGAAGCTGGGATATAATGCGCATCGTTTTTTAACTCCCCGGTTGATCTCTCCGGTTTCATTCTTTGATCGCTACATGCTGTCTTCGCATGTCGCTCTGACTAGGTCAAGCACATGATAGAGCTTAACGAAAAAAGTGCAACAGCGCCGCCACGCTATGCCGGCTTCGCGCGACGTATTTTGAGCATGCTCTACGAAATACTGGTATTCGGGGCAGTACTCTTCGTCGCCGCATTTATATTTACCGTGTTACGCAATCCTCAAGCACCGGGGGCCATGCCTTTTTTCCGCGCGTATTTATTGCTGGTGGCGCTGGGATTTTTTACCTGGTTCTGGAGCCACGGCGGGCAAACCGTGGCCATGAAAGCCTGGCGTATACGGATAGAAAGACGCGATGGCAAACCCTTACGTTTCCCGCAAAGCGCCTTGCGTTTTTTCTTCGCCTGGCTAGGCCCGCTCAGTATTATTTGGGCATTGTTTGACCGGGATCGGCAATTCCTCCATGACCGCTTGGCGGGCACGCCCATCGTCATGGTTTAGCGCCACTCGAAGCGCCACAACACCGCGATGACCGCAATAAAAAATAAAAATGTGGGCGCGACGGCGCTAAAAATCGGCGACCATTCATGCAGCAAACCGAGATTGGCGAATACCCGGTTAAACAAATGGTAGGACAAGCCCAACATAATGCCCGCGAATACCTTGCCGCTCACCGCGCCCATGCGCGCCCGCAAAAAAGCAAAAGGCAGCGCCATTAACATCATGACCACCGTGGCGAAGGGATAGACCAGCTTATTCCAAAGGGCAATTTCGAAGCGTGTGGTTTTTTGTTTGTTCTCGCGCAAATGTTGTACATAAAAATATAAATTCCAGGCCGACATCTGCTCCGGCACAACCAGTAACACACTCAACATATCCGGACTCAAGACCGAATTCCAATAGGCTTGCGGCAAGCGCGTCACTTGGGTACTGGTGCCGTCGAAGCGGGTTTGCTCTACTTGATGCAATAGCCAGCTGTTGTCTTTTAAATACTTGCCTTCACGTGCAAAGCTAATGGTGCGCAACCTATAGTTGGGATCAAACTCATATATTTTCACGCCGACCAAAGTCGAATCGGGCAGCACTTCTTTGACATTCACATACGCCGGTCCGTCCTTGAGCCACAATCCGGAACGAAATTCTTGCGCCACCACTGCGCTCATTGCCCGTATGCGGAGTTGGGTCGCGAGGCGCTCGCTGGGCGGCGCGATGAACTCGCCCACCACAAAAGTAAGCAGGACAAAGAGTACGCCGGCGCGCAAAATCGACAGCGCCATACGCGAAGCTGAAACACCGGACACGCGCATCACGGTGATTTCGGAATGCTGTGCTAATTGCACCAATGCGTAGAGAGTGCCGATCAGCGCCGCGATGGGAAACAATTCGTACACATGGCCAGGTGCTTGCAGTGCCACATACAGCAACATGGACAAAATTTGGTAATTGCCCTTGCCTAAACTTTCTAGCTCATGCAACAAATCCAGGAAGCCAAACAGCACCAGCAAAGCGGCAAAGACCAGCAAGGTGCCGCTATACACTTCATGCGCGATAAAACGATGCAGTACTTTCATTTAAAAAGCCGGCGCAGCCAAGGTTGTATCGCTTGTCGACGGTAATAAAACAAAGTGATCAGTACCAGCATGCCTAGATGCACGCTCCAAATCCCCGCCCAAGGCACGACCTTGCCGGATTGCCCCCAGGCTTGCGCAATCGACAGCAGATTGTTGTAAATCATGTAAATCAATAAACCCGCGACCAAGTGAAAGGCCCGGCCCGAGCGGGGGTTGAACACACTCAAGGGTATGGCCAGCAAGACCAAGAGCAAAGCGCTAACAGGCATGCTCAAACGCCATTGCAGTTCCGCGCTCTTCTGCCGGGTCGGTTTATCGAATAGCGCGGGCGTAGGCAAGGCATTCATATTCGGCGCACCTAATTTGACTTCAAAAGGTTCGATGCGAATGATGTAGCGCTGAAATTGCATAATGCGGTAATCCGCCTGACCGGCCAGCCCTTCGTAACGCCTGCCGTTATCCAATTCGATAAAGCGGTCGCCATTCGGTGCTAATAACTGTGAGCCCTGTTTCGCCACCATAATGCCGAAGCGCCCATGCTGCTCCGAGCGAACAAATATATTGCGCACCATCGCGTGATTGGTGCCTAGGCTTTCAACAAAATAAACGCGGTCGGCTTGCTTGGATTCTTTGAAAACGCCGGGCGAGATGGCGGAGATATCTTCCCGGCTTTCCAATTGCTGACGATACTCGGCGCTCTTGCGTAATGCCCAAGGTGCCAGAACCAGACTCACCAGCGCGATAAAAATAATCGCGGGCCCACTCACCGCCAGTACCGGGCGTATCCACGCGGTCATGGCCACGCCCGCGGTTTGCCAGACCACCATCTCCCTATCACGCACCATGCGCGCCAGCACCAGTAACACGGAGGTGAACAAGGTCACCGTCAGCAACACCGGCAACACGCCCACGGTACCGAAGCCTAAAAATGCGAGCACGGCTTCGGGTGCCAGCGCACCCGAGGCGGCTTGACCGAGATAACGTACCCATTGCGTGACCGCGGTAATCGCCAATAGCACAGTGAACACCGCCGCCATGGTGACGACCAGTTCATGTATGAGTGCGCGGCGATAAATCATCGTGTAGAACTTTGACTTTTAGGGGTGTAATCGAGAATAATTCTGGAACGACGCTGGTTTGCTAAGTGTTTAATGGATAAAGGAGTTTGCAGCGTGGAATTTAGCATAAAAAGTGGTAGCCCGGAGAAACAGCGTTCCGCCTGTGTGGTCGTGGGTGTGTACGAATCACGCAAGCTTACCTTAGCCGGCGAAATGATAGACCGCGTTGCCAAAGGGTATTTATCGGATATTTTGCGCCGTGGCGATCTAGAAGGGAAATGCGGCACGACGCTGTTGCTGCATAGTGTGCCGAATACATTATGTGACCGCGTATTGTTGGTGGGCCTGGGTAAAGAACGCGACTTTCGCGAGAATGAATATCGGCAATCCATACGCGCCGCGATTAAAACGCTGAACGAAACCGGCTCCCTGGAAGCCGTCATTTACTTAACCGAACTCGCGGTGAAAAAACGCGATGTCACCTGGCGCATAGAGCAAGCGGTGATGGTGGCGATAGAAGCGGTGTATCGCTTCGACAAACTGAAAAGCAAACAAGACGAAGTGCGCCGTCCTCTGCGCAAGCTGACTTTGTCCGTGCAGCGGCGCAATGAAATTGTGGAAGCGGAGAATGCCGTCATCAGCGGCCAGGCCGTCGCCAATGGTATGAATTTGGCCAAGGACTTGGGCAATTTGCCGGGCAATATTTGCACGCCCAGTTATCTGGCCGAACAAGCGCGCGGCTTGGGCAAAACCTACAGTTTTAAAGTCGAAGTATTGGACGCGCCGGAAATCGAAAAACTCGGCATGGGTTCTTTTTTATCGGTGGCGAAAGGCAGCCGCGAACCGCCTAAGCTCATCGTCTTACATTACGCAGGTGGCGCCAAAAAAACCTCGCCCGTGGTCCTCGTAGGCAAAGGCATCACTTTCGATGCGGGCGGAATTTCATTAAAGCCCGCCGGCGAAATGGATGAAATGAAATTTGATATGTGCGGCGCCGCCAGTGTCTTGGGTACCTTCAAAGCCATCGCGCAAATGCAATTGCCGCTGAATGTGGTCGGCGTCATCCCCACTTGCGAAAACTTGCCCGATGGCAATGCTAATAAACCGGGCGATGTGGTCACCTCCATGTCGGGCCAGACCATAGAAATTTTAAACACCGATGCCGAAGGCCGTTTAATTTTGTGCGATGCATTAACGTATGCGGAGCGCTTTGAGCCGGCTGCGGTGGTGGATATTGCGACCTTGACCGGTGCTTGTGTAATCGCCCTTGGGCATCACGCTTCCGGCTTATTCAGCAATAACGATAGCCTGGCACGCGAGTTATTGCATGCGGCGGACGCGGGCTATGACCGGGCTTGGCATATGCCACTGTGGGAAGATTACCAAGAACAACTGAAAAGCAATTTCGCCGATATGGCGAATATCGGCGGGCGCGCCGGCGGCGCAATTACCGCCGCCAGCTTTCTCGCCCGCTATACTAAAAAATATGAGTGGGCCCACTTGGATATCGCGGGCACGGCTTGGAAATCCGGTGCCGAAAAAGGCGCAACCGGCCGGCCCGTGCCTTTGCTCACCCATTTTTTAATGAAACGCGCGCAGGGCTGACTTGAAGATGACCCGCATCGATTTTTACACTCAAGTCGACGACAAATTGCGCTTTGCCTGCCGCTTATGCGCCAAAGCGCTATCGCAGCAGATGCGGGTTAATGTGTATGCGCCGGACGCGGGTGTGGCGGACCGTTTCGATCATTTGTTGTGGACCGATAGCGCGGTGGGTTTTATTCCGCATTGCCGAGCCAGCCACGCGCTCGCCGCCGAAACCCCGGTGCTCATCCACCAAGATGAAAGCGCCTTAGCCCATGATGAGTTGTTGATTAATTTGGATGCGCAATGGCCGCCGTTTTTTAGCCGCTTTCAACGCATGATAGAAATCGTCAGCACCGCCGACGAGGACGCGCAAGCAGCGCGAGCACGTTTTCGGTTTTATCGCGACCGCGGCTATGCCATGCAAACGCATGCGATGGGTGAGTCGTGAGTGCGTCCGACGACGATGTCTTACACAAACTGGATGCCTTGTTTAAGAAGCATGCGGATGCCGCGCCCGATATTCCGGTATTGACCGATTTCGTTAGTGACGCCGAATTAGATTTAGACGCGATTCCAGTTTTAACCGAGGAAGTACCGCCCTTGAATCCGGCCAGCGTGTTGCACGCGCCGGAAATAGAACTGGAATTGGTGCCGGAACCGATACGCGCCGATCCGGTATTGCGACAAGCCGAAACCAGCGCCATGCTGGCGCGCTTGGCGGCGGTGGAAGCAGAGGTGCAAGCCGACGTCGACGCGCGTATTGCCAAAGCTCAAGCGGCGCGCAAAGTCGTACCTTCCATTGAGATTCCTGAAGACGCCTCTTATGTACGCCTGCCGCCGGCGACGGCGATCCCCGCCGCGGCGCCCGCCATCCAGAACGTAGCAGCGGTCTCCGAAGCCCAAGCCAAGCAAATTGCCGATCTCATTCAAGCGGAAATCAGCCGCAATTTGAAAGCCAGTTTGCACAGCACCTTGGCGGAAGAATTGGACGGCATGCTGAATAGCGCGTTGGATAAGGCGGTCTCCAGCATGCTAGAACAATTCATGGTGCATATGGAAGAAACGGTACGCGCCGCTATCATCGATGAATTGCGCAAACATGGTATCCAAGCAGCAAGCCAAGCGCCGCACGGCAGTTGAATCGCTCTCGGCTTAAGCCCCGCGCCTTTCCGGTATAATTCTCGGCTTTCCGCTCAGAATCGTGTCTTATGAACGTCGCGCCCAGCGAACTCGCTAAAAGTTTTGAACCCCAAGAAATTGAACAACAGTGGTACGCGAAATGGGAAAGCCTAGGCTATTTCGCGGCCGGCGAAAAAGCAGATCGCCCCCCTTATTGCATTATGTTGCCGCCGCCGAATGTCACCGGCACTTTGCACATGGGCCATGCTTTTCAACATACCTTGCAAGATGCGCTTATACGCTATCACCGCATGTTGGGCGACAACACCTTATGGCAGCCGGGCACCGACCACGCCGGCATCGCCACCCAAATCGTGGTGGAACGCCAGCTCGAAGCCGAAGGCAAAACCCGCCATGACTTAGGCCGCGAGGCTTTTGTCGAAAAAGTCTGGGAGTGGAAGCATGAATCCGGATCCACGATCACGCGCCAAATGCGCCGCCTGGGCACATCGCCGGATTGGTCGCGGGAACGCTTCACCATGGACGAAGGCTTGTCCGAAGCGGTGATCGAAGTCTTCGTGCGCTTATTCGAAGAAGGCTTGATTTATCGCGGCAAGCGCTTAGTCAACTGGGATCCGATTTTACAAACCGCGGTATCGGATTTAGAGGTTGTCTCCGAAGAGGAAGACGGCTTCATGTGGCATTTACGCTATGTTCTGGAAGACGGCGGTGGTGAGCTCATTGTTGCCACGACTCGGCCGGAAACGCTATTGGGTGACGTCGCGGTCGCGGTGCATCCTGACGACACGCGTTATCAAGCCTTCATCGGGAAACGCGTACGTCTGCCTTTGACTGAACGCAGCATTCCTATCATTGCCGATGCCTATGTGGACCCGACTTTCGGCACGGGTTGCGTGAAGATCACGCCGGCGCATGACTTCAATGACTATCAAGTGGGCGTGCGCCACCAACTTGTGCCCCTGAATATTTTCACCTTGGATGCCAAGCTCAACGATGCTGTACCGCAGGCTTATCGCGGGCTAGATCGTTTTGCCGCACGCGCGCAAATTTTGAAAGACCTGCAGGCGCAAAATTTATTGCACGCCACGCAGCCGCACAAATTGACCGTGCCGCGCGGCGAGCGCACGCGCAGCGTGATCGAGCCTATGCTGACCGACCAATGGTTTGTGAAAATGCAAGGCTTGGCGCAACGCGGTTTGGCCGCTGTGGAAAGCGGTGCGCTGAAGTTTGTGCCCGAAAATTGGACCAGTACTTATCAGCAATGGCTGGAAAATATTCAGGACTGGTGTATTTCGCGGCAACTATGGTGGGGCCATCGCATTCCCGCCTGGTATGACGAGGACGGGCAAATATATGTCGCGCGCAGCGCGGCCGAGGCCGCGCAACAAGCGGGCGGTAAACCCTTGCGGCAAGATGAAGACGTGCTGGACACCTGGTTCTCCTCCGCGCTGTGGCCTTTTTCCACTTTAGGCTGGCCGCAATCGACGCCAGAACTGCAACGCTATTTACCGACCAGCGTGCTGGTCACCGGCTTCGACATCATTTTCTTCTGGGTCGCGCGCATGGTGATGATGTCCTTGCATCTCACCGACAAAATTCCCTTCCATGAATTCTATTTCACAGGCTTATTTCGTGATGCCCACGGCCAAAAAATGAACAAATC
>CAZKHT010000113.1:0-9295 GCA_964552595.1 uncultured Burkholderiales bacterium
ATTTTTTCCACGCGGATAAATCCAGCGTCTTGCGTGTTTCGGCATCGTTCAAGCCTTTTTTGTATCCCGCTTCCACGCCCGCATAAAGCTGGCTCATGCGTTTTTCCATGGCCGAGACATCGGCCAAGCTCATCACCGGTCCATGTCCCGGCACAAATGTTTGCGCCCCGGATTGTTGCAAGGCTTGCAAGGTGCTTATCCAGGTCTTGATGTGCGCGTCGCGAAAATTGGGAACGACTTGATTCACCAGCACATCGCCCGCGATTAGGATTTTTTCGTCGGGCAACAACACCATTAAATCCCCAGGCGTATGCGAGCCTTTGGGCGCCCATAAAATCAGCTTCACGCCTTCTATGACGCGCTCTGTCTTCACATCCTGCGTCACGCTTGCCGTTGCCGGTACAGGCTTGGTCTTGGGAAATTTTTTCCCGGCGAGATTCTGGATCAAATCTATCCATTCATAGCCCGTCTTTTCCACCAGCTCTTTACAGGCTTGCGTGCTTAGCACTTGCGCGTTAGCAAAAGCAATATTGCCTAGGACGTGGTCACCATGGTGATGGGTATTGATAATATAAGTCACCGGTTTAGGCGTGAGCTTAGCGATAGCCTGCTTGAGGTGTAGGCCCACCACGTCGTTAAAACCGGTGTCGACTACAATCGCGCCCTTCTCTCCCACAATCAGCGTGGCATTTACGATATAGCCTTGATTGGCTTTATTCGGCAAATCCGTGGGTCCGAGCAAGGCATATACTTTGTCACTTAGTTTTTGCACTTTAACGGCGGGCAAGCTATCCGCTTGTACGGTGGCGTGAACGGAGAGCGAAAGCAACAAGCCGACATAAAAAAATAATTTCATCATTTAAGCCCTCGCTGGAAAACGCCTAGCCTAATAGCAGACAGCGAACTCGGCAATAGGCGCGTGCTAAGATAAATCCATGGCTTTAATTCAAGATATTTCCTCGGCGATCAGCGCCGCCATCGGTGCAACATTCGTTGCCAAAAACATGGACGCCAGAGGGGGCGGCTGCATCAATGAGGCCTTTCAGATTACCGATGGCGCCAGGCATTTTTTTGTTAAGACCAATTCCCCGGATAAGCAAGCGATGTTCGCGGCGGAAGCGGCCGGTCTCGCCGCTTTGAGCGAGAACAAAAGTCTGCGCGTTCCGGCTTTGATTTGTGTGGGCAGTAATAAAGACGCGGCTTTCCTGGCCCTGGAATATATTGCCTTAAGCCGCGGCGATAAGCGCTCTGCTCGACTATTGGGCGCGCAACTGGCGGCGCTGCATAAGGTAAGCGCAGCCCGCTTCGGGTGGCAGCAAAATAACTACATAGGCGCTACCCCGCAAATCAATACTTGGGAGGACGACTGGGCGCATTTTTATGCGATGCATCGGCTGCAATATCAATTGCAATTGCCGGCCAATCGTATTGCTCCCTTACTGCAAGCCGGCGACCGGCTCTTGCCGCATATAGCGGATTTTTTTTCCGATTACCGGCCACGCCCCGCTTTGTTGCATGGCGATTTATGGGGCGGCAATTGGGGCGCGGATGAAGAAGGCCAGCCGGTAATTTTTGACCCTGCGGTATATTTTGGTGATCACGAGGCGGATCTCGCCATGACGGAATTATTCGGGGGATTCCCCCCTGATTTTTACGCGGCCTACCGCGATGCGTATGCGCTCGATGCCGGGTATAAAGTCCGCAAGCAACTTTACAATTTGTATCATGTGCTCAATCACCACCATTTATTCGGCGGTGCCTATGGCGAACAAGCGCGGCGCATGATGTTACAACTGATCGCTGAATTGGGCGCTTAGTCTCCGGCATTTGCGCACACTTCATGCCATTGCCCTCGTGGGTTTTCAAGCGTCCCAGGCTCGCGGAACCGTTATCAAAAAATTATCTTTTATTCATTTTTAAACAATGTATGGCGTTCGCTTGAATTCGCGCGGGCACGCGCTTGCGTTTCTGGCGCAAAGCCCTAGAATTAGCGCCATCTTATTCGGCTCTCTTGGATGCATTCATGGCCCACTCCGGCCTTCCTGTCTTACTCACCCTCGCCGAAACCACGGGCTTATTACAGCGCTTCATGTTGCAGCGCGATGCCAAGGCCTGGTTGGAAAATGACAGGCGTTATAGTCCAGTTCTACCTTTCATCAAACAAGACGATGAAATTTTTTATCCCGAGGACGCGGTATTGCGCTTCATTTCCATACTCGCGCAAGACATGCGGGTGCGACAGCAGGCGCGCCGTGCCGAGCGTGGAGAACGCCGGCAAATCGCGGTAGACAGGCGCACGTTTTCTGATCGCAGGCATGCGCGCCGCCGTCCGCCGCTCGCCGATCTGGATAGGCGCTTCGCCGTGCGCCAAGATCGCCGTAGCGATTTAGATAGACGGATACGTGGCTGGGTGGATAGACGCTGTATAGACGATAGACGCAACCAAGCCTTGGCGACCACCAGTCCCGTCGTCGCCCAACGGCCGGCGGGAATGCATCGCGCTTCCGGCGAACGTTAGTTTCCTCGCTCCGGCCTGACGCAATTTTTTTCGAATAGCACGGCATGAGCAAAGCCTTCACCAAAGAGCAAGACGACGAGGCTTCGGAAGATGAGCTCGAGGTCGATAATGAGCTTCCGCCCGGCCGCAAAAATTATATTACCCCGCAAGGCTATGCCCGCCTGCAAGCTGAGCTAAAAGAGCTGTTGGATGTGCAGCGCCCCGAGACAGTTAAAATTGTGTCTTGGGCAGCGGCTTTGGGTGATAGGTCGGAAAACGCGGATTATCTCTACGGCAAAAAAAGACTGCGCGAAATCGACAAGCGCGTTCGTTTTCTCACCCGGCGTCTGGGGTTTGCGCAGATCATAGATCCCACGCAGCAGCCGCAAGAAAAAATCTATTTCGGCGCGACCGTGCTGGTCGCCGACGAAGCCGGCGCAGAACATCGCTATGCAATCGTGGGCTTGGATGAAATCGATTTGACGCGCGGTCGGATCAGTTGGAGATCGCCGATGGCCACGGCTTTGTTAGGCAAAGCCGAGGGCGATAAAGCGAAAGTGCGTACGCCCCAAGGCGAGCAAATTTTGGAAATCTTGGAAGTACATTACCCTGCAATCGATTAAGCTTGACGGCAGGAAAACTGAGCTTGCGCAGACAGGCCTTAAACTGAAATATCACTTAAGGGGAATCACCATGAAAAATGTTCTCTTGCGTCTGTGCGCCATCCTATTCGTTTGCGCGGGCACAACACCCGCCCTAGCGCATCCGGGGCACGATATGGATCTTGCTGCTGTCTTCACCCACCCGCTACATGCTTTGCAGCATTTTTTTGAAGATTTGGGAGCGCCAGTTGTGCTGATCATCGCGGCCTTGCTGGGAGTGCTGGCCTGGTTCGCACTCAAACGCATCGCACGCGCCAAGGCGCCCAAACCCGCCACTCATTAAACTGGATGTAGGTGGGCCACAGCCATTTCGCTCGCGGCTCCAAAAGGCTTTTTTTTGAAGCCCCGTGCTTGGCCTGGTGTTTGCTATCTCATGGATAGGAGGCACTATGGCAGAAATTATTTATCTCGCGGCGTATCGTTTAGCGCGCCGCACCAACTGGTCGCTAGACATGGCGCAAGGCTATTTGCGCGGCAACGCCTATCGGGTGGCGCAATGCGCGCCGCCTCAGGCCAGCATGGACGCAACGGATGATTACTCTGTGGGTGTGCAGCTAGGCTATCGCTACGGCCTGCACTATTTGCGCTGGATGAAAGAAGCCCATGGTGGCTGAGCAGCGTTGTTGAGCGCTCGTCCTTAACGTCAAAATCTCTGCGGACACGGCCAAATTTTTTTGTGACGCAAGCTTCTCATGCGTTAGCCTTAGGCGCTTATGCCGCCGCCTGTTTCAAGGCTTCAATTACGTTATCCACCGCTCTATCCAGCAGCGGCAGATCATCCAGAATGCGCGCGCTACCGATGCGGAAGGCAGCTTCTAATTTCGCTTGAGGCATGGTTGCGGCACGCTTGCCTTGGCGGTCGGTGAATAAATAAGCGCTCTTCAAGGGGCTGATCCATTTCAGTTTCGCCTGCATGGTTTCTTCGCCGGTGTGGCGGAATTCCACCCAAGTGCCCGGCTTTAATTCTGCTACCAGATGTTTGGCCGCGGCTTCGTCCAATAAGTTTTCTTGCGCGAATTCATCTTCAACTGGGCAAGCGTCCTCCGCATGCAATTCGTCTTTTTCTATCCAGCCTACGCTGGCGATAGTGATTTCTTCCACTTCTAGATTTTTGTCTTGTTCGGCGGCGCGCAATATTTCTAGCTTCACTTCATTCTTGTCTTTCACTTCCGGGCGGACGAAGGGTAGCACCACCGCTGTCTCATTCGTTTCGCTCGCGCTGGGTTGAGGATGCGCCCGCACCGCTTCGTCCCAGCTGGCTTCGGTAACCATGGGCGGTTCGGCCTGCAGATTGAATCCGGCCTTGACCGCCGCAGCGTGGCAATGCACCAAGCGGCTCATGAATTGCTCGCGCACCGTTGCCGGAATTTCCGCGCGTGCCATGCCTTCTTGCAGGCGGCGCAATAAACCGGGCAAGGTTTTAACCATGTACTGCCGCGACTCGCGGGTGAGCTTAGGCCGCACGCTCCAAATTAAATCATCCATGAGGCCTAAAGATTCAAGCCAGGCGGCGCTTTCCGTGCCACCGGTTAAATAGGCTGCGCGCAGCGGCTTCACCCATTCCTGACACAAAAATAAACGCACCGCTTCCGGTACTTCGCTATCGGCGGCACGCGCGGCGACGGCACTTTCCGCCGCTTGCTGCGCATCTTCTTCTTTAATCTGTTCGCGCTCGCGCGCTTGCAGCATGTCTATGCTGACTTCCACTAAGGCATCCGCTACATGTTCTTGTTCTTCGATGAAACGCTCGAAGTCATCTAAGGCGCGCTCGAATACCGCGAGATTATCTTCAAACTCATCGTTCACCCGCTGCACGATTTGATCGACCTTTAGGTACAGCGGCGAATCATGAGTGATGGCTTCTTCCCAGCCGGTGGCGGCATCGGCTAAGGCGTTCAAAAGACGCCGCGTGGGATGGCTCTTCTTGGAAAAAAAGGCTTGATCCAGCATCGCGGCTTTCAGCACCGGAATTTGCAGGCGGCCGATTAAGGCTTTAATGGGATCGGGTACTTGCTTATCCTCGAATATGAAATCGAAGAGCATGGCGACGATGTCTATGGTCATCGCATCCACCGAGCCTAAAGACGCAGCCAAATCGGTATTTTTTAATTCGCGCAACATGCTCACATTGCCCGCGATTAAAGTCCCTGCATCAATCGGCGCCGCTCCCAGCGCGGCGACGTCGCCATGCTGTAATTGGGTTAAATGCGTCACCACCACCGGGTTATGCGCCATGACCATACCCGCTGCCGGCATAAAACCTTGGGCGTTTTCTCCTAGCGCATTGGCTTCTTGCCCATTCGCATAGACCTGGGCACCGGGAATCCCATTTACGCCAGGGTTGCCTACCAAGCCCGGCATGCCCACGAAACCACCCACACCGGCGCCGCCCTGTGCCGCCAGTCCAGGACCGCCGCCCGCGTATCCCGGCATGCCTTGCGCGCCCGCATAAAATCCGCCGGGCATACCCATCGCCATGCCGGGAAGGGTGCCGCGCGCCGCCGCGGCGTGAAATAAATGCTGCATGGTTTCGAATACTTCGGCGCCTTCATCTTCAAAACCCATGGCTTGCACCGCAGCCTGCGCCGCCGCAGCCGCGACTTGCACCGCATTGGCCGCACCCTGGCGCTTAATCTCGCGTTTGATTTTGGGCAGTATATTTTTTTCGACTAAGTATTGATTCACTTCGTGGTAAGTGGACAGCACGCCATTTTGCATATGCTTGTCCCACATGGTCACGAATAACAAACGCACTTTGAGGCCGGCCTGGGTTTCGCGGCAAGCCTCCATGAACGCGGTCGACAAGACATCGGGGCCTAAAGGATTCGTGTGCTGCTGCAACTCCGCATCATGCAGTAAAGCGCCCATGCGCCGATCCAAGGCAAATAATTCATCGCGGCAATTGCCTTTCATCTTGGCCGCCATTTCTTGACGCGCGATGGATTCTTCCAAATCATCCGGGGCGACTAAACCGAATTCGCCGTTTTCATCCGCTAAGGATTGTTTTTTTTGCGCGGCGTCCGCATGCACGGCTTGATCGAAACCGCGTATAAATTGCGTGCGGAAGTTTTGTTCTATGAGCTCATGCCGGTCGCGCGCGAGGGTCATGGCTTCCAAATATAAGTGCTGCACATCGATCTGCACCGATTTTTCGGCGAGCATGAAAAATTCGTCCGTGAGTTTCTCTAGGGTGCCCTTAAGCGCGCCACTGAGCGCGCCTATGGCGATATCGCGGCAACGCTCTAGGATGCGTTTTTCCGCCGGGCTGGGGCCTTGATTGGATTGTTCTAAGGCATTCAAGAAACTACTGTGTTCGGTATCACTCATCGGATTCCCCTACATACGCGTGGCTGTAACCATCGCGGCTCTACACCGGTGTAAGGAAGAAAGTGGGAATGGCTGGACTGCGTAAGCGCATGAACATCCAGTAATCCCGCTATCATAGAGCGCTGGCTCCTTAGACCGGTAACTTTGCGTCGCCATCTTTCGATGGGTATGCCCTTAGAGATGCCTAGCCTAAAAACCGATAGGCTCAGAGGAAACATACGGCGTTTCCAATGAAAACTTTAGACGCAAAACCGTTGTTTGCTACATTTCTTCAATCGCTCCGGCGCCCGCGCTTTTTTTATAAAGTTCAAGGAATTGGTCTGGCCTTGAGGCCGGCTATAGGCTTAAGTTTTGAGGCCTATGGCCGTTAGCCTGACTGTTGATTCTCTGGGTTGTTTCATGGGCGCGCTGCAAGCAATATCACTCGACTTCTCCCTCGCCGGAATAGAAGCTGCAACACAATGCGAAGGCGAGTCGGTCAGCGGACGATTTAAGCAATTTCAGTTGCGCAGCCACTATCAACCCATCTTCAGCTTGTCGCACAGGCGCGCCGTGGGCTACGAAGCCTTGGTACGGCCGGTCAACGCGAATGGCGCGCCCCTGTCGCCGCTCACATTGTTCGATGCCGCGCAGGACGACACGGATTTAATTTTTCTGGATCGTTTGTGCCGCAATATTCATGTGCGTAATTTTTTAAACGCGCGCGATCCCGATACTTGGTTATTTCTCAACATCAATCCCAGGGTAGTGGTACACGCCGGTCTACACCCGCCATTTTTTAAAGTCATGCTGGATCGTTATGAGATACCACCCGGGCGCATCGTGGTCGAGATCCTGGAAAACGAGATCGCGGACGAGAATCAGCTGGCCGAAACCGTGCGCTATTACGCGAGCTTGGGTTGCTTGGTAGCCATTGACGACTTTGGCGCGGGCTATTCAAACTTTGATCGTATCTGGCGCCTCGGACCCGATTTGGTAAAACTCGATCGGACCATGTTGGTTCAGGCGCGTACCCAATCGCGGGTACGCCGGGTGTTGCCGACTTTAGTTTCGCTGCTGCACGAAACCGGATGTATTACTTTGATCGAAGGCGTGGAAACGGAAGAAGAAGCTTTAATCGCGACCGACAGCGGCATCGATCTGGTACAGGGATATTTTTTCGGCAGACCGGCGGCGGCTAGCCATTCCTGCGCGGACGAGGCGGCGCAGTTACCGGATTTATGCACTCGTTTTCGGAATCGCTATTCCGATACGCGCGCTCGCGAAGACAATGAGCTCAAACCCTATATCACGGAGTTTCGCAATTGCGCCAGTTTGCTGAGTTTGGACTCGCCTTTACGCGAAGCCTCGCTCGCGCTACTCAATCGTCCGCGCGCCCTGCGTTGTTATTTAATCGACGCCGAAGGAGGCCAAGTGGGGCCCAACGTCTTGTCGGAACAAACCGCGCGCCGCTCGGATGCACGCTTTAAGCCCTTAGCCAATGTCAGCAATGCCAGTTGGTCGCGACGTCCCTACTTCAGGCCCGCCGTAGCCCATCCGGGACGCATTCAAAACAGCCGACCTTACCTCTCCATCCCCGATGCCCAAATGTGTATCACCTTGTCGGTCACGGTAGACATAGACGGCGCGCGCTTGGTTTATTGCGCGGATTTGCAATGGCAGGACTTAGACGCCTTGACTCCCACGACGCCTTAAGCAAATTTGCGGATGACCGCTGCGGGCGGCAAGCGCACCACGCTGCGCATCGCCACCAAGCCGGCGGCCGTAATCCCCAGTGCCCCGCCCGCCATGCCCATAATCCAAACCATCAAGTCGAAGTGATACGGTAAGTGCATTAAAAATCGCGCGAGCAAATACGCGGTGGCGCTGGCGCCGCTGGCCGCCAACACCCCCGCGATTGTGCCTAGGCTGACAAATTCCAATACTTGAGCCAATCGCAGTTGCCGCGAGCGCGCGCCTAAAGTACGCATAATCGCAGCCTCGTATAAGCGCTCATCGCGGGTCGACGCCACGGCCGCATACATCACCAATAAGCCCGCCGCCAAGGCAAAGGAAAAAACAAAAGTCATGGCTTGCGCCACGCGTTCCATGATGGCGCGCACATCACTCATGATGGCGGCGACATCGATTACCGTGAAATTGGGAAATTGCTGCAATAGCTGGCTCAAAAGAATTTGTTTATCCGCAGGCAAATAAAAACTCGTGATATAGCTGGCGGCTTGAGTCTGCAATAAGGCCGGCGGCGCGATCACAAAAAAATTCACGCGCATGGAATCCCATTCCACTTTGCGCAAGCTAGTGATGGAGCCGCTGACCGGATTGCCGGCGATGTCATAAGTGAGTTTGTCACCTAAGTGTAATTTCAGGGTTTCCGCTAAACCCTGCTCCACCGAAAACTGCGCCGGACTTTCCTTGGCCTGCCACCATTTGCCGGCGACCAAAACATTGTCGCTGCGTGGGTCCGCGGCCCAAGATAAATTGAATTCGCGCTCCACCAGGCGTTGCGCCCGCTGTTCCGGGTAATACTGGGCTTGAATTGCACGGTCGTTAATGGCTACCCAAGGGCCTCGGCGCATGGGCCGGCTGGCCGCTGGCCGTGGGGAATCCCGAGAGCGTGTCCTGCCTCTTCATCAATCGTTCGCCAACGCCTGCCTACTCGCAGAAAAACTGGCAGACCTTGCGGCGCGCCACAGGCATCTTCAACGACACCGCCGCCAAACGCGATGCCGGCATCGGCTGGAACCGGAGGACGGTTCAGGAGCGCCCGGAGGTCATGTTCCTCTACAGCCAGATCAAGCAGCTCAACCCC
>CAZKHT010000114.1:0-6256 GCA_964552595.1 uncultured Burkholderiales bacterium
TTTGCGTTCGGCTTCGGCTTTGCGTTCGGCTTCGGCTTTGCGTTCGGCTTCGGCTTTGCGTTCGGCTTCGGCTTTGCGTTCGGCTTCGGCTCGCTCTTCCGCTGCGCGTTTCTCGCTCGCCGCCGCCTTGGCGACCGCCTCCGCGAGTTCACGCGCCTGTGCTTCTTCTTGCGCGCGCTTGGCTTCAGCCGCGGCCAATAAGCGAGCCTCCTCGGCGGCGGCTTGCGCCGCTGCCGCTTGCTCTTCCGCGGCGAGGCGTGCCAGACGTTCCGCCTCTAATTGTTGCTGCGCCAATTGTTCGGCCTGCAAACGCGCTGCTCCTTCCGCTTCGGCGCGGGCCTCGGCTTCCCTACGCCGGCGCGCTTCTTCTTCCAGCTTGGCTTGGGCTTCGGCCGCCAGCCGCTCTCTCTTCTCGGCTTCTTCCCGCGCTCGCGCCTCTAAACGACGCTTCACCCGAGTTTCCAATTCCGACGCGATGCGTGCTTGATCCAAGGAGCGGGCGAGCGCTTCCGCTTCTTGCTGGGCTTTCTTTTTTTCGTTTTCCATTTCGATTAAGCGCGCTTCCGTTTCAGCGCGGCGCTTCGCTTCCGCCGCCGCTTCCCGCGCTAAACGCTTCTTGGCTACTTCATCTTCTTGGGCTTTTTGCGCGGCTAAGGCTTGCGCCCTCGCGGCTTCTTCCTCTGCCTTGCGTGCGGCCGCGTTGCGTGCCTGCACTTCTAACTCGAGAGCTTTGAGTCGAGCGGCTTCTTGAGCCAGGCGCTCCTGCTCCATCTTGCGCAATAGTTCTTCTTTACGCGCTTGTTCGGCTTTGCGTAATCTTTCTTCCTCAAGCGCTTGCGCCGCCTGACGCGCTTGTGCTTCCTGCTGCGCGCGTTCCGCTCTACGTTTTTGTTCTTCGAGTTCCCGCGCTTTGCGCGCTTGCTCTTCCTTGCGCGCTTGCTCCGCGCGCTTTGCTTCGGCCTCGGCGAGGCGCATCTGCGTATCTACTTCTTCCTGCGCGATGTCATTTTTAACCGCGCGCAATAAAATTTCGTGATTGTCACTTTCGGCTTGGGTTTTGCGCGCTTCGCTACGCTGGGCTTTGCGCTCAGCCGCGGCTTGCGCTTCGAAAAAAGCTTGGGTATTGGCTTCGGAAACAATAATGGTCGCGGAAAAACCGAGATCATCTTGGGGGGCTACTTCATCCACCAGACGGATGAGGCCTGCATCGAGCAGCTCGCTCAGGACTTCGGGTAAACGCGCGCTGGAGAGGCGCGAGCTTTTTTCTAAAATTTCAGCAAGCGTGGCCTTGCCATCAATGAGTGCGAGCACGCGCCCATGCACGCGCGTGAAGACACGATTCTTGGCATTTCCTTCGAGAATACCTTTGGAAGTTTTGGTGTAAACCTGTGATAGGTCCATCCTCGCCTTCCATGCTGTTCGTTCCATGGCCTTGTTTGCGATGGTCGCTCCAGAACGGCAGATGCCGTGAGTGATTATACTCAGGCGCATTCGCCCGGCATAGCCGTGTTTTATAGGCCTTAGAGCCCTTTATCGGCTTACCGGGCAGTAGATAAAATGAAATTTTATTTAAGAAAGCGCTTCTCTCAATTTTAAAGCTTCGCTTAGCTCAAGGCGGCTTTAACCCGGTCTAGTCGGGCGCGGGCGTCGCTTGCGATATCACTCACGGACTTGTTGCTAACCAGCTCGGTCATGATATTTGGGTCTAGAAACAAGGCAGTAACTTTGCCGTCGGCTTCTTCCCGCACGACTACGTTGCAGGGTAAAAGCAAGCCTATATCCGCTTCCAAATCCAGGGCCTTATTCGCCAAGACCGGGTTGCAAGCACCCAAAATACGATAAGGCCTACGCTCGATATCCAGCTTGGCTTTCATTGTGGCTTTCACATCGATGTCGGTCAGTACGCCAAATCCTTCTTTTTTGAGTTCCTCGGTGACTTTGAGGACGGCTTGATCGAAGGGCAAATTGACTGAGGTGCTAAAGCCATACATAGGAAATCCTTTCGCTACTGAACATGAAATCCTCATTATCTACGCAAACCCGCGCGGAGTGCAGCCCGCTCCATGGAGTTTTCTCTGCGCCGGCCCTAAGCCGCCCTTCAGAAAGGAAAAAATCCCGCCGATAACTGCCAATGCGGTCGTGCTAAGGCTTTTTAAGCGCGATATTGTTGCTCGGGAGTCCAGATGTTCGATAAATATCTAAAAATTTTTTCGGCGGATAAAAAATCCGAGGCGGCTCCCGAACCGGAAGTCATCGCTTTTCCCCATCCCCAGCCTATTCCGCTCTTAAAGCCGCTGCCGCCCGCGACGGATTCACAGACTTGGATAGAACCCACGGCCGAGACCGCCGTGATCACCGATATGCTGGACATCCCTACCCATGGCAAACGCAGCGAAGGGAGCGAATTGCTAACGCGCTTCCTCGGGCGCCGTCCGGTCTTGGACCGTCAAGGCGAGGTAATAGGGTATGAAATACGTTGCACGAAATCCGCGGCGCTGACGGATCAAAGCAAAACCGTGCTGACGCAAATGGCCGACGAGATGCTACTCGCGAGCATCGAAGCCTTAGATACGCAGAAACTACGCGGCGGCAAACAGCTTTTTATAACGCTGCATCCGAGTTCTTTAAGCACCGCATTTTTAGAGCGCATAGACGGCAAGGGCATCACTTTAATTTTCACCCCGCCTCCAGGCGAGGTAAGCGCCTTGATTTCGCGCTGCCAGGAGCTGCATGCGCGGGGCTATCGTTTTGCCTTGGAAGAGCTGCAGTATCGCGAAGATCTCGATGAATTATTGGCCTTGGCCGATACGATACGTTTAAACCCCGCGCCTTTCGATGCAGTGCAATTGGGCGCGCTGGCCGTGCAAATCAAAAGCCGTGGCGATTTTCAATTACTGGCGGATCCCGTGGAATCGGAGGAATTGTTCAAGGTTTGCCACAAGCTAGGCTTTAGTTTTTTTCAAGGCTATTTCTTCATGCAACCTCTGCCGGCCTCGAGCAAAGCCGTCGACGGGCAGCGTTTACATGTGATGCAATTATTAAACCAAACCTTGAATCACGCGGAAATTTCCGAACTGGAAAAAGGCTTCAAGCGCGATCCCGTGCTCTCCTACAAATTATTGCGTTTCATTAATTCGCCGGCGAACCGCTTGATGCAACCGGTGCGCTCGATTGCGCACGCGCTGGTGGTCTTAGGGTACGACCAGCTGTATCGCTGGCTCACGCTTTTATTATTCGCCAGCGGGCAAGCGGATCACCGCACCCTGGCCTTGATGAATAATGCCTTGGTACGCGCCCGCCTCACGGAATTATTGGGGGCAAAAAAACTTAAGCCGCAAGAACAGGAAGGCCTCTTTATCACGGGCATTTTTTCCCTATTGGACGCCTTGTTGAATATGTCCATGGCCAATGCATTAGCCAGCCTCAAACTTCCCGATGCGATTGCGGCGGCCTTGCTAAAGCGAGAAGGCTTATATGCACCGTTTCTAGAATTGGCGATCGCCTGTGAACAAGCGGAGGAACAGGTGGTCTCCACCTATGCCGCGAGTTTGGGTATCACCGCCGAGGAGATTAACATCGCCCATGTTCAATCTTTGGTCTGGGCGGAAGAAGTGGACTTAGGAAAAGCTTAAACTTCTGAATTAAATTGCACGATCTCAGCCGATTGCGTGGAAGCCGGCAAAACGTCCGCCAGCCCTTCGGGGTCAGCCAATACTTGCAGCGACCACAAAAATCCCCGGTCCGCATAAATCATGTCCCACATCATATTGGAAATGCGTATACAGGCTTGGAGCGGCGTTTTGCTGCGTTCGCGCTCTACATCAATGCGCCACTGTAGTCCCCGCAACCGCTGTTGCAGTGCCGGCGGGGCTTGCACGATGATGTCTTCTATCATGCTCAAACGTTTCGCTTCGAAAGCTTCCGGATCGTTTTTCGCGAGCTGGGCCCACACATCGAAATCAAACTGTTCCTGAGTATTGTTCATCTGCTCACTTTCATCTCTGCTTAAATCGCTAAGAGCAATATCAGTGCCACGGGCCGCAAGCACGCTTTAAACGCCGTAAATTCTTTATCGCAAGCTAAGAAGGCGTATTTCATTCAGTCTCGGCTTTTGTAAAATTGTCTGACACCGTTTGGAAATTATGCACGAGGCCTCGCGTAAAAATCTACAATGGACCTCGCACCGGTCCGTACCTGGTACCGAGTTCGGAAATGATCATGTTGCAAATCACCCCTACACTTGCCCTCGCCGATGATGAGATCGAATTGCGTTTTAAGCGCGCCTCTGGACCCGGCGGACAAAACGTAAACAAAGTCTCGACGGCCGTTGAATTGCGCTTCGATGTGTTAGCCAGCGCCGCGCTGTCGGATGCGATCAAAGTGCGCTTACTCGCATTAGCCGGCCATCGTATGAATGCACAAGGCGTCTTGGTGATAGAGGCGCAACGTTTTCGTACTCAAGCTCAAAATCGGCGCGATGCCTTGGCCCGCTTAACAGCGCTGATCAGCGCCGCCGCAATACCACCTAAACTACGGATCGCCACTCGCCCCAGTCATGCCGCGCGCCTCAGCCGTCTTGCAGCGAAACGCCAGCAAAGCCAAATAAAACAAGCGCGTCGCCAGCGCAATCATTTTGATGATTAAGTCGATTCGGAGCCTGTACCTGAGGTTTTTGGGGGAACTAATGCCGTTCTAGGGCCTCTCATTTTTTAAGCCTAGGGTTAAGCTTCGCGGCGCGAAGATTTCCTTCCCCCTGATCATCCCCAAGCCCTATAGGCGTCTCTAAAAGGAGGCAGAACATGCGACGCATTTCTTCATTGATATTATTTATTTCCGTTTTGATATTGGCGATCTTGGCTCCGAAAGCGCACGCTGAAACCCTGCATGTATATGGGCCCGGTGGGCCGGCGCCGGCGATGAAAGAAACGGCGGAAGTCTTCGGCAAAAAGCACGCTGTTGATGTGGAGGTGACGGCCGGGCCCACCGATAGCTGGCTAGAGAAAGCCAAGGCCGATGCTGACGTGATCTATAGCGGCGCCGAATATATGATGACCGACTTTGTGCGCGCCCTCAGCAGTGCCACCAACGGCGGCGCCATCGACGAGAGCAGCATACGCGTTTTATACCTACGCCCTGCCGCCATCTTAGTGCGGCCGGGTAATCCGCGTCACATCCGTGGCTTCAGCGATTTGTTGCGGCCGAATACCAAAATTTTAGTAGTCAACGGCGCGGGCCAAGCCGGATTATGGGAAGACGTGGCCGGGCGCCAGGGCAATATTGCGACCGTGCGCGCGTTTCGCAATAACATCGTCGCCTTCGCGCCCAATAGCGCCGATGCTAAAAAAACCTGGAGCGAGCGCCCGGAGATAGACGCGTGGTTGATTTGGAATATCTGGCAAGTCGCTAATCCCAGCGTAGCGGACGTCGTGCCCTTGGAAAAAACCTACGCGATTTATCGCGACAGCGGCGTGGCCTTAAGCCAACGCGGTAAAGCAAACAAAATGGCAACGCAATTTGTCGCGTTTTTACAGTCTGCGGAAGGCGCGAAGATCTTCGCGAAATGGGGTTGGATGACGGAGGCGGGCAAACCTTAGTCCGCGCTATCGATGAAACCCGCCTCGGTTTGCGCGGCGCGAAACGGGCTGCTCTCGTTTAATTCCCCCACGTATTGCGCTATCCCTAAGCTTTCTCGCTTTAAGAAATCTTGCACCGCGCGCGCGAAGTGCGCGTCTGCTATCCAATGCGCGGAGCAGGTGTTGACCGGCAGCAGCCCGCGCGCGAGTTTATGTTCGCCTTGCGCGCCGCCTTCGAACACGCTTAAGCCGCGCGCTATCGCGAATGCGATGGCCTGGTAATAGCAGGTTTCGAAATGTAAGCCGGAGATGAATTCCGTGCTCCCCCAATAGCGGCCATAGAGCCTCTCCTGATCAAAAAGATTCAAAGCCACCGCCACCGGCTGTGCCTCTTTATACGCTAAAACCAGCATGACATTTTCTTGGAGATTTTTTCCCAAGGCGAGAAAGAAATCCAGATTCATATACGGCGGCGAATGATGGCTCAGATAAGTGTGGCGATAGCAGCGGAAAAAAAACGCCCAATCATCCAGGGTGATGTCCGCGCCCACTTTGTGCTGGAAATGCACGCCGGCCTCGCTCACCTTGCGTCGCTCTTGTTTAATTTTTTTTCGCTTATCGTGGCTCATCGTCGCCAAGTTGTCTTCGAAATTCCCATAGCCCGCCTTGCCCCAATGAAATTT
>CAZKHT010000114.1:6266-9280 GCA_964552595.1 uncultured Burkholderiales bacterium
TTGACGTCCTCCGAGGTCAGCTCAGCGCCATCGTGAAATTGCACGCCCTGGCGCTGCATCAGCCCGCGCTGCGCAAGCAAGCCGGCGTCGCGCGCGTTGGGGAATAAACAATGCCAAGAAGAGACACGCAAATGCTTCGCCAGATCTAATACGGTATCTATCAGTAGCAAGCGGTCGGCATCGCTATGCGCTAAGAGTCTAGGACCCGTCACCGGTGTAAAGGGGACGGCGCTGAGCAGCTTTGGATAATACCGGCCGCCGGCGCGCATATAAGCCTCGGCCCAACTAAAATCGAAAACAAATTCACCGTAGGAATCGTCACGCAAATACAAAGGCAAGGCGGCGATTAATTCGCCGGCGCGGCGCAATAAGAGATGCTGCGGCGTCCACCCCGTGTCGCCTCCGACGCAGCCGGTGATTTCCAGACCTTGCAAAAAGGCATGCCGAATAAACGGCTGCGCGCCCGCGAGCGCATCCCATTCGGCCGCATCGACCTCGGCCAAGTTTGCCGCAACGTGGATTTGCACTTCCGTCGGCACGTGTTTTACCTCAGAATTCCGCTTTTAGCGCCGGGGGTTGGAAAGACTTTATGAATTTGCACGAATATCAGGCCAAAGAACTCTTACGTGAATATGGTATCACCACCCCGCGCGGCGTCGTGGTCACCGATACCCAACATTTGGAGATCGCCACCCACGGCTTAGGTGCCGCGCCTTGGGTGATTAAAGCGCAGATTCACGCCGGCGGACGCGGTAAAGCCGGCGGCGTAAAGATAGCCGGTGACGGTAGCGAATTGCGCCGTTACGCCGATGCGCTTTTAGGCCAGCAATTGGTGACCTACCAAAACGCGCCTCAGGGTCAACGCGTATCGCATCTCTTGCTGGAAGAAGCCTTGCCCATCGCCCGCGAACTGTATCTGAGCTTGCTGGTGGATAGAGAACGCGAACGGGTCGTGATCGTCGCCTCGGCCGCGGGTGGCATGGATATAGAGCAAGTCGCGCAGAGTGCGCCGGATAAAATTTTGCGTGCGGTATGCGATCCCATTTTAGGCGTGCAGGCCTTTCAAGCGCGGGAAATCGGTTTCGGTTTAGGCTTAGCCGCCGCCAGCCTGAATCAATTCACCCAATTATTGACCCAGGCTTATCGCTTATTCATGGCCCGCGATTTGTCTTTGCTGGAAATCAATCCATTGGTGGTGACGGAAGCCGGCAACCTGGTCGCATTGGATTGCAAAATCACGGTAGACGACAACGCCTTGTATCGCCAAGCGCCGTTGGCGGATAAACGCGATATTAGCCAGGACGATGCGAAGGAAGCGGCAGCCCATGCGGCGGGGCTCAATTACATCGCCCTCGCCGGCAATATAGGCTGCATGGTGAATGGCGCCGGCTTGGCCATGGCAACCATGGATTTAATAAAACTCCACGGCGGCATGCCGGCAAATTTTTTAGACGTAGGCGGTGGCGCGAATGCCGATACGGTAGCCAAGGCGTTCAAGATTATTGTCGCCGACCCCAATGTTAAAGCGATCTTGGTGAATATTTTCGGCGGCATTATGCGCTGCGATATTATCGCCGAGGGCATTATTCAAGCGGTGCGTGAAGTGGGCTTACAAGTTCCTGTCATCGTGCGTTTGGAAGGGACCAACGTGGCTTTGGGACGGGAAATACTGGCCGCTTCCGGTTTGAAGATCACTTCTGCGGAAAGTTTGACCGAGGCGGCGCAATTGGCGATCGCTGCCGCCTAATTATTTGCGGCTTGCCGGCGCGCCTGGCGAGGCCGGCGTGGCGGGGAGCGCGCCCGGATTTACGCCTAAGGGCAAAGATGGTGGGGCATTGGGGTTCGCGGCTGCGCCGGCTGGGTTGGGATTGCCCGGGATAGGCGCGGGCGCGCTTTGCTGTTTAGGCGAATACACGAATTTCCAATCTTGCAAACTGGATTGGTTTTCGAATTCTTTATCGGCTTCGTCGAAATTCGCCTGCTTAAAGGGCGTCGCCTTGCTTAAGCTGTATACCCCCATAATGGTTTCGCCGGGGCCGGGAACGATGCCCCAATCTTTTTTTGCGGTGAAAGGATCGCGATACACTTGGCGTAAATAGCGCGCGAGCTGCGCTTGGCGTTTGTCCTCAAGTAAGTCTTCGAGTTTTTTTGGGTACTGCTTGGCCGTGCCCGGCGTGCGCTCGTAATATAAAGCGATCGCGTTGCGTATGGCGTGACCGGCAAAGAGTAATTCCTGTTCTTTATTTCTTTGTGCCACGGTGTGCCACACCAAGCCCGTTGCGGCCAAAGCCACTCCCATGATGGCGACTGCGATTAGCAGCGCGAGATAAGTAAAACCTTGGATGTTTTCCTGCCGCACTGTTTTACCAGCTGCTATACGCCGAGCCGTCCCGGCCATTGCCTTGCGCGCCGCTATGCACATCGTAGACGCCGCCCTGATCGGCGTCTTGCGGCGGCACGATGACCCAAGTCGCCGCGCTATCGGTAATTGGATCCACCGGCAGTTTGCGTAAATATTGTTTGTTCACCAAGTCGTCCAAGGTCTCAGGATATTTACCGGTATCGCCGTAGTATTTATCGATGGCGTCGCGCATGATAGATAAATCTTGCTTCAGCACCGCCTCCTTGGATTTGTTCACGCTATTGAAATAACGCGGCGCGGCAATCGAGACCAAGATGGCGATGACGGCCATCACCACCAAGAGCTCAATTAAAGTAAAACCAGCGCGGCGTTTTACCATTCTCTATAGGGCAGGCCATTCATGCCCACGCCCTTGCTTAAGGAATATACGTCATACACATCTTCGCCCTCTTGCGGTTCATCGGGCGGGCTCTTATGGCTGCGCTTGCCCCAAGTATCGGCGGCCGGGCTGCGGGTATCCGTGATAAAGGGATCGCGCGGTAAGCGGCGCAGGAAATACATCTTGCTGCGCTTTGGATTTTTGAATCTTCAACGCCCTCCACCAAGCTCTCCAGAGTTTTTGGAAAGCCGCTGTCGGCCACGGCCCTTTGGG
>CAZKHT010000115.1:0-9221 GCA_964552595.1 uncultured Burkholderiales bacterium
CCATCGCGATTTCATACGAGATCATCTGCGCGCTGGAGCGGATGCCGCCGAGGAACGGGTATTTCGAGTTCGCTGCGTAACCCGCCAGCACAATGCCGTATACTCCCAAGGAAACGATTCCGAACGTGTACAGGATCCCCACATTCAAATCCGCAATCACCATCTTCCGGCTGCCCAATTGTAACCCGAACGGAATGAACGCCACCGTCAGCAAACCCGGCTTCAAGGCTAAAAAAGTCACGCAATGGTTGGCGCGTATCACTGGCCCGCGCGCCTCGCCGGAATCCGCCTGCAATCCGCTGGGAATATCCAACGCCAAAATAGGTACGCCTAAACCATTCACGGTTTCGATGAGCTCACCCGCGATGCCCTCCACCGGGCGCGTCAAACCGATACCGAATAGGCCATCTATGATTAATCCCCAGCGCCCGTCTGTGGGGAGCGCGTTGATACAAGTTCCCCCACAAGCCAACCAGTCTTGATAGGCAGCTTCGCGTTCAGCGGAAGGACTGCTGTTTTCTCCGACTAAGACCACGCTGACCTTGAACCACCAGGATTTCAAATGCCGGGCCGCGACCAAGGCATCGCCACCGTTGTTCCCTGGCCCGACCAGCACTAGAATGGCCGGCGTATCCTCCGCGATAATTTCGCGCGCGATCTCTGCCGCGGCCAAACCGGCGCGTTGCATCAAAGATGGCGTTTCGTTCATGCGCGTCATAGCCCGCTCGATCTCGCGAATTTGATCGGTGCTATAAATGGGATTGGGAAAGGGCAAAGTGTTTTTGTTCACGATGTATCAATAAAAGTGAATTAGTGGCGAAATATAACATGGGGTCCACGGCTTTTTGAAAAGCCGGCGTTTTTGAGGCCCTGGGCCTGTTTGAAAATGAAGGAGTCGCATATGGCAGCAGAAAAAAACAATCCCAGCGGGGCGCCCATCGCCTCTTGCGATGATGATCATAGCTGTAAGGTTTTATCCTGTAGCGCCTGTTTGAATGAGATTCCGAGCGATATCGCCTTGAGCTTTGAGGGGCCAGATTATGTACAGCATTTTTGTGGCTTGGATTGCCTAGAGTTATGGAAACGGCAGCACGCAGCTCAAAGCAAAGACTGAAATAATCGCATAGCGCCGAACTCGCTGCTCTTCCTCATGCTTTCGGGTAAAATTTCGGTTTTTAGCGATGTCCGAACATGTCCCAGCTTATCCGGCTCCGCGGCCGCAATGCGCTTTCCGCTTTCCGTTACGAAAAACTCAAACGCAGCCTGAACACGATCTCACCCGAGATCGTGGATGTCAGCGCGGAGTATTGGCATTTCGCCGACATTCACAGAAATCTAGAGTCCGCTGAGCGGGACAAGCTGGAGCGCATTCTGAGCTACGGCCGCGCGCGTTCTACCGTGGACCCGCAGGGGGATTTATTTTTAGTGGTGCCGCGCATAGGCACGGTTTCCCCTTGGTCTAGCAAGGCCACGAATATCGCCCGCCAATGCGGCTTGGAAATGGTATCGCGTCTGGAGCGCGGCGTTGCTTGGCATGTGCGCACGCGAAATGATGCACCCTTAACCGCCGAGCAAAGCGCGCGCTTACGGCCCCTGCTACACGACCGCATGACCGAAACCGTGCTCACCGAACTGGATCAGATAGGCGCGCTATTCGCTCATCATGCGCCTTTGCCAGTGGGTGTTGTCGACGTGTTGGCGCAGGGCCGGAGCGCGCTGGATGAGGCGAATCAGAGTTTAGGCCTGGCGTTGTCGGAAGATGAGATTGTGTATCTGGTCGAGAATTTTCAGCGCTTAGGGCGCAATCCCACCGATGTCGAGCTCATGATGTTTGCGCAAGCTAATTCGGAGCATTGCCGGCATAAGATTTTCAACGCCGATTGGGTGATAGACGGGCAAACTCAAACCGCGTCTTTGTTCGGCATGATACGCAACACATATGCGCTGCACCCCGAGGGCACGCTGGTGGCGTACTCGGATAATTCTTCGGTGATTGCGGGCGCCGAGGTCGAGCGCTTTTATCCGCAAGCCGACAGTGCGCATTATGCTTACCACCGCGAAACCACGCATATCTTGATGAAAGTGGAAACGCACAATCATCCGACGGCGATTTCGCCCTTTCCCGGCGCGGCGACGGGCTCGGGCGGAGAGATACGCGACGAAGGCGCCACCGGTACGGGCTCTAAACCGAAAGCCGGCTTGTGCGGATTTTCAGTATCGAATTTGGCGATTCCCGATTTCATCCAGGCTTGGGAAACGCGTTCCATCGGCAAGCCCAATCGCATCGCCTCGGCTTTGGACATCATGCTGGAAGGACCCATAGGCGCCGCCGCATTCAATAACGAATTCGGCCGGCCCAATCTCGCCGGCTATTTTCGCAGCTATGAGCAAACCATGGGTGAGGAAGTGCGCGGCTATCACAAGCCGATTATGTTGGCCGGGGGCGTGGGCAATATTGCCAACACGCATGTGCAAAAGCGCGAGGTGATACCCGGCGCGCTCATCATTCAATTAGGCGGCCCAGGCTTGCTTATAGGCTTGGGTGGCGGCGCGGCATCCAGTATGGGCACGGGTGCCAATGCCGAAAATCTGGATTTCGATTCGGTGCAGCGCGGCAATCCGGAAATGCAAAGACGCGCACAGGAAGTCATAGACCGTTGCTGGCAAATGGGCACGGACAATCCGATTCTTTCCATCCATGACGTCGGTGCAGGAGGTTTATCCAATGCCTTGCCCGAATTAGTTCACGGTAGCGGCCGTGGCGGGCGGTTTCAGTTGCGGGCGGTTCCGGCGGAAGAACACGGCATGTCGCCCATGCAGATTTGGTGTAACGAAGCGCAAGAGCGTTATGTGCTGGCGATTAAACCGCAGGATTTAGATCGCTTTCGCGCGCTGTGTGAGCGCGAGCGTTGTCCCTTTGCGGTAGTGGGGGTAGCGACCGACGACGGCCATTTGCGGGTGGAAGACAGCGAATTCAAAAACGCGCCGGTGGATGTGGATTTGGCGGTGATTTTGGGTAAGCCGCCGAAGATGACGCGCTCCGTACAGCATGCAGCAAAGACGCTGGCGCCCTTGGATTTATCGGTGATGGATTTATCCGAAGCGGTAACCCGCGTGCTGCGCTTGCCTGCGGTGGCGAACAAAAATTTTCTCATCACCATAGGTGATAGAAGCGTGGGCGGTTTGACCGCGCGCGATCAAATGGTCGGTCCCTGGCAAGTGCCGGTGGCGGATTGCGCGGTCACACTTATGGGCTATCAAACAAATCTTGGCGAGGCCTTCGCCTTGGGCGAGCGCACGCCGCTGGCTTTGATTGACGCCCCGACCTCGGGGCGCATGGCGGTGGGTGAGACGATAACCAATCTGGCTGCGGCGCCTATCGCACAATTGTCCGACATTAAATTGTCCGCAAACTGGATGGCGCCGGCGGGTCATCCGGGCGAGGACGCCGCCTTGTTCGATACCGTGCGCGCGGTGGGCATGGGATTATGCCCGGCCCTGGGTCTGTGCATTCCGGTCGGCAAGGATTCCATGTCGATGAAAACCGTGTGGGAAGACGGCGGTGTGAAAAAGCAAGTCACGGCGCCTATTTCTCTTATCGTATCCGGCTTTGCGCCCGTGTATGACGCGAGTAAAACCTTGACGCCGCAATTGCGTACCGATTGCGGCGAGACGGATTTAATTTTGATCGACTTAGGTGCGGGCCGTTGTCGTTTGGGCGGCTCGGCGCTGGCGCAGGTATATGGTCAATTGGGCCATTTAGGCCCGGATGTGGTGGACGCGGCCAAACTCAAAGCTTTTTTTGAAACCGTGCAAAGCCTCAATCGCGCCGGAAAAATTCTCGCGTATCACGATAGATCCGATGGCGGCTTGCTGGCGACTTTGTGCGAGATGGCTTTCGCCGGCCATGTCGGCGTGGATATCGATGTCGAGGAATTGTGCTTTGAACAAGTGCGTAACGATGTGGAGCGGCGCGGCGAGGAAGATGCGGAGCTGCCGGCGAACGAATACTCCGAGCGAATTTTTTGCGTGCTCTTCAATGAAGAACTGGGCGCGGTCTTGCAAGTGCGGCGCCAGGACACCAAAGCCGTCATGGAGGCCTTTTTCGAAGCCGAGTTGCGCAGCGAATTCCATGTCATTGGTAGCCTGAATACGCGCGATGAAATTTGTTTTCGACGCGATGCGCTGACGCTGTTCGCCGCGCCGCGCATCGCCCTGCAACGGCTATGGAGCGAAACCAGTTATCGCATGCAGGCCCTGCGCGATAATCCGGAATGCGCTCAGCAAGAATACGATGCGCTTTTAGACGCGGCTGATCCGGGCTTAAGCGCGACGCTGAGTTTCGCGGTGGACGAGGATATCGCCGCGCCTTATATCGCGCGCGGCGCCCGGCCTGCCTTCGCGGTATTGCGCGAGCAAGGCGTGAATGGGCAAATGGAAATGGCGGCGGCCTTTGACCAAGCCGGTTTTGCGGCCGTGGATGTGCATATGAGCGATATCATCGCCGGCCGGGTTTCCTTGCAGGCCTTTAAAGGCTTTGCGGCCTGCGGCGGATTTTCTTACGGCGATGTGCTGGGCGCCGGGGAGGGTTGGGCAAAATCGATTTTGTTCAACACCCGGGCCAGAGAGGAATTCGAAGCGTTTTTTCGGCGCAGCGATACCTTTGCCTTAGGGATATGCAATGGCTGCCAAATGATGAGCAATTTGCGCGATCTCATTCCGGGCGCCGAGGCCTGGCCACATTTTGTACGCAATCAATCCGAGCAATTCGAAGCCCGCTTGGTGATGGTGGAAGTCGCATCCGGACCGTCTTTGTTTTTCGAGGGTATGGCAGGCAGCCGCATGCCCATCGTTGTCTCTCACGGCGAAGGTTATGCCGAGTTTCGCGAAGGATTGGATCCCGCGCAAGCCCAAGTTGCCGTGCGCTATATTGATCACGCCGGTCAGCCTACGCAGCGCTATCCTTATAATCCGAATGGCTCACCCTTAGGCGTGGCAGGGCTGACGACGGCGGACGGACGCTTCACGATCATGATGCCGCATCCTGAGCGCGTGTTTCACGCGGTGCAAATGTCTTGGCATCCGCCGGAATGGCAAGCGGCCAGTCCCTGGTTGCGGATGTTCCGCAATGCGCGCAAATGGGTGGGCTAAAGCGCGGTGCGTGCTAGTCTTTTGCGCCGGGCGCGGCGTCCTCTATCTTGAATTTTTGCATTCAGCCATCACATCCAGAGCAACTTTTTAAATAGCGATTATGCAATACAAGGACTACTACAAAATTCTAGGTGTGAAGCGCGACGCTTCGGAAGCCGAAATCAAAAAGGCCTACCGTAAGCTCGCTCGTAAATATCATCCCGATGTCTCCAAGGAAAAAAACGCCGAGGAGAAATTCAAAGAAGTCAACGAAGCCAATGAAGTCTTAGGCGACGCCGAGAAGCGCGCCGCTTACGATCAGCTGGGCGCCTATCAGCCAGGGCAAGACTTTCGGCCGCCGCCGGGCTGGGAACAACAATTCCGCCAAGGCGGACAAGGCGCGGATTTTTCCGGCATGGATTTCGGGGATTTGTTCGCGCAAATGTTTGGCGGCGGTGCCGCGCACGGCCGACGCGGTGGTTTCGGCCGTGGTTTCGCGCAACCGGGGCAGGACTATGAAGTAGCGGTTGAAATCACACTCGAAGAAGCCTCCCAGGGTGTGGAAAAAACTTTGCAACTCGAAGTCCCTGAGACGAATGCGCAAGGCTACTCCGTGCGTGTGCCGCGAACTATCAAAGTTCGCATCCCCAAGGGTGCAGTCGAGGGCCAACGCCTACGCGTACCCGGTAAAGGCGGCAATGGTATGGATGGCGGCAACGCCGGCGATTTGTATTTGCGGGTGACCATACAGCCGCATCCTTGGTTTAAACCGCAAGGCCACGATTTGTATTTGGACGTGGCGCTGACGCCGTGGGAGGCGGCCCTGGGCGCATCGGTCGAAATTCCCACCTTATCCGGCAAGGTGAGACTCAAAGTCAAACCGGGCACGCGCTCCGGTCAGAAAAGCCGCTTAACCGGTAAAGGCCTGCCCACCAGCAAGGGTGCGGCGGGAGATCTCTATTGCGTATTTCAAATCGCCACGCCCGAAACCTTGACCGCGCGCGAACGTGAATTATTCGAAGCGCTACAAGAAAGCTCGGAATTTAAACCGCGTAATTTCTGAGTAAAACTGCAGGCAAAAAAAACGGCGCACCTGGCGCCGTTTTTAGTTTTCAGAATCTGCTTATTTTTTGTCCGCGGGTTTTTGCGCCGCCGGTGCCGGGATGGTGCTAGGCGCAGGCGCGGCAGCGGGCTGCGGCGTTTTGTATTCTATCTTTGCTTTTGCACGCATTTCATCCAGATATTTGCGTAACTGCTCTTGCTGCACGCGGGGCGTGAGGTTCTTTTTCACTTCATCGAAGGGCGGGGCGTCTTTAATATCGTCAACGCTTATCACATGCCACCCGAATTGCGTTTGCACTGGCGTTTTGCTGATTTCGCCTTTTTTCATTGCGACGAGCGCCTGGGCGAAGGGTGGGGCATAGGCGGCAGGGGCGTTGTACCCAAGGTCGCCGCCTTTAGAAGCCGTGCCTTGATCTAAAGACTTAGCGGTGGCGATTTTCTCGAATTTCGCGCCTTTTTTCAGCTGGGCAATAATGTCTTTGGCTTCTTTTTCGGTTTTCACCAAAATGTGATGCGCGTGATATTGCTTATCGCCGATTTGAGCTTTGATTCTGTCGTACTCGGCTTTCAGTTGATCATCGGTGGGGTTATGGGTTTTGATGAATTCCTGCATGAAGGCGTTAATTAAAATCGCCTGGTTTGCCATATCCATTTGCTGTTTAACTTCGGGCCGTTTGTCCAGGCCTTGCTTGACCGCGTCTTGACGCGCTAATTCGCGGCCTATCAGTTCATCCAGCAAGGCTTTGCGGACTTCCGGCGTATCGGGCGCGCCTTGAGTCGCGCCTTGACGTATCAACAAGTCGACGCCCGATTGGTGAACCGCGACGCCATTCACGGTCGCTAAAACGGGATCGTTCGATTTCTTATCATCCTGCGCGTTGCAAGCGTTGAGCAACATAAGGCTGCCGAGTGCGAGCAAGGCGGCGCGGGTTTTGACATTACGCATGAGGTTTCCTTTGGTAGTAATAATAATTAGCTGGGGTTGGAAAAAAATTCGTCCGGGGTGTGGGCTTTAATGCTCAAAGCATGAATTTTGGTCTGCATCATATCACCCAATAGCGCATAAATCTTGCGGTGCCGGACCAAAGTCGGTTGGCCCTGGAAAGCGTCTGACACAATGGTCAGGAAAAAGTGCCCGCCGCCGCTTTTCGCACCTTCGTGCCCGGCATGGCTGGCACTGTCATCCCGAACCTCTATATGCGCAGGGTTCAGGCTGGCAAGCCGGGCTTGTATGGTAGCGCTGGTATCCGTGGTCATAGTGTTTTTACTCGGGAAAGACTTTTTTAAAGGGTTTCACGCTGACAGCGGCACACACCCCGGCCGCGACATAGGGATCGGCGTCGGCCCATGCTTGGGCCGCGGTGAGCGACTCGAATTCCGCCACAATCAAGCTGCCGCTGAATCCCGCCGGACCGGGATCAGTGCTATCGATCGCAGGATGCGGTCCCGCCAGCAACAAACGCCCTTGCATTTGCAATTCGCGTAAGCGCTCTAAATGCGCGGGGCGCACCGCCATACGTTTCTCTAAACTATTGGCAACATCTTGGGCGATGATGGCATACCACATCACGGCTGGTCTTCCTGCCGTATATATTTCGCCAGTACCAGGCCCTGCAGCAAGATGAAAACGAAGATCAGCGCAGTGACGCCTATGACTTTAAATTTCACCCAAGTGGCTTCCGAATAATGATAGGCGACGTAAAGATTCAATACGCCAAGAAAAGTAAAAAACCCCACCCAGCTTAGATTCAGGCGCCGCCATACCGTCGCGGGTAATTCCAATTCGCCTTTGATCAGGGCCAGCATCAGATTTTTCTTGAACACCAAATCCGATACCAAAAAAATCACCGCGAACAACCAATAGAGAACCGTGGGCTTCCATTTAATGAATACCGGATCGCGGAACCACAAGGTCGCGCCGCCGAAGACCACAATCAGCGCGAAGCTGATCCACAGCATGGTGTCGATTTTGCGCCCACGCATTTTCACCCAGGCGATTTGTGCAATGGTCGCGCCTATGGCCACCCCGGTCGCGATGTAAATGCCCGCGAATTGATAGGCGATAAAAAATAAGATAATCGGAAATAAGTCGAATAATATTTTCATGTGAATTTTTCTTAGTGGCGCACCGTCCAGCGCGCGAAATATTCCTGCATCAAGCTTTTTACCAAAGCGCCATACACCGGTTTATCCGACTGTTTTAAACCTTCTTCGAAAAATGCCGAGGCGTCTTCCGGCAAGTTGCGGCCTAAATTATCGAAAGCCTCGTGCATTAATTGTGCATTCTGCGTTCGGGTGGCCACGATGGCACAGTTGAAATTCAATATGCGCCACGGCCGCCCGGGGTTGGATTTATCCAAATCATTTTTGATTGCCGGCGCGGTATGTTCCAAAACCGTTTGCATGGCTCGGTATAAGACCGCCAAGGCTTCCTCGGATTGCGTGGAATTGGCGATGGCGGCAAAGCCATTGACCACGGTTTCCAGGCTGCGAATTTCGCCGCCATGGCGTGCTACCCATAAAGCCACACCGACCGCGATTTTTTCGAGCTCAATTTTAACTTCCGGTAAATCCAAGCGCTCCGACCATGTGGCCAAATCGCCCGCGATGTTGATCCCATGCTCGCCTAAATCGCTAGGATCGTCATAGGGCAGCGCGCCGTATTGGCCATTCTCGTTGTCTAGTTTTTCAAATACCCGCAATAGCTGGGTCATGGCTTCGGCCAACTGCCCCGGCGTCACTTCGCCCGCGAGCGTCGCTTGTTCGCTATATCGTTTTTCTATCGCCTGGGCGGCGCCGGAGAAGCGTTGCTGGAGTTCTTGGATGTCCGTCGTCATGAACTGCGGCGAGGACTAGCGCCCCGCGTGCGGATGAAGGCGGCAAGTTTAGCACGCCCAAAACAGACAGAGTAGCGGCGTTTTGTTATGATTTGTCTGCTTTCTTTCACCCATCCCCATGCTTAAAGTCGATTTGCACAGCCATTCCACCATCTCCGACGGATTGATGTCGCCGCGGGATTTGGTGCGCCA
>CAZKHT010000116.1:0-9208 GCA_964552595.1 uncultured Burkholderiales bacterium
ACTTTGCAGTGATACATCGTGGGTTCATATTCATACATCTTCGCCCCGGCTTCGGGTAAAGGGCCCCAGCGTGCGCGCGAGGCACGTCGCACAGGCTCGGCATCCGTGGTTTTACCGGGCATAAGGATGCTGATTTTGACCCCGCGTTTCAGCGCGCGGGTTAGCATGGTAAGGGCTAAATCATCCGGAACAAAATACGCGTTCGCAATGTAAATATGTTTCCGAGAGGCGGCGACAGACAAGAGATACATGAGGCGCATGCTCTCCGCGCCTTCCGCGGGCGAGCTTTTGAAAACCTGAGCATATTGATCACCTACATTTTCCAACGCTGGAAAATAGGCATCGCCATGTAACACCTCGCCCGTGGTTTTCATCCAATTGTCCATGAAAGCGGATTGCATATGCGCCACCGCCGGACCTTCGATTTTGAAATGCGAATCGCGCCAATGGTTCTCATCCTGGGCGTGGCCCAGCCAGTTATCGGCAATGCCTACCCCTCCGGTAAAGCCGATTTTGCCGTCGACCACCAATAATTTGCGGTGAGTGCGGTGATTCAGGCGGGATAGGTTATACCAGCGCAGAGGATGATATTTACGGATTTGTACGCCGGCATCTTCCATGCTTTGCACCAGATCCGCGTCCATTTTCGCGCTCCCCACCCAGTCCACCATGACATGGACTTTCACCCCGGCACGAGCGCGCTCCGACAAGGCTTGCGCGAAAGCCTTGCCGATTTCTCCCGACCAATAGATATAGGTTTCAAAATCGATGCTATGCCGCGCCTGATGGATGGCTTCCAGCATGGGCGGAAAAATCTGATCGCCATTGTATAAAGCTTGAACGCGGTTGCCCGAGACCAGGGGCGGTCCGAGCAAATTTCCCATGGAACGCTGAAATTGCGGGGAGGAGACCGGATACAGCTCGGATATGCGCTTGTCTATCTTTTTCTCGCCCGAGGTGAAATTCAGGGCGATGATAGTGGCGAGTATCGAGAAAAAAATGATACCCAGCACGAACCATTTTTTATTTTTTATAAAATTACCAAGTTTAGACATGGGCGCTTTTTTCTAGTTTTCGCTACCCTAACTGCTTACACACCTCACGTCAGTGCGGCAACACCCATATCTTGGGCCAAAGGCGGGGCCGGGTAATGGAAACGTACCGGGCCATCCAACTCGCCGTTGATGAATTGCTTCACAAAAGGATGCGTCGACATCTGCATTTCCGCCGGCGTACCGGAAGCGACCACGATGCCCTCGGAAATGAAATACACATAATCGACGACCTTGAAAGACTCTGCCATATCGTAAGTCACCACGACCGAGGTGATACCCAGAGCATCATTCAAACGCCGAATTAAATTCGCGATCACGCTGAGGGAAATCGGGTCCAAGCCGGCAAAGGGTTCGTCATACATGACCAGCATGGGATCAAGCGCGATAGCGCGGGCGAGTGCCACGCGGCGGGCCATGCCGCCGGATAAATCGTCGGTGCGAAATCCTTGCACATTGCGCAAACCCACGGCTTGCAGCTTCATCAGGACTAAGTTGCGAATCAAAACTTCGGGTAGGTCGGTGTGTTCGCGCATGGCAAAAGCTAAATTCTCAAACACCGATAAATCGCTGAACAAACCGCCCGCTTGAAACATCATGCCCATTTTGCGGCGCAGACGGTATAAAGCGTCCTCGTCCAATTCATGCACCACCTGGCCCGCAACTTTGACTTGCCCGCGTTGCGGCCGCAGTTGCCCGCCTATATGCCGCAGCAGGGTCGTTTTGCCGGAGCCGCTGGCGCCGAGTATGGCCACGACTTTACCGCGCGGGATCGCCAGATTAATCCCTTTCAACACGGGGTTGCCGTTATAGGCGAAATGCAAATCGGAAATCTCGATTAAATTGTCTGCCACTCGCCGTCCTTCGTAATTCTTAAAAATGCGTTAGCTTTGCTCGAAGCACTGGGCGGCGTCAAGTCGCGAAACGCCGCCACCAGCGCGCGCCCCATTGATACAGACTGAGGCCTAGGCCTATGCAGGCGGCGCCCAGCCACACGCTGAGCGGAATGGTCTCGCCATTTAAACCGTGCCCAAGCAATAAGGCCAGCACCGGCGTGATCAGGGTGATTAAAGCCACTCGCCCCGCTTCCATATGCTTGATCAAGTAGTAATACAACACGAAACCCAATACCGAGCCAAAGATTGCGAGATACACGATGGCCATCGCTGCGCGCGTGTCGATAGTGGTCGGCAGCGTTCCGTCGCGCACCCACCATACTAAGAAAAAAAGCGGTAAAGCCACGAGCAAAGTGCCTAAATTAATGGCGACGGCCGAGCTGTCATCGCCTATGCGCTTAATCCACACCAGGCCCACCGATTGCGATAGCACCGCCAATAACAACACCCCCACGCCCAGCAGCGCGTCTTTACCCAAAATTAAATTGCCATGAAAAACCAGAAGCAAGCCGGCGATGCCCAATACCATGCCGCCGATTTTTTCGGGGGCCAGCGCCCGTTCTTCCAGCCACAGCGCCGCGCCTAAGCCCGTCATCATGGGCGATAAACCGAATAAAACCGAGATCACGCCGGAGCTAATGTACTGCGCCGACCAATAAGTCAAACTCATGGCACCAAACATGGTGACACCGCCCGCGACATAGGTCAGGCGCGCCTTGCGATGCAAGGGAAAACGCAAGCCCATCAGTTTCAGCAATACCGCGCAGAGCAGCGCACCTAAACCCATGCGCGCGAAGACGGCGAAGCTGGGGCCCACGCCCAAACTGCTCCATTTAATCGCCAGAGGCGTGGTGGACCAAACCAAAATAACCGTCAAAAAAGCAGCGGGCAAAGCCATAAAGCCTCCAAAGCAAGCCACAAAAAAACAAAAGCCACAGGACTGTGAGTCTGTGGCTTTTGGAAAAAAACGTTTAAGTGCTATTTAAATCGGATTTCTTTCCCCCGCCACGGAAGGCGCGACCAGGCGCCATGCGCGTACAACGACGCAAGGCATGCGCAGCGGTTTCTTAATGGAAAGGCGGGTAATCAGCATGCAGGCATTATTGCGGGCGAATGCAGGCGGCGTCAACCCTGCTCACGCATGGGCTGGCTCCACGCCTGGAGTTGCGCTTGCAGCGTCGGAATATGAATCGGCATGGTGAGCGCGGCGTCTATGCGTAAACGGCTGCGCACTCTATCTAAAGTTGCTTGGTTGGCGGGTTCGTACAGCACTAGAATTTTGGTGGGCAGAGGTTGCGCGGCGGCCAGCAGCGATTCCAGATTGCTCAAGCGATCACGAAAATCCGATTGAAAATAAAAATCCGCGACGATGACATCGGGCGGTGATTTGCGCACACTGGCAATGGCTTTGCGGACTTGGCATTCGGTGCTAACGCTAAAGCCCCATCTTTTATATTCAGCGGACAGTTTTGCGTGTTCCAAAAACTCGACTAGGGCGAGTAATTTTTTTGCTGCTTCCATGAAATTACGATCATTGCTCGCTCTTAAAAACCTCATGCTACGCGAAACCATTCGTGCGCCCAAGCGCCTGAATAGTTGACTAATTCCCTCGGATAATGTGTAATAGCGTGACTGTTAACCCATATTTTTAGCGTCGGCCTCGTCTTTCCTACCGGCCGCGCGCAATTCAAACTCAGGAGAAGTAAACATGGATATTCCAGAACGTGATGGCGACGGCTATTTAGCCGATATGAGTGAATGGACTCCCGAAATCGGCCGCGCCATGGCCGATGCCGACGGATATGAAATCACAGACGTTAAGTGGGACCACATTTTAAAAGCGCGTCAGTACTTTGAAGAATTCGGCAGCGTACCGCCCATACGCAAGTTCGCGAAGTACATCGAAGAAGATCAAAATGCCTTGTTCAAAATTTGGATGACCGGGCCTATGAGACCCATCACCAAATATGGTGGCCTGCCCAAACCTACCGGTTGCGTATAACCGGTAAATTTATCGCAGTACTTAAAAGGCGCCCACCCGGCGCCTTTTTTATGTGGGGCAGCGCACACAGCGCATCAGGACAAAAGCGGTGATGCCCTTTACAATGTGGGTCGGCATTTCTCCGTTATAAAAATAATTATTTTCATGTCCAGCTCCTCGCAAGCGGCCGCACACAGCGCCATTCATCACACCGAACTCCTACTCTTCTTTACCTTGCTGCAACTGAGTTTTATCGTGCTTGCGGCGCGTCTAGGCAGCGCCATCGCCGCGAGAGTGGGCCAGTCCCGTGCGGTCGGCGAAATTATTATGGGGATACTGTTAGGTCCTTCCCTATTCGGTTTCTTAGCGCCGGACGTTTTCAATTATGTTTTTCGCTCGAGCTCTCCCGAATCGTTGACGATTCTGAGTCAGCTAGGCCTTATTTTGCTCATGTTTCAAATCGGGCTGGCTTTTGATTTTTCGCATCTGAAGGCGCCGCGCAATCGCGCCGCGGTCTTACGCATCGCCGCCGCCGGCTTGATTGCGCCTTTTGCGCTGGGCCTGCTGTTTGGCTATTACACCGCGCCCTTGCTCTCGCCGCAAGCCACGCCACTGGCTTCGGCACTGTTTATCGCCACCGCGTTCTCCATCACCGCCTTGCCCATATTGGGACGCATCTTGATGGAATTCGACATGACCCGCAGCGCGCTGGGGGTCATCGCGGTCAGCGCTGCTGCGATTAATGATGTCATCGGCTGGCTAATGCTAGCTTTGGTCACGGCGCTCACCACATCAAACTTCTATGCGGGTGGCTTCGCTCTTAAAATCGGCTTGCTCGCGCTCTACATTGCGGTGTGCTGGTGGGGCGTGCGGCCCTTGCTGTTACTTGCGGTGCGCCGCGCTACCGTTACGGAACATCATTTCTCCGCGAATCTATTGGGCTTATTGCTGGCCGCGATTTTTTTATCGGCCATGGCGACTTATCAGATCGGCATCTTCGCGATCTTCGGCGGCTTTATGCTGGGTGTGCTCTTGCATGATCAACATGAGGTGGTGCGCGCTTGGAATAAAAAAATCGGCGGTTTCGTGAACGTGTTTTTCTTGCCCATCTTTTTTACTTACACCGGCTTGCGCACCAATATTCGCGGCTTAGATACCCTAGAACTTTGGGGTTGGTGTTTTTTACTTATCACCTTAGCCACCCTGGGAAAATTCGGCGGCTGTTATATCGCGGCGCGCTGGTCGAGGCTCACGCCCCGCGAATCGCAAGTCATAGGCATACTCATGAACACCCGCGGCCTGATGGAATTAATTATCGTCAATGTGGGTTACGATCTGGGCGTGATTTCGCAAAATGTTTTTACCATGCTGGTATTAATGGCCATCGTCAGCACGGTCATCACCTCGCCGAGTTTACGCCGCTGGCTGCCCGGCGCCGGCATACCTTTACCCGCGCGTAATTACCGCGTCGAATAAGCCATGACTTTAGCTCAGCGCTTACCTACAATGAATTTGGCGCTCCTGAGTATGGGCAGCGCGCAGAAAATGAATGCATCATGCCTTGTTAACATGAAATCTCGCATCCGGTATGGAAAAAATTCAGGTACGTGACTCAGGCGCAGTCGGTCGTGCCGATAGTGTGCCCGTGCCGCGTCTAGGGCAATCCGCGCTCGCGCTGCATTTTCTGACAGCGACAGAATTCGCTGGGGCGATGCGGCAACAAAACACGAAAATATTGGGCGTCGCCGGCTTCGGCCCGGCTTCGCCTATAGTCGAAAATGTTGAGCTGCCTCTGCTGAATCTTGCGCTGCCGACCTTGGATGGCGAGCCGGTGTTTGAAGTGTGGTCCAGCAATCAGCCGGTGCAAAAGTTCACCCACTCCGAAATTCGTGGCGCGCACACCGGGAATATTTTATTTGGTTGTTTTGAAATCGTGCCGGCTGCGGCAGCCACGATGCAGCAAATGAGTTATGCCGCCTATACGCGTTTATTTAATTTCTTGGATGAAGCGGGCTTTCCGTATTTATGGCGCATTTGGCATTATCTGCCCGACATCAACGGCGCGGATTTTGGGCAGGAGCGTTATCATGGATTCAATGTCGGTCGCCACGAAGCTTTACTCAGCAAGGGTCGCCGCATAGGCGGCGATCAAGTTCCCGCGGCTTGCGCCTTGGGCAGCCAAGGTAAAAGCTTGGCGGTGTATTTTTTAGCAGCGCGCGGTCCCGGCATACCTATCGAAAACCCGCGTCAAACCAGCGCCGATCACTATCCGCCGCAATATGGCCCGCGCAGCCCGACTTTTGCCCGGGCGATGCTGACGGAATTCGGCGGATCGCGGCAGTTTTTTATTTCCGGCACTGCCAGCATCGTCGGCCATGCCAGTCAGCATATAGGCGATATCGAAGCGCAAACGCGCGAGACCTTATTAAATGTGCAAACCTTGCTTGCGCAAGCGCGGGCGGCAGGACTCGCGTATCCGGACAGCGCGGCGCGCTTAAAACTCAAAGTGTACTTGCATCGCGCGAATGATTTGGCCTGCGTGCAAGCACACATCAGGGCGGCGCTGGGCGAGGTCGAGGCGGTGTATTTGCAAGCGGACGTGTGCCGCAGTGAATTGTTGTTGGAAATCGAAGGTGTTTGTATAGAAGCAGTCGACCCAATTCAAGCGAGGGAGCAGGCATGATAAGAATGACGCGCAATGCGCTGGTAGGTATTTTGGCAATGTTCGCGACACCGCTGTTGGCGAAAGAAGCGCCGCTATGGGAAGCCGGCGCCGGACTCGGTTATGTGGACTTCCCGGATTATCGCGGCTCGGATGAAAGGCATCGCTATGTTTTGCCCGTTCCGTATTTAGTTTATCGAGGCGATTTTTTGAAAGTCGATAGAGAGAAGGTACGCGGCTTATTTTTTAAAAATGATTACGCCGAATTGGATGTGAGCTTGAGCGCGTCCGTGCCCGTCAAAAGCTCAGACAATGCCGCGCGTCGCGGCATGCCGGATTTAGATCCCACATTTGAAATCGGTCCTTCGCTGAATTTCTTTTTACTACGCTCGGACGCCCGCAAAATGTATTTGGATTTGCGCCTGCCGGTACGTCCCGTGATCGCGACGGATTTTTCACACGCGCGTTATGTGGGGTATGTTTTTCAGCCGCAATTGAATTTAGATGTGCGCGATCTAGGCGGACACGCCGGCTGGAATTTAGGCTTGGCGGCCGGACCGATTTTTGGCGATAAGCGCTATCACGATTATTTTTATGGCGTGAGCTCCGCCTACGCCACGCCGACGCGGCCTGCTTATACCGCGCGCGGCGGCTATGCCGGCAGCCAATTCATCGTGGCGCTGAGCAAGCGTTATCCGAAATACTGGGTAGGCGGATTCGTGAAATGGGACACCGTGCATGGCGCGGTCTTCGAAGACAGTCCCCTGGTCAGAAAAAAACAAAATTTCACCAGCGGCTTCGCGGTTTCCTGGATATTCGCGGAGTCCAAAGACATGGTGCGAGAGGACCGATGATGTTGCGGGAGTTGCGGATTTGAATTGTTTAGCCGCTTGGCTGCGACGACCTTATGAATATCTCGTGCTCTATGGCGGTTTAGTGCTGTTCGCCTTGATGTGTTTGAGTTGGAGCATCATCGCATCCATTTTGTACTTGCTACTACCGCGCCGTCTAGGCGCGCGCGTGGGACAAGCCGGCATCATGACGACCTTTCGCGTCTATCTATTCATCTTGCGCGCCACCGGCATCGTAACTTGCGATTTAAGCGCCTTGGACAGTTTGCGCGATCAAGGCGCGATGATTATTGCGCCGAATCATCCCGCGCTCATCGATGTGGTGTTAATCGCCTCGCGCCTGCCGAATATCGTCGGCATTATGAAAGCGCAGATTTGGCACAATATTTTATTCGGCGGCGGCGCGCAGCTGGCGCGCTATATCCGCAACGACTCCGCGCGCGGGGTCATACGCCAGGCTATCGCCGCAGCGAAACAAGGGCGTTCCTTATTAATTTTTCCCGAGGGTACCCGCACCCTAGGCACACGCCTGCATCAATTTAAACCCGGCTTCGCGCTCATCGCAAAAAAAGCCTGCGTACCGGTGCAAACGGTTTTCATCGAAACCAATAGTCCGTTTCCCGGTAAACAATGGCCACTCCTAAAAAAGCCGGATTTCCCTTTGCACTATCGGGTGCGCCTGGGAAAACAATTTTTTGTCGAAGGCGAGGTCAGCACCTTTGTCACGCAACTCGAACATTATTTCGAGCAGCAATTGCATGCGCAGCCCGCCTCGCCCGTGGGTGTGGCGGCGGTCATGGAACATTGATCGATGCCGGATCCTTCTTCCACGCATCTATTGCTCATCCCCAGCTACAACACCGGGCCATCGGTATTGCGCACGGTACAAGAAGCCCGCAAGTATTGGGCCCCGGTGTGGATAGTCGTGGACGGCAGCACCGACGGTTCGGAAATCCTGCTGCAAAACTTAGCCGCCACCGATAGCCAAGTGAAAGTATGGGTGTTGCCGCGCAACCAAGGCAAAGGCGCGGCGGTACTCCATGGTTTGCGCGCTGCAGCGGAAGCCGGTTTCACGCATGCATTGACCATGGACGCGGATGGCCAACACCCCGCCGACAAAATCCCAGAGTTCATGCGCATCTCGCAAACGCATCCCGAGGCCCTCATTTTAGGACGACCCATTTTCGATGCCAGCGCCCCCGCCATCCGCGTTGGCGGCCGCAAGATTTCTAACGCCTGGGCCAATCTGGAAACGCTCTGGCAAGGCATAGGGGATTCCCTCTACGGTTTTCGCGTCTACCCCATCGTGCCGCTGATGGACATCATGACGAAACACCACTGGATGCGCCGCTTTGATTTTGATCCGGAAGCCGCCGTGCGCTTGTGCTGGCGCGGCTTGCGGCCCATTAACGTCGACGCTCCGGTGAAATACCTAAAACCCGAAGAAGGCGGCGTGTCGCATTTTAATTATTTGCGCGATAACACTTTGCTAACGTGGATGCATACGCGCTTGGTGTTGGGATTTTTGATTCGATTGCCCAGGCTTTTGTGGAGGAAATTTCGGGTCTGAAGCCGGGTCTTTGCTCTTTAGCGACAAGATGTAAAATATCGAGGGGGGGGGATAAACTGCGATGAATCCATTTTTTGTTAAAACTATTTTTTTCCTTTTATGGCTAGCTTTTACCATAAGCGCGCTGGCATCGGCGTTCGCTTGTTTGGCTAGCATCGTTCATTTCCAGATCGGTTGGGCACTCGCTTATTTTTCT
>CAZKHT010000117.1:0-9174 GCA_964552595.1 uncultured Burkholderiales bacterium
TTGGACCCAGGTATTGAATGCCTTGCCTCATTCACGCTTAATGTTGAAATACAGAAATGTATATGGCGACGAAAAAGTTCGCGCCGATTTTGAAGCGCGCTTTGCTCAACACGGCGTCGCCGCGTCGCGATTGATTTGGCATGGCCACAGTCCTAGCGTTCAAGCGCACCTGGCGCTGTATCGCGAGGCCGATATCACTTTGGATAGCTTTCCTTTCAATGGCTCGACGACGACATTTGAGTCCTTATGGATGGGCGTGCCGGTGCTGACCTTGTGCGGTGAAAACATGGTGGGGCGCTGGGGCGCGGCCATGTTACGGCGCGCGGGTTTGGAAGATTGGATCGTGCACTCCGAGGAAGATTTCGTGCGCCGCGCTCTGCAACTGGCGTCGCAACCCACTGACCTAAGCCTATTGCGCGCAAATTTGCGCCAGCGCATCGCTGCCTCGCCTTTATGTGCCACACAAAAGCGAGCGCGGCAATTCGAGCGTCTATTGCGCGCCGCGTGGCGGCATCGCGGCGGGAGCTTAGCCTTATGACAACAACTAAGCCGCTGCCTTATTGGCAGTTGTCGGGCTATTACTATTTTTATTTCGCTTTCGTCGGCGCAATCTCGCCCTACTGGGGCCCTTATCTCAAGTCCTTGGGTTTCGATGCGGTCGATATCGGGATTCTGATGTCTTTGCTAGCCATCACGCGGATGTTTGCGCCCAATGTTTGGGGCTGGATGGCGGACAGATCCGGCAAGCGCGTCGCCATTATTCAATTCGCCGCCAGCGCGAGTTTTCTGTCTTTCCTCGGCGTGTTTTTTGGCCACGGTTTTTGGTGGTTATTTTTGGTAATGACGCTGATGAGTTTTTTTTGGAGTGCGTCCTTGCCCTTGGTGGAGGCCACTACCTTCAGTCATTTGCGCGGACGCACCGAGCGTTACGGGCATATCCGCTTATGGGGCTCGCTGGGTTTTATCGTAAGCGTGGTGGGCATAGGCTATTTTCTAGATCGGGCGCCTTTGTCCTGGCTGCCGTGGGCGATCAGCGCTTTATTGGCGGGTGTGGCGATGTTTTCGCGTTTCATTCCCGAGGCGGAAGTATTTGCGCATGAGCACGCGCCGACCTCGGTGTGGGTATTGCTGCGTGAAAAACGCGTGCTTGCCTTATTCGCGGCCTGTTTTTTGATGTCGGCGGCGCATGGGCCGTATTACAGCTTTTATTCGATTTACCTAGGTGACCACGGCTATACCGCGAGTGAAATCGGCTGGCTGTGGGCCCTGGGGGTCATCAGCGAAATCGGCGTCTTTTTATTTATGCCGCGCCTATTTAAACGTTTTCGATTAGAAGCCATCTTGAGCAGCAGCTTCGTTCTCACCATTTTGCGTTTTCTATTAATCGCCTGGGGAATACGTTATCCCGTGCTGATTTTGTTGGCCCAACTGCTACACGCAGCCAGCTTCGGCGCTTACCACGCCGCCGCCGTCGCCATGATTAATCGCCTCTTCCACGGGCGTAATCAAGCGCGCGGCCAAGGTTTGTATAACAGTATTTCATTCGGCGCCGGCGGCGCCTTGGGCAGCTTGTACGCCGGGAAAACCTGGGATTGGCTGGGGCCGAGTTGGACTTTTAGTATTGCTGCGTGTTGCGCGTTTTTAGCTTTATTGCTGATGTGGCGCGCGGGATTTACGCGACAGAAATAAAAACGGCAAGATCATTTGACCTTGCCGAAATTTTAGCTCGGAGATGTTTTTATTTTAGGCGGTTTTGCGGCTGCGGGTGTAGCCCAAGCCCAATAAGGCGATGCCCATCAAGGCTAATGTGCCAGGAGCAGGCGTGCCCGTAGGAGGGGGCGGAATACCAGGTGGTAATTCAAATCCACAGCTTGTACCGGTAGTCGCTAAGCGTACAACGGCGATATCGCTGGTAGTGGTTCCGTTATCCCAGTGGATGCCGCCAATGGGGCCATACTGGGTTACGTAGAAGGCGCAGTCAGGTCCCACAGTTGCGAGGTCACCGTAAGCGCCGCCCGATGCGATGATCTGCTGTGTGACCGCGCCGGTATAGCCTGGTCCTGCGAAGGTTAGCTTTGTGATCGTTCCATCGGTGTTGTTGGCATACGCCGCACCTCCACCAAAGGCCATCCCATCCGGGCCATGGCTCACGGCTACATCATTGATGAGCGTGCCGGTACTACTAATTACTTTTACGCGTGTTCCACCTAAATCCGCCAAGAAAATCTCGCCCGTGCTGGCGATGGCGATACCGTCAATGAAGCTCCCTGCCGCGTATAACAAAGTGTCTATACCAGTGAGTGGATTTAACGACCAGATATTCGAGCTGTCATTGTGAATAATCATGCCTGCCGCATCGACGGCAATACCGTAGGCGCCACTATGAGATCCGGCAAAGGTAGTAGCGGTCCATGTGCTGGTGTCTACGCGTTGGATACCGCTGCTACTGTTGGCATATAAGGACCCATCCAGGCCAGTGGTAATACCGCGTCCGCTGGTGCCCAATCCGCTTACCACGTGATTGGTGAAACTATGCACACTCGTGCCTTGGTAAGTGGTATCCGCGGTCGGACTGTAGACAGACAACACGTTGGCGCCAGCACCGAAGTCATTGCGTACGACGAGTTGGCCATTTTGTAAAAAGGTCAAACCTAAACCGCCAGCCGCGCCTGTGAACAAGCTTTGGCTATAGGCAGGATCTAAGGTACTAAACTGACCTGCGTGTGCGCTGCTGATACCGCAAGCGGCAACAAGCGCAAATAAGATTTTCTTTGACATGTAACGCTCCCTTTATGATCGTTATTAAATTGCTGACTCTTGCGTAAGCACAAAGCGAGCCATATTTAAAATTCAATAACTTATGCAACGTTTGAGAAACGGGCTGTAATGTGATGCGATCGGCATAAATTCCCTGCAACCTACCGTTACTAGGCCCGACGCGTTAAATTTTTAAATAGGAACAGATGCTTAGCCATTTTTTTTGTGGTGAGTGAAGCGGCTTCACGATATAATTTCGAAAATTTGGTGAAAAGCATGAGCAATAAAACCCTGTACGACAAATTGTGGGACGCGCACGTGGTGAACGTCGAAAGCGACGGCACTACTTTGCTGTATATCGACCGGCAATTGGTGCACGAAGTGACTAGCCCGCAAGCTTTTGAAGGCTTGCGTATCGCGCATAGGCAACCGCGCCGCGTGGATGCGAACTTAGCGGTGGCGGATCACAACGTGCCGACGACCAATCGGGCTGAAGGCATCGCCGATCCCGTTTCATCTTTGCAAGTCGCGACCTTGGATCGCAATTGCGATGACTTCGGCATTACCGAATTCAAAATGGGCGATGTACGCCAGGGCATCGTCCACGTCATCGGCCCCGAGCAAGGCGCGACGCTGCCCGGCATGACCGTGGTGTGCGGGGATTCGCATACCAGTACGCACGGTGCTTTCGCCGCCTTGGCCTTCGGCATAGGCACTTCGGAAGTCGAGCATGTCTTGGCGACGCAATGCCTTTTAACCAAAAAGTCTAAAGCCATGTTGGTGCGCGTAGAGGGGACACTGCCGCCTAGCGTGACCGCGAAAGATATTGCGTTGGCCATCATAGGAAAAATCGGCACCGCCGGCGGTACCGGCTACGCCATAGAATTCGCCGGCAGCGCAATTCGCGCGTTGTCCATGGAGGGGCGCATGACTTTATGCAATATGGCGATAGAAGCCGGTGCGCGCGCAGGCATGGTGGGCGCGGATGAGAAAACCATTGCCTATCTTCGAGGACGGCCGTTCACGCCCAAAGGCGAGCTGTGGGATGAGGCGGTCGCTTATTGGCGCACTTTGCAGAGTGATGCGGATGCCGCGTTTGACCGCGTCGTTGAACTGGATGCATCAGAATTTAAACCGCATGTGACTTGGGGCACTTCGCCGGAGATGGTTACCACCATAGATGGCAAGGTGCCTGATCCAAGCAAGGAAAGCGATCCGATTAAACGCGCGGGTATGGAGCGGGCGCTGAGCTATATGGGCTTAGAAGCCAATACGCCTATCGACCAAATCGCCTTGGATAAAATTTTTATTGGCTCTTGCACCAATTCGCGCATAGAGGATTTACGCGCGGCGGCGCAAGTGGTGCGTGGTAAACATATAGCGTCCACTATTAAGCAAGCTCTGGTCGTTCCCGGCTCAGGCTTGGTCAAGCGTCAAGCCGAGCATGAAGGCTTGGATAAAATTTTTATCTCCGCCGGATTTGAATGGCGGGAACCCGGCTGCTCCATGTGTTTGGCGATGAATGCCGACCGTTTGGAGCCGCAAGAACGTTGCGCGTCCACCTCTAACCGCAACTTCGAAGGGCGGCAGGGACCCGGTGGGCGTACGCATTTGGTGAGTCCGGCGATGGCGGCTGCGGCCGCGATTGCGGGGCGATTTGTAGATGTAGGAAAATGGCAATCTTAAACGTGAGAGGAGCGTAAGCATGAAACAAAAAGCATTACTGATCACCGCAGTGTTGTCCCTGGTGTGGCTCGCGGGCTGCAATACCATGGAAGGCTTTGGCAAGGATGTGCAAAAAGTCGGCGGCAAAATCGAACAGAAAGCGGACGAGAAGAAGTAAGCAGTGGAAAAATTCTCCCGCTTAAAGGGATTGGTGGCGCCTTTGGATAGAGCGAATGTCGACACCGACGCCATCATTCCCAAGCAGTTTTTAAAGTCGATTAAACGCACTGGCTTCGGCCCGAATTTATTCGATGAGTGGCGTTATCTCGATCACGGTGAACCGGATCGAGATAACACCGGCCGTCCGCTGAATCCGGATTTCGTATTGAATCAGGCGCGGTATCACGGCGCGCAAATACTTTTGGCTCGAGAAAATTTCGGCTGCGGGTCGAGTCGCGAACATGCGCCTTGGGCGCTGGCGGACTACGGTTTTCGCGCGATGATCGCGCCGAGCTTCGCCGATATTTTTTATAATAATTGCTTTAAAAATGGCCTGCTGCCCATCGTGCTCGCGGCCGCCGATGTGGCGCGTTTGTTTGATGAGACCGCGGCCACGCCGGGATATCGCTTGGATATCGACTTAGAAGCGCAAACAGTCACGACGCCGAGCGCGACGGTTTATCCCTTCGAGGTCGATGCCTTCCGCAAATATTGTTTGCAAAATGGTTTGGACGATATCGGCCTGACTTTGCGCAACGCCGATAAAATCACAGCTTACGAAGAGAAGCGTAAACAAACAGAACCGTGGTTGTTCTAATTTAGCGAAGTTCTTCCTGCGTGTCTGACACGCACCGCCTCGCTCACACAGCCGTATAGGAATCAGCATGAAAATCGCAGTATTGCCGGGCGACGGAATAGGCCCGGAAATTGTCGCTCAAGCGGTGCGCGTGTTGCAGCGTTTAGCGCAAGACGGCTTGAAGCTCGAACTAGAATACGCGCCCATAGGCGGCGCGGGCTATGATGCGGCGGGTGATCCCTTGCCCGAGGCGACGCTAAAATTAGCGCAGCAAGCCGACGCCGTTTTGCTAGGCGCGGTGGGTGGCTATCAATACGACAATTTACCGCGCCCGCAGCGCCCCGAGCAGGGATTGCTGCGTATACGCAAAGCGCTGGGCTTGTTTGCAAATTTGCGCCCGGCCTTGTTGTATCCGGAATTAGCGGATGCTTCCAGTTTGAAGCCGGAAGTCGTGGCCGGTTTAGATATTTTGATTATCCGCGAACTGACCGGTGATATTTATTTCGGCGAACCGCGTGGGATCGAGACGCGCAATGGCGAGCGCGTAGGCGTCAATACCATGGTGTACAGCGAATCGGAAATTCGTCGCATCGCTAAAATTGGATTCGAAAGCGCGCGCCGGCGCTCCAAGCGGCTGTGCTCCGTGGACAAGGCCAATGTATTGGAAGCCACCGAGCTGTGGCGGCAAGTGGTGACGGATATGGCGCAAGCTTACCCCGACGTCACGCTCAGCCATATGTATGTGGACAATGCGGCCATGCAACTGGTGCGTAATCCCAAGCAATTCGATGTGATACTGACCGGGAATATCTTCGGTGATATTTTGTCCGATGAGGCATCCATGTTGACCGGCTCCATCGGCATGTTGCCGTCCGCATCCATCAACGAACACAGTAAGGGTTTGTTCGAACCCATACACGGCAGTGCGCCCGATATCGCCGGTAAAGACCTTGCAAATCCTTTGGCGACGATTTTGTCGCTGGCATTAATGCTGCGCTACAGCTTTGGAATGGAAGACCAGGCGCGGCGCGTGGAAACGGCGGTACAGCGCGTGATCAGCCAAGGCTATCGCACTGCGGATATCGCGACACCCGGCGCGCAACGCGTGTCGTGTAGCGCCATGGGCGATGCGGTCGTCGCAGCGCTGTAACGCATACAGGTAGAAAATTAAAACGACGAGTTTAAGGAAGCAAGCATGATGCGAGTGGGATTGGTAGGGTGGCGTGGCATGGTGGGCTCGGTGCTCATGCAACGCATGTTGGAAGAGCGCGATTTTGACGCGATAGAGCCGGTATTTTTCACGACGTCCAACGCCGGGGGAAAAGGTCCCGCCATAGGCAAAGAAGTACCGCCTTTAAAAGACGCAAAAAATATCGACGCCTTAAAAGCCATGGACGCGATTATTTCCTGTCAGGGCGGGGATTACACCAGCGAAGTTTATGGCAATCTGCGCGCGGCGGGTTGGCAAGGTTTTTGGATAGATGCCGCCTCGACCTTACGCATGCAAGCCGATGCGGTGATTATTCTGGATCCGGTCAATCGCGAGGTCATCAAAGACGGTTTAAGCAAAGGCGTAAAGACTTATGTGGGCGGCAATTGCACCGTGAGTTTGATGTTGATGGCCATAGGCGGTTTATTTGACCAAGGTTTGATTGAATGGATCAGCCCCATGACGTATCAAGCCGCCAGCGGCGCCGGCGCGCGCAATATGCGTGAATTGATTCAGCAAATGGGCGCGGTGGAGGATAAGGTCCACGGTTTGGTCGCCGATCCGGCCTCGGCCATACTCGAAATCGACAAACAAGTGACGGAATTTATCCGCTCCGATGAATATCCCCTAGCGGCCTGGCCCGTGCCTTTGGCGGGGTCGCTCATTCCTTGGATAGATGTGCAGCTCGCATCCGGCCAAAGCAAAGAGGAATGGAAGGCGCAAGTCGAGGCCAATAAAATTCTCGGTCGCAGCGATAGGCCAATCCCGATTGATGGCTTATGCGTACGCGTAGGCGCAATGCGCTGCCACAGCCAGGCCTTAACCATCAAACTCAATCGCGACGTACCGCTGAACGACATTACTGCCATGATAGCCGCGCATAATGACTGGGTGAAAGTCATACCGAATGACAGGGAATTGTCCATGAAGGAGCTGACACCGGCAGCGGTGAGCGGCGGCTTGCGCATACCCGTCGGCCGCATGCGTAAATTAACCATGGGTCCGGAATATTTATCCGCGTTCACCGTGGGCGATCAATTGCTGTGGGGCGCGGCCGAACCTTTGCGCCGCATGCTGAGAATTTTGCTCGAAGACTAAATCAAAATAAGACGCGCAGCGCTGATTACCCGCGCTCGCGTTTTTGAAAGCAGACATGGCAGAGAGTTACGACATCGCCGTCGTGGGAGCGGGTAGCTTAGTCGGCGAAACCTTGCTCGAAATTTTGGAGGCGAGGAAATTTCCCATAGGCCGCCTGTATTTGGTCGATATCGGCGACAAAGTCGGCGACGAAATCGCATATCGCGGCCAAGAGGAGGCCGTCCAAGATTTGGAGTCCTTCGATTTCGCTTCCTGTGCCTTGGTATTTTTTTGTTTGGACGCAGCGCTGGCGGCCGAATATCTGCCATCGATTAGCGAGAGCGGTGCCATCGTTATAGACGACAGCAGTGCCCATCGCCTAGATTTGGATATTCCCTTGGTGGTCCCTGAGGTTAATGCGCATGTGCTCGCCGATTATGAGGCCCGGCGCATCATATCCAATCCCAATAGTTGCGCCATCATCATGGCGCTAGCATTAAAAGCGATAAATGAGGCTGTAGGGTTGAAGCGCGTCAATGCCGTGACCATGCAAGCGGTGTCGGGGGCTAGCCGCGCCGCTGTCGAGGAGTTGGCGCAACAGGCGATAGGCTTGTTTAACAACAAGCCGCTAGACCACGAGGTCTTTCCCAAACAAATTGCGTTTAATCTGTTACCGCAAATAGGCGCCTTAAACGCTGAGGGTATTTCTACCGAGGAAGAAAAGATCGCCAGTGAATTAAAACGCTTACTGCAAAACGACGCGCTCGGCGTAAATGTCACCGCTGTACGGGTGCCTGTGTTCTACGGGCATAGCATCGCGCTTCATGTGGAGACCCACCGACCCTTGGATCTTGAGAAAGCGCGGGCCCTGTTCGCGGAAAGTCCCGGCGTGGTCTTATATGAAGGCGAGGGCTCGGCGGATTACCCCACGCCCATGGTCGAAGCCGCGAGTAACGATCCCGTTTTCATCGGGAGAGTCAGATTGGACCCCTCTTGCGATCAGGGTTTAGATTTCTGGGCCGTTGCCGACAACATGCGCAAGGGTGGCGCATTGAACATGGTGCAAATTGCGGAAACTTTGATTGAAAAATATCTAGGTTGAGCGCTAATGTAATGTGCGATCTGAGCTTGCAACTCTAACTATTTGATGTTAAGTTGGTTATCCTTGCCTATAAAGTCATGAGGGTGGCATGAAACGCAAGAACTTATTCAATGCATTATTGATCGCTGGCTTACTCGCCGGCTCGCCTTTGGTTGCCGATGCCGCCGGGCTAGGAAAATTAAAAGTAAATTCGGCGCTGGGTCAGCCTTTGCGCGCTGAAATTGATCTGATTTCCGTGCCTAAAGATGAAGTTGATCTCATCACCGCGCGCGTCGCTTCCGCCGAAGCGTATAAGCAGGCCAAAGTGGAGCGTCAAGAAGGTCTTGGCGCCTTGCGTTTCACGGTCGAAAAGCGCGCCAACGGCGACCCCTATCTAAAAATAAGTTCTACGCAGGCGTTTAATGAGCCCTTCGTCGATTTGCTTATCCAACTGGATTGGCCGTCGGGCAGATTGCTGCGCGAATACACCATATTGCTAGACCCCCCTGGATTCCAAGAAACACCTGCCATCAGTACGCCCAAAGTGGTCGCTGAAGTGCTGGTAAAACCGAGCACTAGCACGCAGAA
>CAZKHT010000118.1:0-9123 GCA_964552595.1 uncultured Burkholderiales bacterium
CACGATGCCGCTGATCTGAGTCGGGTCTAGCCGCTTGCCGCCCCCCAGATTCAAAAATACCGAGGCCGAGGGTTTTTGCTGATCGCGCAAAAAAACCGAGGGTCGCGGAATGGCAAGATGCACACGCGCGCCTTGCACGACCGAAATCGCTTCTATGGTGCGGCCCAGCTCGCCTTCCAAGGCGCGTTGATAATTCACTTGTTCAACAAACTGGCTGACGCCCAGCTTTTGGTTGTCCAGCAAATCAAAACCGGCGCTGCCCTTGGGTATGCCTTGCGCGGCCAGCTTCAGGCGCACTTCATAGACTTTATCCATGGGGACTTTGATCGCGCTAGTGCCTTCCGCTTTAAACGGAATATTCATTTGCTGCAGAGAATTGATGACCGCACCACCGTCTTTTTCAGACAGATTGGTGTAGAGAATTTGATAGGACGGCGTTTGGTACCAGAGATAGGCCCCGAAAAATAGGGCGACGATGGCGGCGACGGCTATGATGGAGCCGATTTTTTGACTGTTGGACAGTTGTCCAAAATTTTGTAATTGCGCAACCAAAGAAGGCTGCGTTGCAACCGCCATAAATACCCTTTACGCCTGAACATCGCCGCGTTTTTTACGCGGCTGACACGCTCAGTGGTCTTACACCGGCATGGTCATAATCTGCTGATACGCTTCTACCAGCTTATTACGCACTTGCACCATGGTCTGAAATGATACATCCGCTTTTTGCAGCGAAATAATCACATCTTCGACGTTGACGTTGGGGGCGCCTTGCTCCAAGGCCCGGGCGAGTTGATTGGCATCGGTCTGAACCGCGTTGACTTGATTCAGCGAAGCTTGCAACATGGCGGCGAAATCGCCGGGCCCACCCGTGGCGGGCGTGGCCGGATTGCCCGCTGCAAGCTGAGAGGCGGCTTGCAGTTGGCTAAGAAGCTGATCGATGCCTTTGGTATCCATGTGCTCTACTCTATCGGTTGACCTGCACCCAACTTAACAGCAAGTTCTGTACCCAACGCCTGCTTACTCACGCGCATCGGGATCTATACCCTCTTCGCGTAGCCTTTGCAGTTTATACCGCAAGGTGCGCTCGCTCATGCCCAAGCGCTCTGCCGCTTGTTTTCGCGAGCCTTTGACCGCCGCCAAAGTCTCTAAAATATGTGTGCGCTCTAGCGTTTTAATGTCCGCCGGACGCTCACTCGACACACTATTGCCGGCAGGCCCTGCGGCAATTTTTGCCGCTTCCGGCAAATGCAGATTTGCCTCTTCGATGATATTGCCACTCGCCAATATCATCGCGCGCTGTATCACATTTTCTAGCTCACGGATGTTACCCGGCCAGGTATAGGTCGTCAATCGTTCTTCTGCTTGTTTTGAAAGGGAAAGCCCGCTTCTTCCGGTGATGCCGGCGAGGCTGCGCAAGAGATGGCGGGCCAGCGGCGGAATGTCGGCCGGGCGCTCGCGCAAAGGCGCGAGGCGCAGGGGGAAGACATTTAGGCGGTAATACAAGTCTTCCCGAAATTTTCCCGCCCCGACCTCGGCTTGCATATCGCGATTGGAGGTCGCGATCACGCGCACATCCAGGGGAATTCCTTTTTTACTGCCTATGCGTTCCACTTCGCGCTCCTGGAGCACACGCAACAATTTTGCCTGCAGATTAAGCGGCATTTCGGAAATTTCATCCAATAGCAAAGTCCCGCCTTGGGCTTGCTCAAACTTCCCGCTTTGCGCCGTGGTGGCGCCGGTGAAGGCGCCTTTTTCGAATCCGAATAAGGTGGACTCCAATAAATTATCCGGAATCGCCGCGCAGTTGATCGCCACAAATGCTTGCTGCGCGCGGGTTGAATGACGATGGATATAGCGCGCCATGACTTCCTTACCGCTGCCGGATTCGCCGGTAATCAATACCGTGGATTGGGTCACCGCTACGCGGTCCGCCATGGCAAGCAATTCCTTGGACAACGCATCTTGCGCGATCACCGCATCATCTTCGGCGGCATGCGCGGTCAACATATAGCGCGCGACTTGGGCTAATAATTTATTGGCGTCGAAAGGCTTGGTCAGATAATCAGCGGCGCCGTCGCGCATGGCTTCAACGGCTTTTTCTATCATGCCGTAGGCGGTCATGAGCAACACGGGAATGTGCGGGGTGCTGGCTTTGATGCGCTTGAGCAGCGTATGCCCGTCCATGGGCGACATCATCACATCGGATACGACGATGCCCACCGCTTGTTGCGCCATGATGCGCAGGGCCGCTTCGCCGTCTTGCGCACTCAAAACGCTATAACCGGAAAGCGTCAAAGTGTCGGTCAACGCTTCACGCAAATCTTGATCGTCTTCGACCACCAGCACGGGCAATGTCGTCATGGAACGCAAGCTTACTCCAATTCCGCGCGCGGTAGGCTGAGCGTGAACACCGCGCCCTGCCCCGGCTGCGAGGCCACCGTCACTTCGCCGGCATGCGCTTGCGCGACACCGCGCACGATCGCCAAGCCTAAGCCGGTGCCGTCGGGACGTGTGGTAAAAAATGGATCGAATAATTTTTCCAGCATTTCCGGTGCGATGCCCGCCCCGGTGTCCTCAACGCTGAGCAAGACCAGATTCCCCCGCACGCCGCTGCGCAAGGTGATACTTGCGGAGGCGGCGCTGTGTTGCATCGCATTTTCCAATAAGCTGACCAAGGCGCCGGTTAAGGCTTCGCGGCTACCCATCACCGCGCTATCCGCCGCATCGTGTTCGACCTGGAACTGCAAGCCACCCTCGCGCATCTGCGGTTCCATGACTTGCTGCAAATCATTTAAAAGATCGTTGACGCGCAGTAAGTCGCGGCCGCCCGCTTCGCCGCGCACGAATAACAGCATGTCTTGAATCAGGTGTTCCAAATGCTTTAACCGCGCTACGACTTTTTCGCCGAAGCGCGCACGTTCGGCGGCATCCAGCTGCGGCTGCGAGAGCTGCGAGGCGTACAACAAAGCCGTCGCCAGCGGGGTTCGCAGCTGATGCGCGAGGCGTGCCGCGACTTCACCCATGGCCGACAGACGCTGATGGCGTGCCAGTTCGGTTTGCAAAGCGTGGGCCTGGGTGATGTCATGAAACAAAAAAATCTGCCCTCGCCCTTCGCCCAGCGCATTGCTGGAGAAGGCCAAGCGGCGTTTGCCCAGGGGCGTGGCATCCAATGTTTCCCATTCATCTTCCCGAGTCGTGGCGCGCAAGGCGCAGGCTTGCGCCACCGGCCAGGAAAGTCCCATCAACTCAGCTCCCAACATCGCTTGCGCGGCCGGATTGGCCTCGACGATGTGCCCCGTGTCGTCGACGACCAGCACGCCCGCGGGCAAGGCCGCTAAAAGCCCAGTAAGTCGCGAAGACAAAGCTTCTTTTTCCAAGAATTGGCGCTTGAGTTCTCCGTTGGCTATCGCCAATTCTTGCGTGAGATGGGCCACTTGTTCTTGCAAGCCGGCGTAAGTCGCCGCCAGCTGTTCAGAGGCGATATTGAACAGCGAGAAGGCCTGTTCCAATTCGTGCGGATCAATGGGGTTTTTAGAGTCGGCCACGCTGTATCAGAAGTAAATGGGTTGAAGGATTATAGCGCGAGCGCGCCTTAAGGTTTTTTTAGCTATATTGAAGCGACTACTTGGCACAGGGGGCAATTATGGGTGATTCCAGCACGACCTATCACGAAGGCATGCGGCAGCTACAAGAAATACGCGATACGCGTCGTATCGCCGATCGCTTAGCGCAATACGCGCGCGAGACCTTTAGCGACGAAGATAAAAACTTTATCGAAAAAAGCGCGATGTTTTTTTTAGCCACTGCGGATTTAAACGGCCAGCCCGATTGTTCTTACAAGGGCGGCTTGCCCGGCTTTGTTCAAGTCGTGGACGAAAAAACCATTGCCATTCCCGACTACGATGGAAACGGCATGTATCGTTCCTGGGGCAATGTGATGCTCAACCCGCACGTTGGTCTTTTGTTTTTAGATTTCGAAAATGCACAACGTCTGCGGGTAAACGGCCGCGCGGTTCTCCATACGCAAGATCCACTGTTAGCGAAATTTCCCGGTGCGGTATTTATCATCCGTATCACGGCGACCCAAATTTTCCCCAATTGTCCACGCTATATTCACAAGATGCAGCTGGTCGAGTATTCCGTGTATGCACCCCGCCCCGCCTATACCCCACCGGTTCCGGAATGGAAAAAATTTGATATTTTTCGGGATGCCTTGCCGGCGCGAGATCGCCTAGATGAGACGTGATTCGCGGTTTGCCTCCTTCTTTGTAAAGCACGCTTTTCGTTTCACTCAGCATGGGTAATATTTTAATTGGCATCTCGGGTTGGCGTTATCCGCCTTGGCGCGGCGTGTTTTATCCGCCAGGCTTAACCCAAAACCATGAGCTCGAGTTCGCTTCGCGCGCTTTGCCGAGCATAGAAATCAATGGCTCGTTTTATTCGCTGCAGCGTCCAGAGAGTTACGCCGCTTGGTATGCCGCTACCCCGCCTGGCTTCGTATTCAGCGTGAAGGGCAACCGCTATATCACGCATATTCTGCGTTTGCGCGATATCGATAAAGCGCTGGCCAATGTTTTTGCCTCCGGCGTGTTTAATTTGCAAGAAAAGCTAGGACCTTTTCTATGGCAATTCCCGCCGAGTTTTCGCTTCGATGCGGAGCGTGTCGAACACTTTCTAAGTTTATTGCCGCACGACACGGAAGCGGGATTAAAACTCGCGCGTAAACGCGAAGCCCGCATGCAAGGACGCAGCCGCTTGGCCATAGACGCAAACCGTCCCATGCGTCACGCCATGGAAATACGCCATGCAAGTTTTATCGATGAACATTTTATTAAGCTGCTACGAAAATACGACGTGGCTTTAGTCGTCGCCGACACGGCGGGCAAATGGCCTTATCGCGAAGACGTGACTTCGGATTTCGTCTATCTACGCCTGCATGGAGAAGAAGAATTGTACGCCAGCGGTTATACCGAGGCCGCTTTGGACCGCTGGGCCGCACGCATACGCGCTTGGAGCAGCGGCGGTGAACCACAGGATGCACAGCGGATTTCCAGCGCGGGCCCCCTTAAGCGGACGAGCCGTGACGTTTATTGCTATTTCGACAACGACGTCAAAGTCAGAGCACCTTTCGATGCGCGGCGCTTAATCGAAAAACTCGGCATCGGGCAAGGCCTGACGCAACTGAGTTGGCCGCAAGACAGGTCCGCATAAAAAAATTTTGTTTCGTGTCGAATTCGGCCCCAGCCATGCGACTAGGTGTATGAGCGCCTTGCTCATTGTCATTTACAGGAGGTAATCAAAATGCGTTTTATGGTGATAGTAAAAGCCACGAAAGAAACCGAAGCCGGCGTCTTGCCCGATGAAAACATGCTGGCCGAAATGGGCAAATACAACGAGGAGTTGGTGAAGGCCGGCATTATGCTAGCGGGTGAAGGCTTGCATCCCAGCAGCAAGGGCGCGCGGGTTCAATTTTCCGGCACGGCGCGTACCGTGGTCGATGGCCCCTTTACCGAGACCAAGGAATTGGTGGCGGGCTTTTGGTTATGGCGCACGAAATCCCTGGAAGAAGCAATTGCCTGGGTTAAGCGCTGCCCCAATCCCACGGGCGAGGAATCGGTCATTGAAATCCGCCAGATTTTTGAAGCGGAAGATTTCGGCGAAGCCTTCACGCCGGAATTACGCGAACAGGAACAGCGTTTGCGCGATCAACTTTCTTGAGGCAGCGCGGCCAGCTACACTGCTTATTTTCGGAAAGGAAAGCGCTTTATGGCCGAGCTGTACGCTGTCATCTACATCAGCACCGCCAATCCTCGCTTCACCGAGAGACAACTGGAGTCTTTATTGCTAGATGCGAGAGCATTAAATCTGGAAAATAATATTACCGGCGTTCTGCTCTATAGCGATGGCATTTTCATGCAGTATTTCGAGGGCGCGCCCCTGGCGGTGCGGGAAACCTATGATCGCATACGCGCCAGCCGGCGCCATATCGATATCCGGGAAATGCTCTACGAGCCGATGAAGGCGCAGATTTTTCCGGATTGGCAGATGGGCTATGCGCAGCCTACACGCTCGGAATTATTAACCCTGTCCACGGCACAGTGGCATCAAAAATCGGCGCAAAGCCCCGCGCGCGGCGCGCAAGTGTTGGGGATTAATCTTTTAAAAAGTTTTTGGGCGCGGACACATCAGCTTTAAATTAGGGTAGCTCCATGTCAAAACGATGGTGGATCATCACTGTGTTGGGGATCGGATTAGCCGGCGCTGCGATATGGCTGGGGGATATTTATAACGATAGACGGCATCGCTTGGTGATATTAGGGCCTACCCCGCTCTACGCCGCGTTTCCGCTGGAGCAACCCCAATCAGGCCGCGTACTCGGGATGCTGGGGCCTGGCCAATCGGTAACAGTATTGCGGATGCGCCATGGCAAGGATTTCCGCGTTTTCAAAATTGAGACCGCTACCGGCATCCGTGGTTGGGTGGTGGAAGGTCAAAGCGCGCGTGCAATCGATCCCCATAAAGAACTCAGCGTGATGAAATAGTCCGCGCAGACGTGGCGAAGCAAGCCGCGACGCCATTTGCGGGGCGATATGGACTAATTCGCGACCGCCTAAAGAACGCCTTCCGTGCGCCGATAAATATTGCTGCGAACACGCTAAACAGGCGTGATCGCGCTATCGCGACTGGGTGTTAGTCAAAGTGCAAAGAGGCAGGCGTTGAACGGTACTTACAATAGCGCATTGGTATTTCTATCTATCGCCGTCGCCTGTTTTGCTTCCTACACCGCCTTAGACCTCGCACGCCGTATCGGATCCCTGGCAAGCGCGCGTTATCGCCAAGTCTGGCTAGGCGGCGGTGCTTTCGCGCTCGGTATCGGAATCTGGTCCATGCATTTTATCGGCATGCTGGCCTTCTCCATGCCCGTTCCGCTGGGTTATGACTTTCTTCTCACCCTATTGTCGCTGGCCATCGCAATTGCGGTATCGCTTTTGGTATTACAGACCGTGTCCGGCGCCCAGCTTTCGACCTGGCGCTTAGTCATAAGCAGTATCTTCATGGGCGCGGCGATCGCCTCTATGCACTACACAGGCATGGCGGCGATGCGCATGGAACCGGGGATTCACTATGTTCCTTGGATTTTCATCGCGTCTATCTTAATTGCGATGGTGGTCTCGTTCGCTGCGCTGTGGATTGCATTTAATTTGCGCCACGATGCCCAGCGCTATCCCGCTCTGCGCCAATTCGCGGCGGCTGTCGTCATGGGATTGGCTATTGCCGGTATGCACTACACAGGTATGGCCGCCGCCGTATTCGCGCCCAATAGCGTCTGTTTGTCCGCATCCGGCATGAGCCCGCAATGGGTCGCGGCGGGTGTCACGGGCGGCGCTTTATCGATCCTGACAATCACGCTGCTGCTATCGATTCTGGATGCACGCATGGAGTCGGCCACCGGCAAGCTGGCGCATTCATTGCAGCGCGCCAACGAAAAACTCATGCATCAGGCGACGCATGATGCATTAACCGATTTACCGAATCGTGCGCTCTTAGTCGACCGGGTGCAGCACGCGATTCACGCCGCCCGTCGTAGCGACCACCCCTGCGCGTTGCTCTTTCTTGATTTGGACGGTTTCAAGACCGTGAATGATTCTCTAGGCCACGCCAAAGGCGATTTGTTACTGCAAAGTGTCGCTAGGCGCCTACGCTCCGTTTTACGCGAAGAGGATATGCTGGCGCGCGTGGGGGGTGATGAGTTCGTTATTCTGGCGGAAGACCTGCATCGCCCGGATGAAGTGGCGACGATATGCCAAAAATTAATCGCCGCCATGGACCAGCATTTCGATTTAACGGGTATCTCGGTGCGCATTTCGGTGAGTGTGGGCGTGGCGGTTTTTCCGAATGACGGGGAAACCGTGCACAGCCTGATGGCCAATGCCGACGCCGCAATGTATGAAGCGAAGCAAGGCGGAAAAAACGCTTATCGTTTCTTCGAATCCTCCATGAACGCCAGCGCTTTACGCACCCTGCAAATCCAAGTCGCGCTGCGCGATGCCATCGGAAGTCAGCAACTGAGTTTGCATTTTCAGCCTAAACTTTCGAATGACGGCCGCCGTCTTCTGGGGGCAGAGGCGCTTTTGCGCTGGACGCATCCCGAGCTTGGCTCTATTCCGCCGGCCGAATTTATTCCGATTGCGGAAAGCGCGGGGCTGATCATGCCCATAGGACAATGGGTATTGGAAGCGGCGTGCCGGCAACTCTGTATTTGGCAAGAAGAGGGGCGGCCTGCCATACCGATCGCGATCAATCTCTCGCCGCAGCAATTTCGCCAACCGGATTTGGCGGAATACATTCTCAGCCTTATTTCCGGCTATGGCTTGGCACCCAGCGCGCTTATGTTGGAGATCACCGAAACCGTGGCCATGGAAAATGCGGAAAAAAATACCGTCATTCTGCAAAAGCTCCAAGCCATGGGCTTCGATGTGGCCATCGATGATTTTGGCACCGGCTATTCCAGTCTCAGCTACTTACGCCAGTTTCAAGCGCAGCAATTAAAGATAGACATGACTTTTATTCGGGGCTTGGAACAAGACTCGGGAGAAGGGAAAGCCATCGTCGCGGCAATTATTGCTTTAGGGCATGCACTGAATATGGAAGTCGTTGCCGAAGGCGTGGAGACGCCCGCGCAGTTTGCGCTGCTCAATCAAATGGGCTGCGATCAAGTTCAAGGTTATCTATTTGGGCGACCGGTTCGCGCTGAAGAATTCGCGTGCCATTTTGAGGATGTCACGCCCGAGATCGTCCATACCTTACGTTTATCATCGCAGTCTTAGCACCGCAGCAGTAGGCGTTAAGCCGGCTTGCGTACCCTGGGGTAAGGGTAAAGCATATTCAAAGCCACGCTACGTCCGGCTTGCTGGACGATACGCACATGCTCGCGACCGAGTTCACGCGCGTGCGCCAAGCCGCAGGAATGCGCGATCATCTCGATCTCTTGATTCATGGTGCGCGCGTATTGGGCGACGCGCAGATATTTTTCTTCGACCACTAAACCGCGTTGCAGGCGTTTGTTGTGGGTAGTGATACCTGTGGGGCAGGTATTGGTGTGGCAGCGCATGGCTTGAATGC
>CAZKHT010000119.1:0-9119 GCA_964552595.1 uncultured Burkholderiales bacterium
ATACCGGCGCGCTGATGGCGATCTCCCGCTTTGTGCTCAAAACCTTGCCCGGCATAGACCGGCCGGCCATCTGCACGGTCTTGCCTACGCTCACCGGCCGTGCTTATGTGTTGGATTTGGGGGCCAACGTTGATTGTACGGCGGAGCATCTGCTGCAGTTCGCCATCATGGGCGCGATGCTGGCGGCAGCGGTGGAAGATTTACCGCGCCCCAGCGTGGGTTTGTTGAATATCGGTTCAGAAGCGATTAAGGGCAATGAAATCGTGAAGCAGGCGGGGGAATTACTGAAAGCAAGCCACCTGAATTTCTTCGGCAATATCGAAGGCGACGATATTTATAAAGGCCGTACCGATGTAGTGGTGTGCGACGGATTCGTGGGCAATGTGGCGTTAAAAACTTCAGAAGGCTTGGCGCAAATGTTGGGGACTTTCTTAAAACAAGAATTCCAGCGCAATTTCTTATCCAAAATCGCTGCCGGCATCGCTTGGCCTATACTCGCCCGTTTTAAGCGTCGCGTGGATCATAGGCGATATAACGGTGCTAGCCTGCTGGGCTTGCGCGGCATTGTGATTAAAAGCCATGGCAGCGCCGACAGCTTCGCTTTCGAGTTCGCGCTGCGCCGCGCGGTGGAAGAGTGCAGACGCAATGTGCTGGGCCGCATCTCCGAACAGCTGGCGCTTGAGCATCCTACCGAGACCGTATGATTTATGCCCGCATTGCCGGTACCGGCAGTTATCTTCCAGAACGCGTCCTAACAAATGCCGAATTGGAAAAACGTGTCGATACCACCGACGAATGGATAGTCTCGCGCACCGGTATACGCCAACGCCACATCGCGGCGGAACATGAGTTAACCAGCGATCTGGCGGTGGCGGCGGCGAAACAGGCGCTGGCGGCGGCGTGCTTGACGCCCGCTGATTTGGATTTGATTTTGGTGGCGACGACCACACCGGATTTTATTTTCCCCAGCACTGCCTGCGTGGTTCAGCGCAAGCTGGGCGTCATCAATGGTAGTCCCGCATTTGACCTACAAGCCGTATGCAGCGGTTTCGTGTATGCCTTGGCGACTGCCGCGCAATTTATTCAAAGTGGCGCGAGTAAAAACGTTTTAGTTATAGGCGCCGAAACTTTGTCCCGCATCACGGATTGGGATGATCGCAGTAACTGCATTTTATGGGGCGACGGTGCTGGCGCGGTCGTGCTGCAAGCAAGCCCAGAAGCTGGGATTATCTCGACGCATTTGCACGCCGATGGCCGGCATGAATCGCTGTTAAAAGTACCAGCCGGGCCTTCTGCCGGGTTTGCCAACATGCCCGGAATTTCCATGGAAGGCAACCCTGTTTTTAAGATAGCTGTCAACACTTTAGACTCCATAGTTGATGAAACACTTGAAGCTAATCATTTACAAAAAAGTGACATCGATTGGCTGGTTCCGCATCAAGCGAATATACGGATTATTCAAGCCACTGCGAAAAAGCTCGGCATGGGCATGGAGCGTGTGGTCGTCACCGTCGACACCCATGGCAATACCTCGGCCGCTTCGATTCCCTTGGCCCTAGATACCGCGATTCGCGATGGCCGAATTCAGCGCGGTGAAATCCTATTGATGGAAGCCTTCGGCGGCGGCTTCACCTGGGGTTCGGTGTTAATAAAGTATTAAGAGGTTGCACATGAAATTCGGCTTGGTCTTTCCCGGACAGGGATCGCAATCTTTAGACATGATGAACGGCTTTGCCGATGTGAGCGTGGTGCGCGCGACGTTTGAAGAGGCCTCAGAGGTATTGGCGCAAGATTTGTGGCGCTTGGTGAGCAGTGGGCCGGTGGAGGAATTAAATAATACCTTAAACACCCAAGTCGCCATGTTGACCGCGGACATCGCCATCTTCCGAGCCTGGCGCGAGAGCTCGGATGCGGTGCCCGGTGTTGCAGCGGGACACAGCCTGGGCGAATACAGCGCCTTGGTCGCGGCGCAAGCGATCGCCTTTAGCGATGCCTTAACCCTGGTACGATTCCGCGCTCAAGCTATGCAGGATGCAGTCGCCGTAGGTGCCGGCGCGATGGCGGCGATTTTGGGTCTGGAGGATGCGGCGGTGGTGGCACTTTGTGCCGAAGCCTCGCAAGGTGAGGTCTTAGAAGCAGTCAATTTCAATTCGCCCGGTCAAGTTGTCATCGCCGGGACCACTGCGGCCGTGGAGCGTGGTATTGCCCTAGCGAAAACCAAGGGGGCGAAGCGCGCTATTTTATTGCCGGTATCCGTGCCCTCGCATTGCGCCCTCATGCGGCCCGCGGCCGAACGCTTGGCCTATTACTTGGAATCGGTACCGGTCGTCAAACCGGTTTTTCCAGTGATACAAAACGCCGATGTAAGCGCCTTCGAGGACCCCGCCAGTATCAAAACGGGTTTAGCGAAACAACTTTTTCACCCTGTGCGCTGGGTGGAAAGCGTCAAGGCGATGGCCAGCAGCGGCGTAAACGCGCTGGTCGAATGCGGACCAGGAAAAGTTCTGCAAGGTTTGAACAAACGTATTGCGCCTGAGATTCAGCATGTCTCAATAAACGATAAAGCCGATATTGAAAAAATAAATACTCTTTTAAATCAGTACGTAATTTAATATTGTTAATCCTTTTTTATAGGTAAGATATGGCGAGTCTAAACGGACAAATAGCGATAGTGACAGGTGCCAGCCGCGGTATAGGCCGAGCCTGCGCCTTGGAATTAGGCCGCTTGGGCGCAACCCTAGTGGGCACCGCGACTAGCGCCCAAGGCGCCACGGATATTAGCGAGTACTTAAGCGCGCACGGCGTTCAAGGCAGCGGCCAAAAACTCGACGTCAATCATCCTCAAGATATCGCCAGCGTTTTGGAATATACGATCAATACCTTCGGTACGCCGGCGGTGTTAGTCAATAACGCCGGGATCACGCGCGATAATTTGTTAATGCGGATGAAAGAGCAGGAGTGGGACGACATTCTGGATACCAATTTGAAATCGGTATTTCGCATGAGCCAAGCGGTATTAAAAACCATGATGAAAGCGCGCTACGGTCGCATCATCAGCATTGCCTCGGTTGTCGGCGCCATGGGCAACGCAGGTCAAACCAATTACGCCGCCGCCAAAGCGGGTATCATGGGTTTTTCTAAATCCCTGGCACGCGAGGTCGGCAGCCGCAATATCACAGTGAATTGTGTCGCTCCCGGGTTTATCGATACCGATATGACGAAGAGCCTTTCAGACACGCAGCGCAGCGCTTTGTTGGAACATATTCCGCTGGGACGATTAGGATCCGCGGAAGATATCGCGGCAGCGGTCGGCTTTTTAGCCACGCCCCAAGCCGGCTATATCACCGGCGCTACGCTGCATATTAATGGCGGCATGTACATGGAGTAACGCGGTTTGGTCGGCTGCCGGTTTTTTGGTAGAATACCGCCGCTTTTCTACGATACCAAAGGAAAGGGAATTAGATGGAAAATGTAGAACAACGCGTCAAAAAAATTGTTGCCGAGCAACTGGGCGTCAACGAAACCGAAGTGAAAAGCGAATCGTCTTTCGTAGATGATCTAGGCGCCGATTCCCTGGATACAGTAGAACTCGTGATGGCCTTGGAAGAAGAGTTTGATTGTGAAATTCCAGACGAAGAAGCCGAAAAAATCACCACTGTCAAACAAGCGGTCGATTACGTCTCCGCCCACGCCAAGTAAGCACGCAAGCTTTTTTCCCATAAACAATTTGGAGTTGGTTTGTCCAGACGCAGAGTAGTCGTCACCGGTCTGGGTATAATTTCGCCGGTGGGCAATACGGTGAAGGAAGCCTGGGATCAGGTCATCGCCGGCCGTTCGGGTATTACCCGGATCAGCCGGTTTGACGCCAGCGCCTTCGCATCTCAAGTGGCCGGCGAAGTTAAAAACTTCGACGTCGCGCAATACTTGTCGCCCAAGGAAGCGCGGCGCATGGATACCTTCATTCACTATGGTTTGGCGGCCGGGATACAAGCCGTGCAAGACGCCGGTCTCAGTGCTAAACCTAGCAATGCTGAACGTATCGGCGTGAACATCGGCTCCGGTATCGGTGGTTTGCCGTACATCGAAGAGACCCATAATGAATACTTGAAAAATGGGCCACGCCGGATTTCGCCGTTTTTTATTCCGGGCTCTATCATCAATATGATCTCGGGCAATCTCTCCATTATGTATGGCTTTCAAGGACCGAATTTATCCTGTGTATCTGCCTGTGCCACGGGTAATCACAGCATAGGCGAGTCGGCGCGGCTCATCGAATATGGCGATGCGGATGTGATGGTCGCGGGTGGGGCGGAAGCGACCGTGTGTCCGCTGGCGATAGGGGGTTTTTCTTCCGCCAAAGCCTTGTCGACGCGTAACGATGATCCCGCCACCGCCAGCCGTCCCTGGGATACCGGCCGTGATGGCTTTGTTCTGGGCGAGGGTGCCGGCGCTTTGGTCTTGGAAGAATACGAACACGCGCGAGCACGGGGCGCGAAAATTTATTGCGAACTGGTGGGCTATGGCATGAGCGCCGATGCCTATCATATGACCGCGCCTCCGGAAGACGGTGCGGGCGCGGCGCGGGCAATGCGCAATGCGCTGCATAATGCCGGCCTGCAAGCGGAGGCCGTGCAATACGTCAACGCCCATGGCACGTCTACTCCCTTAGGAGATTTAGCCGAAACCCAAGCGATGAAAGCCTGTTTCGGCGAGCACGCAAAAAAGCTTGCGGTGAGCTCAACCAAATCCATGACCGGCCATCTGCTAGGCGCCGCCGGCGGCGTAGAAGCCGTGTTCACGGCGCTGGCGATACGGGATCAACTCGCGCCGCCGACGATTAATTTAAAAGAACAGGATCCGCAATGCGATCTGGATTACGTCCCTAATGTCGCGCGCCCTATGTCGATTGATGTCGCTTTGTCCAATTCCTTTGGATTCGGCGGTACCAATGCGACCTTAGTTTTTCGCCGGCTTTAAATACCCCGGGCGCATCCATGCCCCATACTACGGCTAGTTATCCCGTCGATTTGCTGCGCTTGCATGCGGCCAATCCCAGCCGCTATCCATTTTTGTTGCAGACCCTGGGCGGCGCGCCCGGCTGGGACATTTTGTTTGCGTTTCCGCAACAGCGCCTGATCCAACGCGCCAATGAAGCAGGGCATTTTTTAAGACAACTCGATATAGAGTGGGAGACTCAAAGGCGCTTGAATGTCACCGAGGCGAACGACGCCTGTCTACCGTTTCGTGGCGGCTGGTTTTTATATTTTGGTTATGAATTGCTCCACGAAATTGAGCCTAGCGTGGCGCGACGCGAATTAGAAAATAAATTTCCCCTCGCTCAGGCCACGCGCATTCCTGCCGCGGTTTTGGTGGATCACACGGTGGGCAAAACCTATTTATTCGCCGAGTCGACGCATGCGGTTTTTCTGGAAACTTTGCGCTACGACATTGAGCATCTGCCGGAATTGACGCCCCCTATGCCGCATGTGGACGCCATAGTCGAAGCGCCACCCGCGGAATTTTTACAAGGTGTCGCGCGCATTCAAAGCTATATACGTGAGGGCGCCATATTCCAAGCCAATTTAGCGCGGCATTTGCAACCGCCACCGCAAGGGGACGCGATAGGTCTCTATGCCGCGTTGCAACGAAGTAATCCTGCACCCTTCGGCGGATTGGCGGATTTGGGGGAGGATCATTACATCATCAGCTCATCCCCGGAACGCCTGGTACATGTGCAAGGAGAAGAAATTGAAACCCGGCCGATAGCCGGCACCCGTCCGCGCTCGGATCAAGGCAGCGAAGATCAAAAGCTCAAAGCACAATTACAGTCCACGGCGAAAGAGCGCGCGGAACATATTATGTTGGTCGATTTGGAACGCAATGATTTAGGCCGCGTCTGCGAACCGGGTAGCGTGCATGTGCCCGCGCTGTTAGAGGTGACCAGCTATACCCATGTGCATCATCTGGAGTCTACAGTCAGGGGAAGGCTTAAATTGGGTGTGACGCCGGGGCAAATTATTCGGGCTTTGTTTCCTGGTGGTACGATTACGGGGTGCCCGAAAGTGCGCTGTATGCAAATTATTCGCGAGCTGGAGTCGGAGGCCCGTTACGCCTACACCGGCAGCATGGGATATTTAAATCATGAAGGCGATTTGGATCTCAATATCTTGATCCGAAGTTTTTTATTGCAAGGGAAAGCTTTACACTTTTGGGCGGGGGCGGGCATCGTAGCCGACTCGCAAGCAGAACAAGAATTGGAGGAGACGCGTGCTAAGGCCAAAGGCCTGTTGCGCGCACTGGGCATAGCAGCGTAAAAATTTTTACGTGGCGTTGCCAGGCAAACTGAATACGAAGCATAAATGAATACAAAAAAGGCAGTCTTTCAGTGATTATTATTAACGGCGAACCGGGTAACAGCATACACGTCATGGACCGCGGCATGATGTACGGGGATGGCGTGTTCCGCACTATGCGTATGGAAAACGGCCGAATACTATCTTGGCCTTTGCAATATAAAAAATTACGAGCCGATTGCGACGCGCTGGATATCTTGTGTCCGGCGCGGGAAGTTTTAGAAGAAGAGCTCGCGCAGCTCACAAAAGACGAAGCCAATTGCGTGGTCAAAATTATTGTCTCGCGCGGCGAGGGCGGACGCGGCTATCGGGTGCCGGATTCGGTGTCGCCCAACCGTTTCGTGCCCACCTCTAGCTTACCGAATTATCCCCAGCATTTTTGGCAAGAAGGCGTGCCTCTGCATCTTTGTGAAATGCGTTTATGTCATCAACCTCGGCTCGCCGGAATTAAACACCTCAACCGTTTAGAGAACGTGCTGGCGCGCATGGAGTGGGAAGATGCGACGATACCTGAGGGCGTGATGTTGGATATCGACGGATGGGTGATTGCGGGCACCATGACTAATATTTTCATGCGGACGCAAAACCTCTTAGTTACGCCAGATTTAAGTGCTTGTGGGGTTGCGGGACTACAGCGTGATCGCGTGCTGGCGTGCGCACCGCAACTGGGCTTGAATATAGAGATTCGTGCCATTGCGCTCAATGATCTTTATACGGCTGACGAAATTTTCGTCTGCAACAGCGTGATCGGGCTGTGGCCAGTCAAACAAATTGGCGCGCAGCAAATTAAAGTGGCGACGATAACGCATCAATTCCAGCGTTTACTTGCGCGAGAAACCGACTAAGCGATGCTGAAATGGCTGCTCGCCTTGGTATTTTTGGCAGTGGGTTGGGTCGCGTATTATTTGTGGATGCCTTTAGCCTTGCCCGCCACGCCTTTCGAATTCAATATCAAAAACGGGACCTCGATGAAAGGCGCATCGCGTCAACTTGCGCAGAGCGGGCTTTTATCTCAGCCCACACTTTTTACTTGGGTAGCGCGTGTTTCTGGCAATGGCTCCGCGCTCAAAGCTGGCAACTATGAACTCGACGCCCCGCTCACGCCCTGGCAGCTGTTGCAAAGGCTGACTAAGGGAGATGTTACGCAAAGCGAGTTTAAATTTATTGAAGGCTGGAATTTCAATCAGCTGCGGGCCGCGTTAAATGCCGCGCCGGATCTCAGTCATGATACCCAGGCGCTGAGCGACGCCGAAATCATGGCGAAGTTGGGCGCGCCCAATCAGCATCCCGAGGGTCGGTTTTTTCCGGACACCTATTTTTTTAGCGCGGGCATGAGCGATCTCAAAATTTTGTCGCGGGCGTATAAACTCATGCAAGCACAACTTCATACCGCATGGGCGGAACGGGCGCCGGGTTTGCCATATGCGACGGCGGAAGAAGCGCTCATCATGGCATCGATTATTGAAAAAGAGACCGGCTTAGCCTCGGAGCGGCCGCAAATCGCCGGCGTATTTTTAAATCGTTTGCGCATGGGCATGCTGTTGCAGACGGACCCTACAGTCATCTATGGCCTAGGTGCGCAATATGATGGCAATTTGCACAAGCGGGATTTATTGACCGACACCCCTTACAACACATATACCCGTGCAGGGCTGCCGCCTACGCCTATCGCCATGCCGGGCATGGAGTCAATACGCGCCGCCTTGCATCCGGCAACCACCTCGGCGCTGTACTTTGTGGCGCGCGGCGATGGCTCGCATCAATTCTCGGCCAATCTGGCGGATCACAATGCCGCCGTGAATCGGTATCAGCGCCGTCCATGACTTCAGGCAAATTTATTACCTTAGAAGGCATAGACGGTGCTGGTAAAACCACCCACCTGGAATTTATCGCGGACTATTTACGTAGTCGGGGAAAATCCGTGGTGGTCACCCGCGAACCCGGCGGCACGCCCATAGGCGAAGCTTTGCGCGAGTTGGTGCTAGCGAAGACTATGCATATCGAAACCGAAACCCTGCTGATGTTTGCCGCCCGCCGCGAACATATACAGCAAGTTATTGCACCGGCCTTGCAAGAAGGGCAATGGGTTTTGTCTGATCGCTTTACCGATGCCACTTACGCTTATCAAGGCGGCGGGCGCGGCGTGGCGTATGCGCGCTTAGCTATCTTAGAAACCTGGGTGCAGGCTGGTTTGCAGCCGGATCTGACTTTGCTATTCGACGTGCCTTTAGCGGTCAGTCGGGAGCGCTTGGCGCGCAATAGCCACCTCGATCGTTTCGAACAAGAGCAGCAAACTTTTTTTTCTAAGGTGCAAAGCGCCTACCGCGAGCGGGCGCAGGCCTTTCCGCAACGCATACACACCTTATATGGCACGCAAGCGATCCCGGAGATTCAGGAACAAATTAAGCGGCTCTTGGCTGGCTTATGAATATCTATCCTTGGTTTGAGGACGTTTGGCAAAAATTAAATGCGCAACAACCTTGGCCGGCTGCCCTTTTGTTGGCCGGCCATAAGGGCATAGGTAAGCCCGATTTCGCGGTGGAGCAGACTCGGCTGCTGAATCTTTACCGGCAGCTGGATACGAGGCTCAACGGCATTGCCGGCGTGCGCTCAGCCAGTTTTTCGTGGCTGGGACTTTTCGGCGGAAGCGACCTTTCCCTCGATCTGAGTCTGCCCGGGACCGCTGTAGGGAAGACGGACAGCCATGTCGACTACGTTTCCAGCCGTTATTTCGAAACTCTTGGGATGAAGATCAAGGTAGGCCGC
>CAZKHT010000120.1:0-9002 GCA_964552595.1 uncultured Burkholderiales bacterium
CCGTTGCCGCCCATGGTCGGCACACTGCCGCGCCGTTTAAATTCCGATGGAAGCACGAAGCCGATGCGCAACCACCCGCGGGCAATACGTCCGACGAACCCCACGGCAGCGCTCAGATGTTCCAATTCGCGCGCGGTGTGCGTTGGGGCGGGCTTATGTTGCCGTGCGTCTAGGATCGCGCTACGCAGGTCTACGTTCGCGTCAATATCGCGATTGACTTCGATGCGAGCGATACGGCGAGCAATGTTATTCATTTTTGCCGATCAACTTCTTCGGTCTCGCTTTGCCTTCGATTGCCTGCAAGCGTTTTTCGTGATCGTCGACCAAAACTGCAGACATATAGGTCTGCAACATGCGCAGCAACTTCTCGCCCGCCTCTGCCGAGACAAATCCGTCTGCAACGGCTACAAGGATCGCCTTAGCCTTGGCCTTCATCGTCGTGGCGTCTTTTAAACCAGGGACGAAAACTTTCTCAGCTTCCGGCCGGGGAATGGGGGCGAGACGTTCTAAGCAGAGCTTTAGCGCTACCGGATCGCCCTGCTTGGCAAGACTGACTGCCTTAGCCACAAGCGCAGGCTGCTCCGGCACAAGCAAAGCCCGAATCGCTTCGGCAGCAGAAATCGTATGCAATTTATTATCCGGCGGCTTGTCGTCGTTCAATCGCGAACCTTTGTACGTACCATGGCTATCTTGTCTTGCTTGGCAATGCGGCGCCGCGCTCTAATCCAGCCTTGAACAGTTGGTTTAGCAATGCCGCCAAGTGCGACACCGATATTCTTGAACCCATACCGGACTCATGAAGACGACAAGCCAGAGCCACGGTTTCGTCGGAGTGACGCACACGCGGATTTGATTCGCCAACGAGACGCCCGCGCGCAGTCTTACGCAGTGCGACGAGCTTCGTGAGCGCTGGCGTATATCCGCTCATTCGGCTTGTGTTGCCCGGCTTGGCAAGACACGAGTAGTCGTTGCGCGTGCCGATGTCGTGAACGATGGTGTTACCTTTTTGGCGGCGGATGGCTCAGGCTTTTGCGTCAAATGCGTTGCGCGCGCTGGAATATTTCGAGACACGGTTGTTTGCTGATGCTTAGAAGCGCCGTAAAGTTTCGTTGCTATTTGCTCATCGCTCATGCTGGGTTTTGATGGTGGATTGCGTGTCATGTCATTGTTCCTTTGTGTTGATCGTTAGAGACGGCCGGCTACTTTTGCCTGCTGCGCGAGTTTGGCGATGCGCAGGACTGTCTTAGGATCGTCTCCAGCGCGTTCAAGAATTGCAGCGCGGCGAGGATCAGCGGCGACGAATCGACGGGCATCTAGCCACGCCTGGTAAGCGCCATGGCCAAAATTCTGATTCAGCAGTGCTACGGCTTGTTCGCGTGCAGATATTCGCGCTTCCTCAGTCATAGGCGGGTTGTTTAACGCCTTGGTCAAATCCGGAATATCTGCTGGCACTAGACCGAGGTCGGCGGCCATTTCGCGCAATTCGCCAGCAACAGCTTCTCGCGCAAGAGGCTCTAAGCTGCGAAAGTCGGAATCCGGAATGGATTTGGCGAACTCCGCTTGTGCGCCATATAAAACACGTTCGTTTGTTTTGCGCTGCTCCAGGATTTCAGGCGGAATTGCGGCCCGAACTGCTTCCGGGGTGATTTGCACAGGGGGCTCTTGCTCATCCTTATCGCCTTCCACGTCTGGCTGATCGAGTGCATAGTCAGAATCATCATGCCAGTCTTCATCGTCGTGAATAGGGGCGCCTTCGGGGTCTTCATGGTCTTCTGGTACCGGCTGCGCGGCTTCGATTGGCGGCGTTATATCGTCAGCAGGTGCCGGCTCGTTCCCGTAAAGCCTTTCCGCCATCCCGGCGGTATCGATCATGATTTCGCTCGCTTGGCCAGCTCGTCCCGTTTTTCTCGTAGACGCTGATTTGCTTTTTCAATCACTTCTTCGAGCGGTGCAACAGTCGATTGCGCCGACGTGAGCCATTCTGAGAACTGGATGTGCTGCCCAACGCAGTCGACGCCGATCAGTGCGCGTTGCAATGCTCCAGAAATTGAGCGCATAAAATTATTTGAAAGAGCGCCGTCCAAATCGCCCATTGCTTCGCGAGCCCGCAAGTCGTCGTCCTCGACAAACATAGTCGCGCGCATCGTGAATATCCCTGCTGTAGAAGTCACATCGCGTCGCGCTAACCGATACTCCTCAATAGAGGCGGCAAACTTATCCAGCGCGTCAGCAACCCCCGTCGCTGCTTTCTTCCGGCGCTCCAGCGCTACCTCGGTGGGTGGAATGGCTTCAGCAATGGCCTCCAGATGCCGCTTAAACCCATCGGACTTGCGGAATTTATTCGCTTCGGTAATTGCTTTTTTTATCTCGTCCGCTTCCGCGCGTAGTCCGTGCACGAGATTGCTTGCATCACGAGCCGCTTTCAATGCGTCAGGGGAAGCGGATGAGGCGAGACGGCTTGTGGCTTTGATCGCTGCCGCTTCTGCGATCGCCAGGTCGGCGGCGTTTTGGGTTAAACAGTCTTCTAGTTTCATCATGGTTTTTCCTTTTTCGTCTACAGCAATGCCTACATTTTTAGCAGTAAGCCTTGAAATCCTTAATGGGCGTAGTGGTCATACGGACTAATCATCCGTTAAATCAAGCTTTTAGAGTCGTGACGTACACACACCGGGGCGAATTTTCCCTTTGGTCGGCGCTCTAGCCATCGCTCAAGCTCCGCTTCTATGTATCCAACCCGGCGCGTGGAAATTTGAACAGGCGCGATAAACTCGCCGCGCTCACTCATACGCCTAAGCGTTCTTTCACCTAATCCCAAGCGCTTACTTGTTTCCGCAAGACTTAGTACACGCATGACGCCCTCAAAAATTTCTTCATGCCACGGAATATAAATCGAGAAATTGGCGATACCTGCACCCCCCTTGGCGCTTCTTGGCGCTTATCCGGGATTGCTGGTAGGCATGCGCTTTCTTAGTGGACTTTCAGGCGCAGAGTGATGGTGTCGCTGCGGGAATTTCACTCCCCAATTTCAAAAAGTGGCGCTGCTTGCGCTGTTCCGCTTTCCAGGTACTGAGTCGACTTCGGGTCAAACCAAAGATTTATTCGCGGTTCGGCGTCGCCATTGCGCTGCTTCTCACAAAGCAACATTGCATCCGGCTCACGCTGGCGCGCATATTCGCCTCGCGCGAGTTCAATTTCCTTGCGCTTGTTACGCCACGTGATGAGAACGTTGTCGACTTGATCCGTTATCGATCCCGAGCCGCGCACGTCCATCTTTCCAGGTGCGTCGAATTCGTCTTTGCCTTTTTTTGAATGGGCGACCAAGTGAATGTGTACGCCGGTATCACGCGCCGCTACGGTCAACTCGTCCACGAAATTCTTTTGCGCGGTCAAGGCAGCCGGGCCATCTTCCGGAACGCCGCACTTCATGAGCGAATCGATCATGAAATGGTCAATCTTCAGTCTATCGGCACAGTAGCGAATCACGGCGAGGACCTTGGCTATCTTCACGGTCCCCTGTTGATCGTAGAGCCACAACCGGCCATCAGTTACACGATGAAACTCGCGGATGAATTCAGCGCTTGGCTTGGCGGCGGCCGATGCCTGCCGGCACATGCGCGCCAAGGTTATTTGTGGCCGCATTTCGAAAGACGCGATAGCGGTCCGTTTGCCTTCCTTGGCAAAGCCGATGCAAGCTTGACCAAGCATGAGCGATTTTCCCTGGCCATTTAAGCCGCTCCACAGTGTTACTTCGGCCGGACGGAAACGGATCAAGTCGCGGGTTTTTTCCCATGGCAGCGCGTCGCCCACCGGCCCATTTCCGCTGTGAAAATAATCGATCACGTCGTCTACAAAAACGCCGCTCGGCCTTACCTGGTGCGCGGAATCCGTTAAACCCATGTAGGAACTGAAATCTAAATCGTCACGAATGAAGTTGGCCACTATGCGACGCTCCGATTTTCTGAGTGCGGGTACTCGAAAAGCGCAAATTGACCGCGACCACGGATCCACCAAAAACCAAGGTCATCTTCAAAGGCCGGCGAGAGCACGGCGATTTCAGCCGAATATTCCTTCAGCCGTTCAAGCAAGCGAGCAACCCGTGAATCCCACTGCGCAAAGTGCAAGGTAACGTTGAGACCAACTAAGCAGCGTAGGTCAAGGCGGTCGATAGGGTCTGTGGTGCGAACGGTTATGGTTGCCTGCGCTTGCGTTTCGACGAAGCGCCACCATTCCAACTCTACGTAATCATCGCCGTAGTTAACCCATACGCTACCGACAGGCTTTCTACCTTGTTCACGCAGTTTTATAAGTGGCGCTGCTCCGAAGGGAATGCTCATATGGCCCCCGAAAATATTACGTCCAGGTCTTTGCTAGAGTCCTTGGTCACATCAGCTGGCTGCCACTCTTCCAAAAATGCTTTGTCTGGCCCGAGGAATGTCGATGCTTGTTTAATAAATTCGGTTCCAACCCTACCCATCGCCACCGAGAATTTCGCGTAGCGTTTAACTCCAGCAAGAATTTCATCTTCGGTGCTCCCTTCTGCGACTCTTGCTTTCCAAGCCTTAAAGGCTTTCGTCTTTGGATTGTCACCAACGCGTTTAGGGTATTCCTTCCACAACGCTTCAAAAGCAGACGGGTACTCGCTTTTAGAGACTTTCAAAACGCGCTTGGTGGTTAATGACGGTTCATTGATGTATTGGGTCGCATGGGCGCTACCCGTCTCTGCGCATGGGTGCGACCCCTCTTGTGCATGGGCGCTACCCGTCGCATCAGCGCTACCCGTCGCATCTATGCGACCCGTCAGCATTTCGGTGTTTACTCGATAACGCCTCGTGGCTTTGGGCGCCCCACCAGTGGAGTTCCCAATTACAATTACGAACTTGTTATCGATCAGGCGATGCATTACACGCTGCGTCTGACTGCGTGAAAGGCGGGTTTTCTTTGCGATAGACGCAATGCTTGGGAAGCAGCGCCCAGAATCATCAGACCAGTCTGCCAAAGCCAAGAGCGCTAGCAAGTCTGAGCCACCATCGGGGAAAAATTCCCAGACGATCGACATGATCTTGATGCTCACGGTAACAGCCCGCGCGCATAGCCGAGCGCCCTACCGACCTTTATCCAACGAGCGCACTCATCGCAAAAATCTTGCGATGCAAAGTGGTGGAGGCATCCGCATGCAACGCAATGCGTGCGTCTTTCGTGCAGCGTATGATTTACTCGTGCGAGTACTTTCGATGCCGCCTCAGTCTTTTTGCTGGGTGCGGCATTTCTATGCGGTATCGTCAATGTGCGCCCTCCTCGCTTGCCAGGACTTTCCGGCGCACACGACTTGGTAAGTAGATGACCCGTCGTCCGAGTCTGGAGAACGGAATCAACTTTCGTTTTCTTCTATCCTCCCTGACAAACCAATTGGAGACATTTAGAATTTTTGCGATTTCGAATTCGTCGACAAATGCTTCATCAGGAGCCGCCAAGTCGGCCCCATTTATTAGCCCGCGTGAAGATGCGCGTGTTGATTTGGTGCTAGGTCGCATTCGTGATGCCCTCTTCGTTGAGAAGAGTGCAGAATATGGCTGGTCTGGCTTAATACCTGCACCACGATTATGCTATTGAAAAAGCGATATATAGACTATCGGCATAGGCTATTGTCATGCCATCGCGCTGCTCCCCGAGAAATTAATAACGTTGCCGCGGCGTGGTGAATCATTGCCTGCTTGCGCCTCAATAAAGTCAGCAACCGTTTGCCACCCAAGGCGCAACGCAGACTCGCCTTTTTGCACGTAATGCGCACCTGTGACGTCTTTGGCGTCGGTGTGGTTAACCAAACGCTTGGTGGTATATCCAGGATTGAGCTCGTCTGACACGCTAGCAAAAGTTTTGCGTAGCCCCTGAATAGTTACGTGTATGCCGGCCGCTTCATTGATGGCCTTGAGTGTCTTTTGCGGATCGCCGACGCTGAAAACTTTATCGCTTTTCTTTTTGCGCCGCACATTGCGTGCAACGATTTCTAATGCTTGCCGGGACAGCAAAATCGTGTGATCTTTTCTATTTTTTGTGTCGCGAAGCAGTATGCGGGCGCTATCAATATCCACATCACGAACCAGAATGCCATCTGCAAATTGACTTCCCTTTCCCTCGCCTGGACGGATGCCTGTTAGCAAAACAAAACGCAAAAAGTCTGCTGCTTCACGGCTCCCGCCAATTGAATTACCTGCTTCATTCGCTGCCGTCCACCATGCGCCAATCCGTTCCGGTGGGATCGCGAGTCCACGTGATCTTGCTTGGGCAATGACGATTCTGTCTTTGCCTGGCACGTCTTTCCCAAGAGGACTGTTTGGAACCTTCACGCCGTACCAGTTGAGTACAGCGCGCAACACTTGCATGCAATACGCCGCGCGGCGCTCGCTACGTTGCATGGCAATTGCGTGCACTTCCCGAATATCCTCAGCAGTGATTTTGTAAATTGATTTATTGGCTAGTGGATAGAGCTCGCCATCTTGGGCACGACTGCCATTGAAGAAAGTTTTTCCCGTAGTCACCATCGCTAGATAGTCGGACTTGGTGCGCTCTTTGAGCGGCAAACCATCTTTGGCGCGCCGCTTGGTGTTAACGTATTGCTGCAGTGCGTCAGCCAACGTTACTGCCTCTTCCTTAACCTGTTTTGCTGTGACGCGCTTTTGCGTGACACGATCTATCCCCTGCTGGAGCTCCGAGGAAATTGCGATTTTGAGTTTTAATGCAGCGTCGCGAGATATCGCGCCAGCGCCCGCTGCCTTTCCTAAAGTTCGGCGCACGGTTTTTCCATCTAACCGTCGCTCTAACACCCAAGCTCTGTCGCCGTTCGACGACACGCGACAGCCTAAGCCAGGCTCATCAGCGCACAAATAAATCTGATATCCTTCTTTCGGCAAGTCCAATTTACGAGCAAGAGATTCAGTCAATCGCTTTGTAAGTTTTGGCATTTGGTTTCCTAATGTAGGCGCCCGTGTAGGCGATAATTGTGCGAATGCATGCTAACTCATGCCAACAGGTATTGCACAAGTACATGTTTTATAAAAGAAGCGTCTTGTAAGACGTTGTCGGAAAAAGGGTGTTTGCAGGACTGTTAATCCGTGTGTCCCTGGTTCGAGCCCAGGTCGGGGAGCCAAAAAATTCCTCCTTCCCTTTTTCTTTACGCTGCAAATTGCCGCGACTCAATCGCTGCTGCGGGCGTTTGCGCATTACGTTTTCGACATCCAAGGGTATTTGCGTAAAGAAGTTTAAAACTTTGCAGATATCAAAAAATTAACTAGATCCGCAAAGTTGCAATGCTAAACTTGCGGCCCTTTTTTGCCTTGCTTTTTTTATTAAGCCCTATCAGGAGTCCCCACCTTGATCACACAGCGTGTTTTGGCTTTTCTGTTTTCTTTTATTTTTCTTTCCTTACAAACTGTTTCCGCCACCATGGTGTTGCCCTTAGGCTTGGATCGCCTGCATGGCAATGCGGAGTTGGTATTCGTCGGCGATTGCTTGGAAAACCGAGTGGCGTTTGATGCCGTCAGCGGACGTGTGGTGACCTTTACCACCTTCCAGGTGATCGAAAGCCTTAAAGGCAAAACTGATATTACGCACACTATTAAACAAGTCGGCGGTAATCTGCCCGACGCGCCAGTCGTCACCCATATCGCGGGCGTGCCGCAGTTCGATTTCGGAAAACGGTATTTGGTTTTCTTGCCGCCCGCATCTTCTAGCGGATTTTCTACGCCCGTGGGCTTAATGCAAGGCGTCTTCCCCGTGGAGACAGACGCAACAGGACAGCAAGTCGTCAGTAACGGCCGGGATGTTTCCGATTTACTCACCGGCGTAGGACCGGGCAAACTGCCCGCGCGGGTCAGCAGCAAAATGAGTATGGAGCGTACGCCGGCAAATAGAAAAGCCCGAGTTCAAATGCGCATGGATGATATGCGCACCTTGCTGCAAGGGATGGGGCGCCCATGAAAAATCTATTTTCTAAAATTATTGCCGCCGGTTTGAGCTTGGGCTTATCGCATGCTGCCATAGCCGGCGGTCCTCTAGACCTCGCCGGACCCAGTGGTACCACGCCTGTCGTTTATCCTAGTGGTGGCGTCAGCGTCACCATTACTCCCGACCAAGGCTCCCTAGGCCGCCGCACTAAGGCGCAAGCCGATGCACTGGTCACTCAAGCGATGGCATTGTGGACCAATGTCAGCACCGCCACTGTCGCTTTAAATCGCGGCCCGGATTTGCCTGTGGATGTCACGGTGGCGAATTACAAGAATTACTATGGTCACTACAGCGACGGCCTCAATCCGGTTATTTATGACACCGATGGCAGCATCACCGATGATTTATTTGGCGTCGGTGCCAAAGGTAGCATTTTGGGTTTTGCTGGTTCCGCTTATAACGTATCGACCGGCACCTATACCGAGGGCGAGGCGGTTATCAATGGCGCGTTTTCCATTTCGGATAACACCTTGGTCGTGGTCCTTGCTCACGAGTTAGGGCATTTTATCGGTATGGATCACACCCAATTGGATGATAGCCAAGGCCTGGCCAGCTCCAATTATGCATTGATGTACCCTATCGTTTATCGAACCTTGGCGACTCTACATGAAGACGAAGTCGCCGCAATAAGCAGTTTGTATCCCACGGCCGACGTCGGGTCTACCTATGGCACCCTCACCGGAAATTTTTTACAAGTCAATAATGCCGCGATTTTAGGCGCTAATATTTGGGCACGCGAAACCACCACGGGCAAGGTTTACAGTTGCGTATCGGATTACCGCAAGCAAGGCACGGGCTATTACAAAATGCTTTTGCCCGCGGGTACCTATACTTTAAATGCGGAATCTATTCAGACTAATTTTACCGGCGGTTCTAGCGTCGGACCTTATGCCTCGAACGCTTCTTTCGCATCATTTTTATCGCCCCAACCTTTTACCCCCTGTGCTTTCCAACCTGGCCAACCGGGAACCCCGGCGAGCTTTAAACTTCGCCCTGGTTGG
>CAZKHT010000121.1:0-8966 GCA_964552595.1 uncultured Burkholderiales bacterium
CGCTCCATGATGCCCGTTACGAACCAAATCGTCGCCACCCGTGGCCGTGCGAGCACCATGATCGCCAACCCTTTTGCAAGCATGGCCCTTTCCACGCGCATTAAACCAAAACAACTCACCTTGGACGCCCCCGCTCTTCTCATTGCCTGCGGCCTCGCTATGCGGAGGTTCGATAGATGATACGTATAAATCTACTGCCGCATCGCGAAGAGCGCCGGCAGGCGCAAAAGCGGCAAATGGCGATTTTGGCGGGCATCGTCGTCGCGGTCGGCGTAGTCGCTGTTTTGGTGGGATATACCGCGATTGCGGGCATGATTGAGTACCAAAATAGTAATAACGCGTATTTGAAAAGCGAGATTTCAAAACTCGATAAAGAAATAGAAGAAATCAAAGCACTCAAGGAAAAAACCAATTCCCTATTAGACCGCAAAAAAGTCGTCGAGGAATTACAAGCGAATCGCTCGGAATCCGTGCACCTCTTGGATCAATTGGTACGGCAACTGCCAGATGGCTTATATCTGAAGGCGGTCAAACAAAATGGAAAAGTGGTGAACATCCAAGGCTACGCCCAATCCAATGCGAGCGTATCGACCTTGATGCGAAATTTAGAGGCTTCTCCATGGCTGGAATCGCCAGACTTGGTCGAGATCAAGTCCGTCATCCTAAACAACGCGCGCGTCAATGAATTTAGCTTAAACGTAAAGCTCTCAGCGCCTAAAACAGATACCCCCGCAACGGCCCCGGTGAAGGACAAAAAGCCATGAGCCTAGCTGACGATATCAACAATCTGTCGTTCAAGAATGTGGGCACCTGGCCTATCCCCATCAAGATAGGCGCCCTGGTGATTTTATTCATCGTTCTTTTGTTGGTGGGATATTGGTTTGTATGGAAAGACCAGTTGGCAACCCTAGACCAAAGCCGGCAGCAAGAACAGCAGTTGCGCGCGGAGTTCCTGGATAAGAAAAAACAATCCATAAATTTAGATCTTTATCGCCAACAAGTTAAAGAAATAGAACAAGCGTTCGGCGCACTTGTCCGACAGCTTCCTAATAAATCAGAAATGGATGCGCTTCTGACTGATATTAATCAGGCAGGTTTAGGCCGTGGGTTGGAATTCGAGTTATTCAAACCTGCGCCACAGGAAACAATTAAGGATTTTTACGCCGAATTACCAATAACAATCCGGGTAACTGGGACGTATCATGACTTAGGTCATTTTGCGAGCGATATTGCGCAGCTGCCGCGCATTGTTACTCTAGATAATTTGGCGATTACGCAAAATCCGGCCGGTAATTTGGTCATGGACGCAGTTGCCATGACCTATCGTTATTTGGACGAAGATGAAGTCGCAAAGTATAAAAAAGCCGCCAAAGATAAAGGGGCGAAAAAATGAAATATGGCTTCATTTTTTCTTTCGCCTTATTGCTGACGGGCTGCGGCACCGGAGATGATCCGCACACTTTCGTCGCCAATGCCGGTAAAGATTTGCGCGGAAAAGTAGCACCCTTACCGGAAGTAAAGCCATACGAACCTTTTACCTATGCTGCGACTGATTTGCCTGACCCTTTCAAGCCACGCAAACTTGCGCCCACACCCGGATCTGGGAAAGGCGGCGGCGTGCAGCCCCCACGCGACCATGTTAAGCAGGCTTTGGAAAATTTCCCATTGGAATCGCTCAAAATGGTTGGGACTTTACAGCAAAATAAACTTACCTACGCTTTGGTGAAAACGCCGGACAACAATTTATATCAAGTAAAAATCGGCAACTACATGGGCCAAAATTTCGGCATCGTGACGTTAATCACCGATACGGAAATCAAACTTACCGAACTCGTGCAAGACAGCGGTGGCGACTGGACAGAGCACAATACCAGTTTAACCCTGCTTGACGAATCCACTCAGCCCCAACAAAAGAAATAGTAGGAGCGCCCCATGCTGAAATTCATGCGCCACCAAAATATACTTATTGCAGCGTTAAGTGTTTTGTTAGCCACCGCCTTCTCTGTCCGAGCGCAAGACAGTTTGGAGGGGAACAGTATTACGGGGGTGGATTACACCATACAACAAGGGGGAAAAGTTGTTGTCAAAGTAACCCTAAAGCAAGCACTTCAAGCTCAACCCGCAGGCTTCACGATAAACAATCCACCGCGTATCGCCTTGGATTTCAGCGGTACGGCAAATCAATGGGGCAAGAATAATTTAACGGTAAATGAAGGCGCATTACGCAGTGTCAACGTTGTAGAAGCCGGTGGGCGCACGCGCTTGGTACTTAATCTATCGCGCAGCGCTAACTATGAGACGCGCACGGAAGGCAACGCCTTCATCGTTTCCTTGGATAGCGGAGTTTCTTCAGCCGTGGTAGCAAATACGACCGCGAAATTTGCAGAGGCGAGAGATACTGCAAAGAGCCATAGCCTGCGCGATGTAGATTTTCGCAGAGGACGCAATGGCGAAGGTCGCGTGGTCGTCGACTTATCCGATACCAATACAGGTATAGACATCCGCCAGCAAGGGAAAACCTTGATCGTAGATTTTATGAACACGTCTATTCCCCGCAATCTCGAAAGACGCATGGATGTCACCGACTTCGGCACCCCTGTACTTTCGGTCGACACTTTTTCGCAAGGCAGTAACGCGCGCATCGTGATAGAGCCCAAGGGCGAATGGGAGCACTCCGCATACCAGAGCGACAAACAGTTTATTGTCGACATTAAACCTATTGTGGAAGATCCGAGCAAAACCATACGCGCGAAAAAATACACTGGCGAAAAACTCTCGCTCAATTTTCAAAACGTCGAGGTGCGGGCAGTCCTTCAAGTGATCGCAGATTTCACGGGGCTAAATATCATTACCAGTGACACGGTCACGGGGAATCTAACGTTACGGCTCAAAGATGTTCCTTGGGATCAAGCTTTGGATATCATTTTGCAAAGCAAGGGCCTTAGCATGCGGAAGAATGGCACTGTCGTGTGGATTGCGCCTTCGGACGAGCTCGCTACAAAGGAGAAGCTTGAACTCGAATCTAAACAACAAATTTCTGATCTCGAACCTGTACACACAGAAACCTTCCACCTGCGCTTCCAGCGTGCGGATAACTTTATCAAAATCCTTACCGATGAGAAGCAAAGAGTACTTTCAAAACGCGGAAGTGCGGTCATCGACCCGCGGACTAATACTTTATTTATCCAGGATACCCCCAGTAAATTAGATGATATCCGTAGCCTAGTTGCTCAGGTAGACGTACCCGTTAAACAGGTGATGATAGAATCAAGAATTGTCGAAGCTGCCGATACGTTTAGCAAAAATCTAGGTGTACGGCTTGGCGTCATTGACTTCAGTGGTCAAGGCTACCCCGTTACGAGTGGGGGCGCGAATCGTGTCACGGTGGGTGGACAAGTAGAGACACCGGGCTATTTAACAGGGTAAACTAAGTACTTCCTGACTTTACATTCTCATGGTTTTAACGTAATTAAGGCGACTGGAGGTTTGATTGGTTTGTGTGCAGGGTCGTTCTCCTATGTTCTCTTAAAGAAAGGGCTCGGGATATTCTTGAACTTAGATTGATCGGCCTTGCAATCCGACGGGCACGGTAAAATCATCGCTAATCCGCGAGTAGTGACTGCTGATCAAATGGAAGCCACAATAGAGCAAGGCACCGAAATACCATATCAGCAAGCGACCAGCAGCGGCGCGACTAGCGTATCCTTCAAGAAAGCTTCGCTTAGCTTGAAAGTTAAGCCACAGATAACACCGGATGACAATGTGATTATGGATTTAAAGGTCAACAAAGACAGTCGCGGTACGGATACACCTTCGGGGCCTGCTATTGATACTAAACAAATTACCACTCAGGTACTTGTCGAAAATGGCGGGACGGTAGTAATCGGCGGTATTTACACGGAAGATGAACGCACAACCGTAACTAAGGTGCCGCTGTTTGGCGACCTACCGGTGGTCGGGCATTTATTCAAAAACACCCAAAAGCGTGACGACAAAACCGAGCTTTTGATCTTCGTCACGCCGCGCATCTTGAAGGACACTTTAAACTTGCGCTAAGCCGCATCGCGGTTTAACCCGCTTTTCGTTAAAATTGCCCGTCTATGAATAAGACGGGCAATTTTTTTTTGGTGGGTTTAATGGGCGCGGGTAAAACCACCGTCGGAAAGTTGCTCGCGAAGCGTTTTCAAAAAACCTTCATCGATAGTGATCACGAGCTTGAGAAACGCACTGGGGTAAAAATCCCTTTGATTTTCGAATTAGAGGGCGAGTCGGGGTTTCGCGAGCGCGAAATGGCTTTGATCCAGGAGCTCACGCAACGCAACGATATTGTTTTAGCGACCGGCGGTGGCGCAATACTGCGGCCGGAGAATCGCGCCACCTTGGCACGGCACGGCACGGTGATTTATCTCAATGCCACGGTCGACGATCTATGGCAGCGCACGCAACACGATAAAAATCGCCCCTTGCTGCAAACACCGAACCCCAAAGCCAGGCTGGCGGAGTTATACGAGCAGCGCGATCCGCTGTATCGCGAAATCGCGGATATCGTCATCACCTCTGGTCATCAGAACGTACATCTTGCGGCACGCGAAGTGGAACGCCGCTTAAGAGAACTCGCCGCATAAGTTATACTTTCGGCCCATGCAAACCTTGACCGTGGCTCTCGGCGAGAGAGCTTAGCCCATTCATATCGGAGGCGGCTTATTGGCGCGAGCGGAATTAATCTCGCCGCATCTGCGCTCGCCTCAAGTCGCGGTGGTAACCAATACCACCGTGGGACCGCTGTACTTAGACGCCTTGCGTACTAGTTTGAGCAGCGCCGGCGTTCAGGTATTCCCCATCGTCCTCCCGGATGGCGAGTCCTATAAAAACAGCGCGACCTTGAACACGATATACGACGCCTTGCTCACCCAGCGCATGGAGCGCAAGGCGACGGTCATCGCCCTGGGCGGCGGAGTGATAGGGGATCTAGCCGGTTATGCGGCCGCGACTTATTTGCGTGGGGTAGACTTCATTCAAATTCCTACTACCTTATTGGCCCAAGTGGATTCCTCGGTCGGTGGCAAAACCGGGATTAACCATCCCTTGGGAAAAAATATGGTAGGCGCGTTTTATCAACCCAAATTAGTACTCGCCGATACCGACACCCTCAATACCTTGCCCGCGCGCGAATTGTCGGCGGGCTTGGCCGAGATCATTAAATACGGCTTGATCCGCGACCCGGATTTTTTCGCCTGGCTCGAAGCGCATATGGATGATTTGCTCGCCCACGATCCGGCTGCGCTCGCCTATGCCATCCATCGCTCATGTCAAAATAAAGCCGAGGTCGTCGCCGCGGATGAGCGCGAATCCGGGCAGCGCGCCTTGCTCAATCTCGGCCATACGTTTGGGCACGCCATAGAAGCGGGCATGGGCTATGGTAACTGGCTGCACGGCGAAGCAGTGGGCACGGGGATGATTATGGCGGCGGAGCTGTCGCAACGCTTAGGCTGGTTGAGCGCCGATGATGTTTCGAGAATCCGGTTGTTAATATTACGCGCGGGACTGCCGGGTGTGGCGCCGGCCTTGGGCTTGGAAGCCTATTTGAACCTGATGGGTTTAGACAAAAAAGTGGAAGGCGGCAAACTGCGTTTCGTCTTGCTCAAAAAAATCGGCGAGGCCCTTATCACGGAAGCACCGCGCGCGGCTTTAGACGAAACCTTAAACGCTTGCGTGGCCCATGTTTGAACTGGCGCCATATGCCGCTCAGGCAACGCACACGCGCGGACGCCGCCACGCCGAAGCACCTCCCCATGGTCGCACTGAGTTTCAAAGAGACCGTGATCGAATTATTCATTCCACGGCATTCCGCCGCTTAGAGTACAAAACCCAAGTCTTCGTAAACCATGAAGGCGATTTATTCCGCACCCGCCTCACTCATTCTTTGGAGGTGGCGCAAATCGGCCGCGCCGTCGCGCGCAGCTTAAATCTGGATCAAGATCTGGTGGAAGCCATCGCCTTGGCACACGATTTAGGTCACACCCCGTTTGGCCATACCGGACAAGACGCGCTCAATGCCTGCATGCAAGAGCACGGCGGCTTCGAGCATAATTTGCAGTCCTTGCGGGTGGTGGATTTACTTGAAGAACGGTATGCCGAATTCGATGGCTTAAATCTCACTTTCGAAAGCCGCGAAGGCATACTCAAACACTGCGCCTTAGCGAAAGCGAAAGTATTAGGCGATGTCGGCGAGCGCTTTTTGGCCAAGCAGCAACCGTCCTTGGAAGCCCAGGTCGCTAACCTCGCGGATGAAATCGCTTACAACAATCATGATGTGGACGACGGCTTGCGTTCCGGCCTGATTGATTTAGCGCAGCTTTCTAAAGTCAGCGTATTCGCGCGCCATTTAGACGAAGTGAAAAGCCGTTATCCGCAATTGGCCGGACGTCGCGTCATCCACGAAACCGTGCGCCGCATGATCAATACCCTGATCACCGATTTAGTCGCGCAGAGCACGCGCAATATTGAGGCCTGCGCTCCCAAGGATATTTCAGCCGTGCGCGCGGCGCCTGCACTCATCGGTTTCTCCGACAGCATACGGGCCGAACAACGCGAGCTGAAACATTTCTTGCGCACGCAGTTATATGCCCACTATCGCGTCAATCGCATGAGCGGAAAAGCGCGGCGCATTATTAAAGCGTTGTTCGATGCTTTTATGGAGGACGCAAAACTACTGCCGCCGCAATATCAAGACAAGGCCAAGCAAGACAGGGCACGCGCCATCGCCGACTATATTGCCGGGATGACTGATCGTTATGCGATGAAGGAATATAGACGCTTATTCTCGGTGGAAGATTTATGAATTCGACTTCCACCATTCCTTGGTTACCCACCACCAGCGAAATGGAAGCGGCGGAGGTCAGCCTGGCCGAGCAAGTCGGCATGATGTTGCATCAAGAACGCCAGGTTTTGGTGATCGCCACCGGACGCGACCCGGGCCGGTTAAGCGGCTTTCTTGCCGATCTCACGCACGTGTTATCCCACGGTGAAAGCGTGTTGCGCATCAAAGCGGCGATAGAAGCCGCCGAGCTCTATCCTTTGCTCGCGGGCCAGCTCGGTGTGCCTGCGCACCTCGCGGTCGGGACCGCGGCCGCGGTGCAAGTCGGAGAACGCTTAGATGCGCCGGCGCGCAACGGCAATTATGTTTTGCTGTGCGAGGGCGCGCATTTGTACTCCGATGCCTTGCTCGAAAGCATACGTCAGCTTAGCAACTATTCCATTAATATTGTGTTGTGCGGCAGGCCGCTGTTACTGCGCCGTCTACACCGCGGCCGCTTGCGCGGACTCAGACAGCGCATTAATTATCGTTTGAGCTTGGATGAGCCCAGTGTCTTTAGCAATTTGAAATGGCCGGCGGCGGTGGTGAGCTTAGGTTTGCTGCTGTATTTAGGCGTACGCCTCGCGGCGCCGGAATACGAGGATGCGCCGCCGCCACCCGCGCCGCCCCTGGTGGAAAAAATCCGCCCCGCGACCCAGCCATTGACTCCCGTTGTTGCAGCGGCGACGGCGCCGGCAACAGCACCGGCTTCGGTCATCGCGGAGGCGCAAATGGCGGCGACACCGGCACCGGCGGCGAATGACGATAATGGGCTATCGCTGCGTTGGGAGCTAGGGCTTAAGCAAGCGCCGCCGCGCTAATCACATCAGCACGATATCGTATTGCTCTTGGGAGTATTGGGTTTCAACCAGCAGCGATATCGGCTTGGCGATAAAGTCCGCGAGTTGCGCCAGGCTTTGCGATTCTTCATCCAGAAATAAATCGATCACCGGTTGCGACGCGAGTATACGAAACTCACGCGCATTATATTGCCGCGCTTCGCGCAGCAACTCACGCAAAATTTCATAGCACACGGTTTGCGGGGTTTTGAGTTCGCCGCGCCCTTGGCAGACGGGACAAGGCTGGCACAAGACATGAGCCAAACTTTCACGGGTGCGTTTACGTGTCATTTCCACCAAGCCCAGCGCGGAAAACCCGCTCACCGTCATCCGCGTGCGATCACGCGCCAAGGCTTTTTTAAATTCCTCCAGCACCGCTTCTTTATGCTCTGCGTTGTCCATATCGATGAAATCCACGATGATGATGCCGCCCAAATTGCGCAGCCGCAGTTGCCGCGCGATAGCGTGCGCCGCCTCCAAATTGGTTTTGAAAATCGTGTCGTCGAAGTTGCGCCCGCCGACAAAGCCACCGGTGTTCACATCCACGGTGGTCAGCGCTTCGGTTTGATCAATAATCAAATAGCCACCGGATTTCAACTCGACTTTGCGCGACAAGGCCTTTTCGATTTCATCTTCAACCGGATACAGATCGAATAGCGGCCGCTCGCCCTGATAATGCTCTAAACGCGAGGCCACATCGCGCATATAGTTGGTGGAAAAAAATTGCAGCTTGCCGTAGGTCTCGCGCGAATCCACGATGATGCGATCAATGTCTTCGTTCACGAAATCGCGAAGCACGCGCAAGGCCAGATTTAATTCTTGATACAACAGCGTCTGCGGCGGCGCGGTTTTCGCACGCTCCACCACACCGGTCCAGATCCGCTGTAGATATTCAATATCGGCCAAGAGCTCGCGCTCGGTCGCGGTCTCGGCGCTGGTGCGCACGATAAAACCACCTTTCACATCGGCCGGCATGACTTGCTGCAATTTATGCCGCAACTGCTCGCGCTCTTGTTCATCTTCTATGCGCTGCGAAATACCGATATGCGATTCCTGCGGCAAATACACCAGTAGCCGACCGGCGATGCTGATCTGCGTCGATAAGCGCGCGCCCTTCGTGCCTATGGGATCTTTTATCACCTGCACCAAAATCGTTTGCCCTTCGTACAGCAATTTCTCTATGGGTTTTTCCTCGTTTTGCTTTTGTTGCCAGATATCGGCCACATGCAAAAACGCGGCGCGCTCCAAACCGATCTCTATGAACGCCGATT
>CAZKHT010000122.1:0-8892 GCA_964552595.1 uncultured Burkholderiales bacterium
GGATAAGCGCTTGTTCCGCGGTCCAGGCTTGGGCGTGGCGGTTTAGGCCGGGTAGGGCATTGACCAGCGCCGTCCAGCGGCTGCTCAAATCCCCGGTCTCGGCATTCCAAGCCCACCAAAAGGCTTCCAAAGCGCCTGCCTCCGCTACGGGCAGGCCTAGACCATAGCGTTGTATAAAAGCCACGAGTTTGGCCTCGTGCGCGGCATCGCTTTGCGGATAAATATGCCACACCAAAGGCCGACCCGCCCATTGCGCGCGTACAAAGGAATCTTCCCCGCGCACGAAATTGAGATCGCAATACCAAAGCAAACGGTCATAGTCCTGGTCGGATAAAAACGGCAGGGCGAGCACGGTTAAATTTTTTGTCCGGAAAATTTCTCCGGGTTTAAACGCTACGCGCTTTAGGGCCGCTGCGGCGGCATCGGCGAAAGGAGAGAGGGGCAGATAACATATTATTGGTGGCCCATCCGCCCAGGCTGCGAATAAGGACACGAGCGGCGCGCTTGGGTAAGCAAATAAACTGATCGCCAAGGCATCGCCCTTGGCAGGCAGGTTTAGCGAACGGGCCCAAGCGATTTGGCTCGCCATATCATTTTGAAAAGCGATGCGCGCCGCGTTTAAGCCGGCCTCGCGTAGTAAGCCGCCGCTTTGCGCGCCGAAGCCAGGAAAGAAAAAATATTTCGTCAAAGGCAGACGCGGATGGGGCGAAGCCATGGTATGCCTATCTTCGGTCCATGCTTCCGCGCTGAGGTATTCCAGATTGAGCCATATCGGCCTGGACGGGCGCGCGGCCATGGCTTCAATATAGGTCGCAGGGAGTGCGCAGCCGAAGGCTTCCACGACCACGTCCGGCACCGTGCCCACAGGAAACGTCGCAGGCCAGAATCGAATGTCCACACCCTGAGTTATTTGCTGCGCTTCATCGCGAGCAACTTGCGGGGCGAGCTGGCATAAGCGTTCTAAGTCATTTATCCATAGCCTCACCTGCAAGCCATGTTCTCGAACCAATTGCCGCGCCAAGCGCCAGCACACTGCGGCGTCGCCAAAATTATCTAGAACGTCGCAGAAAATATCCCAGCGGGGAAGCGGATTCGATACTGGGGCTATGGCTCGTCGCTCGCTTCGTCCGCAGCCGCGCCTTTACTCGGAATCACGCTGAGGCGTTGTTTCAATGAAACCGGCGCTGCACCGAAGCGCGCGGCGTAATACACGCTATTGCTCATGACTTTTTTTACGTAGTCGCGGGTTTCGCTAAAGGGGATAGATTCGATATAAATCGCCGCTTCCATGGGCTTGCTATCTTGCCAGCGCCGGGCGCGCCCGGGCCCGGCATTGTAGGCGGCGGTAGCGAGCACGGCATTGCCGTTGAAGACATCCAAGACATGCTTCATGTAATAGGTACCCAAGGCAAAATTGGTGTCCATATGATGTAAAAGGCCCACGCTGAAACTTTTCATGCCTAGCTTTTTCGCCACCCAGCGCGCGGTGTCCGGCATGATTTGCATCATGCCGGAGGCGCCTACCGTGGATTTCGCCACCGATACAAAACGGCTTTCCTGGCGCATTAAACCGTAAACCCAGGCATCATCCAAATTCAGACGCTTGGTATAAGTATGCATGGCGTCGCGATGCGGAGCGGGATAACGCAACGCAAAATCGTGCATCTGCCGGGTGCGATCGGCGGCGTTGATCGAGCGGTCGTATAACTCGTTGCGCTGCGCTAATTCCGCCGCCGCCAGCAATTGCTTGTCGTCGAAGGGCCGCAAACTCCATTGCCATTCGCGCATGCCCTCAGTGCGTAAATTGAGCTTATATAAAGCCAGCGCGCGCTGTATGCCGGGAAGCGCGGCCACGGCTTTGATTTCGTCTTCCGTCGGTTTATAGGTGATCACCATGGGTTCGATCACGGGCCCAATTTCTTCGCTTGCCAGCTGGCCGTAAAAATTTTGTTCTTTAGATAAATTCACCCAAAGCTCGTCGGCCGCGACTTGTTTTCCGGCATTTTTGAGCGCCCGGCCTTTCCAATAGCGCCACTCGCTGCGGCGCTGCTCGGCATCGGACATGCTGTCTATGGCTTGAATCAAGGCCGCCCAATTTTGTGCGCGCAAAGCCGCGCGCGCCTTCCAGCCCAATTGCGTGTCCGTCAATTGCGCGTCTTTCGCATACTCAAACCAGCTCAAGGCGTTCGGCTGATGCCAGCGCGCCAAATGAAAGGCGATTTGGCCGGAGATATAAGCGCGCTCCTCGGGACTGAAATGAGCGCGTAGCGCTTCCCAGCGACTAATGGCCGCTTGAGCATCGCTGCGCGCCAGGCGATGGATGGCGAATAAAGCCATCTCCCGCCCGGCGCGGCTAGTGGTGGTGTAGTTGCCGCGGTCTAAAAAACGCGCCGGGTTATCGGCGATACTCTCTAAAGGTTTTAACGCCGCCTGATGGCTAGCCGGCAGGTATTGGGTGATATAGCGTGCCACTGTGATATTGCCGGCTTCCAAAGCTAAACGCAGGCGGGCATACACGTCGTCTACGCTGAGCAGCTTATCCTCCACCAAACGTTCGAATAAAGGATTGCAGCTCGCCGGTAAGTCACCTGCCGCAAACCATAAGCGCTTTGCTTCCTGTAAAGGCGTTTTATCTTCGGCCACACTGTCTAAGCGGGCTTGCAGCTGATAGCAAGTGATTTCCGTGTCTTCATTGACTAGGCGCGGATACAGCGCTTGAAATGGCTCCCAGTCTTCTTGTTTGCCCAGCGTCTTTAACCATTCGCCGCGCAATTTATCGCCGAGATAACTATCGGGATAACGATCTAAAAAACTTTGCAGTGTGGCGGCGTCGGCGGTCTCTATCGCCAAGGACAATTGCCAGTACTGCACCCATGGGGCGAGGACATAATTCTGGAGTTTGCGTGCGTATTGATCGAGGCGCGGCGCGTTGCGCGCGATATAGGCGTCGCGCGCGGCGAGAAAATCACTATCGGCATTGGCGTGGACGCTGCCGCAGAGGCAAGCCCACATCACCATTACACCACCAATAAAACGTAATCCGCGGTGCGATCCGCGGCCCTGATTGAATTTAGCCATACCTGCTATATTAAGGCCTGCGGCGCGGTTTTGCGCCAGCTTAAGGATAACACACCATGCCGTATGTCAGTTTCAATCCCACGACGAACAAAATCATAGAAGCGTATACAAGTTGGGATGCCGCCACACTCGCATCATCCTTGGAAGAAGCGCATGCGGCCCAGCAACGCTGGGCGCACACTTCTTTCGCGCAGCGCATGGAAATTCTGCGCGAAGTCGCGATTCATTTGCGTGTGCAGCGCGATAGATATGCGGAACTGATTACGCATGAAATGGGAAAATTACTACGCGAATCGCGCAGCGAAATCGAAAAATGCGCCAGTGCTTGCGATTTTTATGCTCAGCATGCCGAAACATTTTTAGCGCCCGAGGCCATAAGCTCAGACGCAGGGAAAAGTTATGTCGCGTATTATCCTCTGGGTGTCGTACTGGCGGTCATGCCCTGGAATTTTCCATTCTGGCAAGTATTTCGTGCCGCCGCGCCAGCTTTGATGGCGGGCAACGCCGTCGTATTAAAGCATGCCTCCAACGTACCGCAATGTGCGCTGGCACTAGCCGAAATTTTTCGTCAGAGCGGTTTGCCCCAGGGTTTGTTCACGACGCTTATGATAGAAGCCGATCAAGTCGCGGATGCCATTGCCAGCCCGCATGTGCAAGCGGTGACGCTAACCGGTTCGGAAATGGCGGGACGCAAGGTGGCGGCGACCGCCGGGCAGCATCTTAAGAAAAGTGTACTGGAATTAGGCGGGTCCGATCCTTTTATTGTTTTGCACGACGCCGATATTGAATTCACCGCGAATATGGCGGTGGCGTCGCGCTTTTTGAATTGCGGGCAATCGTGTATTGCGGCGAAGCGTTTTATCGTCGTGCCGCAAATCGCCGAAACTTTTTTACAAGCATTTAAAAAAGCGGTCGAAGCCTTAAAGCTGGGCGATCCTCTGCAAGACACCACGGATATCGGACCCATGGCGCGCTTGGATTTGCGCGAATCCTTGCACCAGCAAGTCACCGACTCTATCGCGCAGGGTGCGGTCGCGGTTACCGGCTGCCAGCCGGCGCCGCGCGATGGGTTTTTTTATCAGCCCTCGATTTTGGATCAAGTGACGCCCAAGACGCGGGCCTATCACGAGGAATTGTTCGGGCCGGTGGCGATCGTGATCCGCGCAGCCGACGAAGAAGACGCAATCCGGATCGCCAATGCTACGCGCTTTGGCCTGGGTTCTTCCGTGTGGAGTAAAGATGTGGCCCGTGCCGAATATCTCGCAACCCAAATCCAAGCCGGCAGTACTTTTATTAACGGCATTGTGAAATCGGATGCGCGCTTGCCCTTCGGCGGAATTAAAGCCTCAGGCTACGGCCGCGAGCTATCGCACCATGGCATACACGAATTTGTGAATACCAAAACGGTATGGATACGTCAGGTGAGAACCACGGCGCGCTAGTGTAACGCTGATTTTCAGCCCGGGCTTTGATTGGAAATCTCGATCAGATTTCCGTCGGGATCATACAAATAAATCGAAATCAGCGGCCCTGTTGCGCCGGTGCGGGCTACCGGTCCTAAGATGATTTCCACGCCACACTTTTTTAAATGAGCCTGCCATTGCGCCAGCGGAGTGTCGGACAGAAAACAGATATCCGCACTGCCGGCCTGAGGGCGGCGCGCTACGGGGGGATAGGGAGAGCACAGAGGATGCAAATTGATTTTCTGTACGCCGATTTGCAGTGCGCGTCGATTTTCGCCAAATATAATGGGCGTGGCGCCCAACGCTTGGGCATAAAAGTCTGAGCTTTTATCCACGTCCGCAACCGTGAGTACCAGGTGATCTATCGCGGCGAGGCGCGGCACCTCCATATCTGCTTAACCTAAGAACAAAGTGTAAGCAGGGTTGTCGCTTTCATCCCAATAGGCATAACCGAGTTTGTCGAGAAAAGCTTTGAACGCAGCTTTGTCTTGGGGCGGCACCTGTATTCCCACTAAGACCCGGCCATAATCGGTGCCATGGTTGCGGTAGTGAAATAGGCTGATATTCCAACCCCGGCTCATACTGGTGAGAAACTTCATCAAGGCGCCGGGGCGCTCCGGAAATTCAAAACGATACAGCAATTCATTCTGCGCCAAAGGCGCGCGCCCGCCCACTAGATGCCGCACATGCAGTTTCGCCATTTCGTTATCGGTTAAATCCAAAGCGGTAATGCCTGCGCGTTTCAAGGCCTTCAGTAATACCGCAATATCATTTCTATCTTGAATTTCGATGCCCGCGAACACATGCGCCGCCTTGGGATCGGCGTAGCGATAATTAAATTCGGTAATATTGCGCGGCCCCAGGAGCGCGCAGAATTTTTTAAAACTCCCCGGGCTCTCGGGTATGGTCACCGCAAGTATGCCTTCGCGTTGCTCGCCCAACTCCGCCCGTTCCGACACGTGGCGTAGGCGGTCGAAATTCATATTGGCGCCGCTGGCGATGGCCACCAAGTTTTTGTCTTCAAGCTTGTGCGCGGCGGCATAGGCTTTGGCACCCGCAATACTTAAGGCGCCAGCTGGTTCCAGAATAGACCGGGTATCGTTGAATACGTCCTTGATCGCCGCGCAGATTTCATCCGTGTCCACGCGCATGATTTCATCCACGTATTTGCGACATAAACGAAAGGTTTCCTCGCCAACTTGTTTCACCGCTACCCCGTCCGCGAAAAGACCTACTTGCGGCAAGACGACGCGTGATTTTTTCTTCAGCGATTGATACATCGCATCGGCGTCGCAAGGTTCCACACCTATGATTTTGATCTCCGGGCGCAGGGTTTTGACATAGACGGCGATGCCTGAAATCAAGCCGCCGCCGCCCACGGGCACAAAAATGGCATGCAGGGGTTTGCTCCATTGCCGCAGAATTTCCATGCCTACCGTACCTTGTCCGGCGATCACATCGGGATCGTCGTAGGGATGCACGAATACCAGTTTGTGTTTTTTTTCCAGGCCGCGTGCGTGGGCGTAGGCTTCATCGTAGGAGTCGCCGTGTAACACTACTTTTGCGCCACGACTTTTGACCGCGAGCACTTTGATTTGCGGTGTGGTTGCCGGCATCACGATGGTGGCGACGCAGCCCAAACGCTGTGCCGCTAAAGCCACCCCTTGCGCATGATTCCCCGCCGAGGCCGCGATCACGCCGCGCGCTCGCGCGCTCCCGTCAAGCTGCGCCATCTTGTTATAGGCGCCGCGTAGCTTGAAAGAAAACACGCTTTGCATATCTTCGCGCTTGAGTAGCAAGCTGTTGCCTAAACGCCGCGAGAGTATGGGCGCATGTTCCAGAGGGCTCTCCACGGCGACGTCGTAAACGCGGCTGGTGAGAATTTTTTTGATGTAATCGGGCGTGGGCATGGGTTTGAAATGAGCTAAAACCCCTATTCTAATTGAGAAAATCCGCCTTAGGCGCTATCCTTGCGGCTTTCGCCGTTGAAACGCCACGAGAATCTTATGACGCAAGATGAAATGAAGAAGGCCACTGCGCTGGCCGCGATTGAATTTGTAGAGGACGGCATTATCGGCGTGGGCACGGGTTCCACCGCTAACTTTTTTATCGATGCACTGGCCGCGATTAAGCATAAACTAGACGGCGCGGTCGCGAGCAGTGAAGCCACCGCTCAGCGTTTAAAAAGTCACGGCATCGCCGTTCTGGATTTAAATAGCGTGGGCGAGTTACCCGTGTACGTCGATGGCGCGGATGAGATCACCCAGCATATGCATATGATTAAAGGCGGCGGCGGCGCGCTCACCCGCGAAAAAATCGTGGCGGCGGCTAGCCGTAAATTCGTTTGCATAGGCGATGAAACCAAGTTGGTTGGACGTTTAGGTAAATTTCCCCTGCCGGTGGAGGTCATCCCCATGGCGCGTAGTTATGTCGCACGCGAGCTGGTGCGCCTAGGCGGGCAGCCCAAGCTGCGCGAAGGATTTACCACCGATAACGGGAATGTCATTCTAGATGTGCATAACTTGGATATCATGAACCCCGTAGAGTTAGAGACCGCGCTGAATCAAATTACCGGCGTGGTGACCAATGGTTTATTTGCGCGCCGCCCGGCGGATTTATTTGTAATGGGCACACCCCAAGGCACGACTGTGTTGCGCGCACACTAGCGCGGCCCCAGAAACGTCACAGCGACGTCATATAAACGTAATACCCTGCACCGCTTTGGCTGGAGACACCTATGCCTGAACATACTTCTAAGCAATTTGACCAAGAACTCGAAGCGGTGCGCGCCCGCGTGCTGCAAATGGGCGGCCTGGTGGAAGAGCAAATCATCAACGCCGTGGAGGCGCTGGCCTCGGGTAATGTCGAATTGGCGAATACCGTGATGGCCAATGACCACAGGGTGAACGCTTTAGAAGTCGGCCTGGACGAAGATTGCAGCATGATCATCGCCCGGCGTCAGCCCACCGCCAGTGATTTGCGCATGCTCTTGACGGTGATTAAAACCATTACCGATCTGGAGCGCATAGGCGACGAAGCCACCAAGGTCGCGCGCATGGCCAAATTGGTGTACGAAGCGGATCGCATCGTCTCGCCGCGCTTCACCGAAATTAAACACATGACGATTATCGTCTTGGATATGTTGCGCAAGGCACTGGACGGCTTCGCGCGTTTAGAGGTGAGCAATGCCACGCAAATCGCCCGCCTGGATGAATCGGTGGACGAAGAATACCGCTTGGTACTGCGCCACTTGGTTACTTATATGATGGAAGATCCGCGCACGATTTCGATGTTCATAGAAATTATTTTTGCGGCGAAGGCCATAGAGCGCATAGGTGACCACGCCAAAAATATGTCTGAGTATGTGGTGTACATGGTGAAGGGCAAAGATGTGCGCCACACCAGCGTGGAAGAAATGGAAAGAGAAGTACTGCGCTAAATCCATCGTGTTTGGTTTACACTCCGAGTTCACTGATTACTATCGGTGAATCGCGCCTTGTATATTCCCGAGTAAATGAATATGGCTGAGCAAAAAATAATTGCCGCCGTTGATCTGGGTTCCAATAGCTTTCGCCTACAGCGCGCGCGGGTGATAGACGACCAAATTTATCCGCTGGATTCCCTCAAAGAAAATGTGCGCCTGGCCTCGGGCTTGGACGGCGATAAGCAACTCGATGCCGCCGCTCAAGCGCGTGCACTGGCTTGTCTGAAACGGTTCAACGAATTGCTCCGGGATTTGCCGGCGGACGCCGTGCGTGCGGTCGGCACCAATACCTTTCGTGTCGCGAAAAACATCGACGTATTTTTAGAGGCGGCGCAAGCCGCTCTGGGTTTCCCGATAGAAGTCATCGCGGGGCGGGAAGAAGCCCGCTTGATTTACCTGGGCGTGGCGCACGAATTGCCGCTCTCCGCCGCGCCACGCTTGGTCGTGGACATCGGTGGCGGCTCTACCGAATTTATCGTGGGAGCTGGCTTCGAACCGCATCAAATGGAAAGTCTGTACATGGGCTGTGTAAGTTACAGTCAGCGTTTTTTTGCCGATGGGAAACTTAGCCGAGGCATTTTGCAACGCGCGGAACTGGCGGCTCGCGCCGAAGTGCAAGCGATTACTGCTGAATTCAGCGCCGGCCATTGGGAACAAGCAGTGGGCTCTTCCGGCACGGCGCGCGCTCTGGCGGATATATTGGAACAAAATGGCTGGAGCGAATCGGGCATAAGCGCGGAGGGCTTGGAAAGACTACGCGCGGCGATGCTCAAAGCAGGTGAGATTAAAAATCTAAACTTACCCGGCCTGTCGGCCGAGCGTGGCCCTGTACTGCCCGGTGGCTTCGCCATCATGGGCGGGGTATTT
>CAZKHT010000123.1:0-8844 GCA_964552595.1 uncultured Burkholderiales bacterium
CCGATTAGGCTCGATGTTATCCACTCAATTTAAAAGTGCCCATTGGTGTGTAAGTTACTGGTTGAATGTAAGCGCACGCTCTTAATTTTGTAAGTGTAATACATAAGCACCCGGGCTATTCCCGGTTTAACGGCCAGACGCAAAAAATCTGAATAAACCTTTGAGCGGATTGGAAAAAAAAGGCCCCGAGGGGAGTCGGGGCCTAAGCGCTAGTTGAACAGAAACAAGCATCACACTTGCATAATCAGTTTAACAGAATAACTACGGTTGTCTAGTACTTTATAACTAATAAACGCCTTTCATCTTAGCAATGGCTGGAACGAGAAATTTTGAAAGCCACCGGCGGAGAATTTTCCTGGACCGCGTAAACGGATGCACAAACATCAAACTGAATATCAGCGCTAGCTACACACGAACCATTGCATTTTGTGGGATCAGACGAGGTGTTGGTGTACGTTATGGGCATAACAGCGCCCACAGGAGTGATCCAAGGAACAAATTTTCCATTTCCAACCCAATCTGAACTAGAAGGAATCCAGGATGACGAAGAAGGAAATGCGCCCGAGGTTTTGTAGTAATTTTCCAATTCTACGGCGACAGACTGACTTACAAGGGGAGTGCTTCGATCTAACACTTCTTTTCCAGCGATTAATACGAACTGATCGTTGTATTTGATTTTCGCGTAATTATGCTGTTTTTCTACTTTTATAGTTATTGTGTCTGCCGCTGAGTCCACAGCGCCTTCGAAATATTGGGGAAAATAACTAGAATCGGTTTCCGCTGTTCCGGAACGATTTTGGCCTTGAAGCGGCGCTCCCGGAGCTAACACCACTGCAGCAATATCTGTATAAGTTACACTGGAAAGTACTGTTTCGCTAAAATCGCTTGGATTTATATCTACTGTAATGACGGTAACGGTTAGGGGGCTTGTAGGTCGCGGTGGAGGTGAATAACTCCCTTTATCAACATATCCACTGCCGAGCATGTACCAAAGCAGATTTTTACTGCCTTCTCGTAAGTCTCCCAAATGTAAGGTGTACCAAGGTAGCCAACCAAAATTACTTTTAATTGTCGTGCTACCGCATCTAATGCCATGTACTCCCCCCACAGTCACTGTGTTTGCCCGCCCCTTTTTACCGTCCATACTTGGGCAGGGCAAAGTCCCCGGGTCAGCGTTCGCCGCTGCATTGCCCAATAGCGCCTCCTTCGCCTGCGCTAAGGCCAGCGCCGTTTGCCTATCCGCTTTTTGTTCTGGGGCTTTTCGGTCTAAGCGATAGGTGAACAAGCCGATCAAACCGAGCACGATGATCAGCATCATGATGATCATCGCCGCGCCATACTGCGGGCGTGGGCCGCTATTGCGGCGGCGCTGTATCAACATCGAGGTTGTCCTCCCGCGTATTCGGGTTGGGGTGTGGCGCGGGTTTCGCGGGCGCAGGCTTAGGGCTGGGGGTTGCAGGAGGGTGCGAACGCTTATAGCTTTCTTCCACCCTATCGTTGGCCGGATCATAAGTTTGCCCGACTTTTAATTTAACCCCGCCTGTAGGCATTTTTAGTTGAACTTGATTGCGCTCCGGCGTGCCTCGGTAATTTAAGCCCTGTTCTAGCCTGCCATTTACCCACAAGCTGGCTTTTCCGTCGCTACGCGTGACCATGCCATTCAGGGTGATTTCACTGGGAGCCGCCGCTTGCACTTCTTCCACGCCATTTTTCGTAGGTGCGCGATCACGCGCCAGATCCAGCATCGCTCTTTGTTCCGGCGAAAAAAATAAGCGCCCCAAGGCCTCCGCATGGGCTAGCGAGAGCGGTAAGAGCAAGATTGCGGCTATCAATATTTTCTTCATGGCTTTTTACTTTCCAGCGCTGGGTCCAGCAAAGATAACCAGACCAATTCGCACTCTGCATTCAGCTTAGGCTCGAAGCGCACACTGAAAGCGCCTGCCACCACGCGATTGAGTCTGCACTCCTGCAATAAGTATAGCCCCGCGTGTTGCTCGTCGAGCGCGCGAAAGAAAGCGAGCAAATCTTCTTCTTGTAATAGCTTGATATTGAGCTTCATGCTGGTTTGCACTAAACGATAGCTGCCGGTATCGATCTTGATCGGCGAAGGCCCTTGCTGATTGATTTGATAATCCACGCCTAAGGTGCGGGCGGTGCGATTTGCCGCGCGCAGCGCGTCCAACCAATTCACGCGTTGTTCGGGGCCGACCGTGCCGCTGCGGCGTAAGATTTCGTAGGCGTCGCGGTAGCGATCAATCAATAATTTTTCTTGGTCGGCTTGGGTGGACTTCCCGCGCGCGGCAACTAACGCGGCTTGTTCGCGTTCCAATTGCGTGCGCACCTCCGCCGACCAGCGATAAGTCCAATACCAACTGCCGCCCGCAAACAACACAGTCAACGCCAACACCAGCAAAGGCGCGCGCAGAATACGCCACTGTATATCGGCGAGTTTCATGTCTCGGCCTTCATTTCCACGCTTAATTTAAATTGCGCGGCACCTGGTTTCGCGTCCATATTTTCCTGGGTGCTGCCACTGAGCGTACTGGCGGGATCCAAATTCACCGGCAATTTAGAAATGCTAACGCGCGCGATATGGCCTTGCGCGCGCAAGGCATCGGCGAAGCGCTCGATCAAGGCCAAGGCGCTACGATAATCGCCTTGAAAAGGATGGATCTCGGCCTCTAGTTCACCGCGTTGGCGCCACTTCGCCGGTTCGGTGTCGGCGGTCTGGCCCGCAGTGCCACTGGTCACCGCATAGCGCCACTCTAATTTTTGTAAATTGATTTGCGGAAAGCTTTGCAAAGCCTGGGCGATGCTCACCATGAAGGTTTCCGGACTGCGTCCATAATGTTGCAATTGCCGACTGACTTCCACCGCTTTACGCAAATTTTCCGCGGAAACCGGTGTCGCCGGAAACTGTTTCGCGGCGGTTTGATAGAGCGCGTTATAGCGCGCGGTCTCGGCGCTGATGCGGCGCATCTCATCTTGATTAGCGTGCACGCGATAAAAATTGTATGCGCTACCGGCGAAAGCCAGCAGCGCCAAACCAGCACTGGCAAAATACAAGCCTAAGCGCGCTTGATGCGCGGTAAATTCACTGGTCAAACGCGGCGCCGCCAAACTGGCCGGCGGCGGGTATTTACCCAGCAAATAAAGATGCAGCGCTTCCGCGTCTGGACGCAATTGCGAGGGGGTCAAACTCAGGGCAGCGCAAATATCTTTTAACGCCAAACGCTGGTAGCTCACGCTGGTGTCCGCAAGCAAGCGCTGCGGCAAATCGCTTAAGCTGTTGTCGCAATCTAAGATTTGCGTCGTCAAGCGCGCGTCGCGCGGGAGTTGGCGGCTGTTGTATAAAAACAAGCGGCTCTTTTCGATTTCCGCCGCGTAAAAATCCAAAGAGGGACTGTCCTCGAAAGCATCGAAAGGCGTCAACCGGCTAATCCGCAAACGCCCATTCAAAAAGAAACTTTGACGCAAACCGCTTTGCTGGCGCGAGACAATTAAGGCACCTGGCGTGGGACAAGGCAAACGAGTGGCCAGGGCTTGCGTGACCACGGGTAGCAAATAAATGCCGGCCAGCGGTGCGTGCTGAACTTGCAGCAACTCCAAATACGGTCGCAACAAGTCACCAGAATTCAGCGCGAGAAATAAATACATATCATCGCGTCGCGCGCTGCTCTTCTCCCTGCCATGCAGCCAGGTCGCGCGATACGGCGCGGTGCGCAGCAACTGATTCAATTTGCGCTTGAGCATTTCCTTGCGCGCGCCACCGCGCACATGCGGAAAGGTCTCGGCGCGATATTCTTCTTCTACCGTATCTACCATCAGGTAGACCGGCGTATCGGGATGCTGCTGCAATAACACCCCAAACGCTCCGTAAGCGCGCTCATCATTATCATAAGTCGCAAGCTGGCTCAGCTCGCCTCTGGTGAATAAGGCGAAGCTGGCGCTGCGGCTAGATAGGCTGACGAGTAATTTTTTGGCCATAAGAGCTAAAAGTTGATCTTTCCCAACATATCGTAAAGCGGAAAAAATACCGAGAAAATAATGAAGGCGAGCAAGCTGCCGAGCAAGATCGTCAAAACCGCCGGAAACAATTTCAAGGCGCGCTCTATCCAATAGCCCACGCTGCGCTGGTAGAAATAATTCACTTCCAGTAGCGCATCATCCAGCGCGCCCGTGCTCTCGCCTATGCGTATCATGCGCACCACCAAGGACGGAAATAAACCTAGATTGCGCAGGCTATCGGTCAAGCTATCACCGGCATTGATTTGCTGCGCCGCGCGCCGCAAGCCATCGGCGACATAGCGATTTGCCACCACGCCTTCGCAGGAAGCTAAGGCGTCGAGTATGGTGATGCCCGATCGATACAGCAGCGCAAAATAATTCGCGAAACGCGCGAGCAAAATTTGCTGCAATACGGGACCCAGCAGGGGCACATTTAATTTCCAATAATCCCAGTAAAAACGCGCATTGTCATTGCTGCGCACCAAACTCACGGCGACGATCAACAGCAATAAAGGCACGCCCAATAAAAACGGCCAGTAACTGACGAATATATCCGAGACGCGTATGAGTATGCGGGTCTGCAAAGGCAGCGCTTGGTTCATGCTCGTCAAAAATGTCACGAGCTTAGGCACGAGATAGAGCATCAGAAAAAAGATCACCGGCACGACCACTAAGATCACCAGTATGGGATAAAACAGCAAGAGCTTGGTTTTCGAGACCAACTCATCCTGCCATTTCAAGGTAGCGGCGAGATCATGTAGGACTTCGGTCATATTCCCGGTTTGTTCACCGGTGCGGATCAAGCTGACAAACAAGCGATCAAATACCGCAGGATGCTGGGCCAGGGCTTGCGACAACAATTTGCCGCCTTCCATGTCTTCATGCATGGAAGAAATAATGCCGCGAAAACGCCGGTTATCCGTGCTGTCGCGTAAATCGGCCAAGCCTTCCAAAACCGGAATACCACTGCGCGAAATTTGCTCCAGATGAAAACAAAAATTGATTAAGTCTTCACGCGAAATGCGTTGCTTAAACGAGAAGGGTTCGGATTTGGATTTTACCCGGCTGGTGACTAAATCCAGCCCCATGCGCCGCAACCGCTGCTCTAGATCGTTATCATTGGCGGCTTCCATGCGGCCACGCACATGCCGTCCATTGCGGTCTACGGCAAAATAGCGAAAAGCGGCCATGGTTGTTTAGCGCAGCCGGCCCGTGAGATCGACCACTCTTGCCACTTCGGCGATGCTGGTTCGTCCTTCCAGCACGCGGCGCACGCCGGCTTCCGCCAAAGTCGTGAAGCCTTTGGCCAAAGCGGATTCACGCAACTCGCGCACGGTGGCGCGCCGCGCCACCAATTCGTCGAGCTCGTTATCCATGTACAACAACTCCATCAGCGCCATGCGGCCACGATATCCTTTACGATGACAAAGCTTGCAGCCCACAGGCCGATAAATCACCGCCTCACCCACCGCCTGACCCAATAATTGCACCTCATCCGCGCTGGGCGTGTAGGCATCTTTGCAGTGTGGGCAGAGCACACGGACCAAGCGCTGGGCGATGACGCCTATGATATTGCCCGCCATGATCTCGGGCGAAATGCCGATGTCCAGCAGCCGTGGGAAAGTCCCCAAAGCGGAATTGGTATGCAAAGTCGTGAACACCTGGTGCCCGGTCATGGCAGCGCGGAAAGCCATTTCCGCGGTATCTTTATCGCGCACTTCGCCGACTAAAATCACATCCGGGTCTTGGCGCATGATAGAGCGTATGCCATTACCGAAATCCATTTTCACGGTTTCATTGACCGAGGTTTGGCGCATCAAGGTCACCGGATATTCCACCGGATCTTCCAAGGTCATGATGTTCACGGTTTCATTATTGAGATGCGTCAATAAGGAATACAGCGTGGTGGTTTTACCGGAACCGGTGGGACCGGTGACGATGAGTATGCCTTCCGGCCGTGCCATCATCAGGCGCAAGGTGGCCAAGGTATCTCGTGCCAAATCCATGCGCTCCAAGGGAATAATGGAGCGCTCGCGATCCAAAATACGCAGCACGATATTTTCGCCATACACCGTGGGCTGGGTAGAGACACGGAAATCGATGGGCCGTCCGGAAAGATTCAAAGAAAACCGGCCGTCTTGGGCCGCCCGGGTTTCGGCGATATTAATCCCGCTCATCACCTTGAGCCGCACGGCGATGCTAGGCCAATAGGTTTTGTGCAGGCTGCGCACTTGTTCCAGTACACCATCGACGCGATAGCGTATGCGTAAAAAAGCGAACTCCGGTTCGAAGTGGATATCCGAGGCGCCGTGTTTCACTGCATCGACTAAGAGCGAATTGACTAAGCGCACCACCGGCTGAGTGTATTCAGTTTCACCGCCGGGCGTTTGCAGGCTTTGGTAATCGATCTCGCCGGTCTCGATTTCGCGCAAAATACCATCGACCGATAACTCATAGCCGTAAAACCGGTCTATATATTCTTGCAGCTGCGCCAATCCGGCGAGCACGGTTTTTATTTCCACCGGCGCGCTGACCATGGCGCGCAATTGATCCAAGGCAACCACATTGAACATATCCGACATGGCCACCATGAGCATTTGTTTGTCGGGGTCAAAGGCGATGGGCAGTAAATTATGCTTGCGCGCGAAATCTTCCGGCACTAAGCGCATGGCTTCCACGTCGGCGGCCACGCTGCCCAGGTCCACACTTTCCTGACCTATGGTATGCGCGACGATGTCGCGTATCATGGCCTCGGTCACAAAGCCGAGTAAGACCAATTGCTGGCCCAGGGGCAAGGTGCTTTGCTCTTGCTCGATCAAAGCGATGCGCAGCTGATCTTGGGTAATCAAACCTTGCTGCAACAGCAAGTCGCCTAGCCGTAATTTGTTTCTTTGGTCCGCCATGTAAGGGTACGCGCGCTTATTTCGCGGTAGCGGGAGGAAGCGCGTTGTTTAAACGCTGCATGCGCGCTTTGGTTTCAAGGACATCAAAATTGGCGCTGCCCTTCGCCCGGGCGAGCGTTAAAGCCCGCGCATAATAATCCAGTGCGGGGCGGGGCTGGTGAATGTGTTCTAGGCTGATCGCTAAATTGTAGGCATAGTCGGCGACCTCGGGCGCTAAACGTTGCGCATCGAAATAAGCTTGTTGTGCCTCGGTCCATTTACCTTGCGCCGCATACACATTGCCTAAACCAAAATATAAATACGCGGCGGGCTGCTGCGCGATCAAGGTTTTAAATTTCGCTTCCGCCGCCACGGGATCGGCGCGCGCCACCATGGTGGTTAAACTGGACTGCGCAAAACTGTTTTTTGGATCGACGTCCAGGGCTCGTAAATACAATTGCACTGCGTCATCGTTGCGACCCTGGCGTTGCGCAATCAAAGCCAGACCCAAGAGAATATCCGGATTGCGCGGTTCCACTGCCGCCTGTTTTTCATAGGCGCGGCGCGCATCTTCTAGTTGGCCCGCCTGTAGCAATTGATAAGCGTTCACCACACCGGTATTGCTGCTGAGATTGCCTGCAGCGATACGCACGCCAGCGTCACTGGCCGGGATTTCGCTTTGCGGAATCGGCGCAGCGCTTCTAGTTCTCACTTCATCGCGTAGGGGCGTTATCGAGGTTTGCGATCTAGGTATCGCGCGACTTATCGCGCCCGGTTGTAGTGGTGCCGAGGCGCGGGGTTCAAGCGGCGGTGTTTGCGTAGGCGTGATTTTAGGAGGATTTCTTGCTTGCTGGGTGGCGGACGGTGTGCTCGTGGGTTCAACGGGACTAGGCGGCGCCGACGGCACTAGCGGCGCTGGCGGTGTAGGTACGGGCGCCGTCGCAACTACCGGGGTTGGCACCGGAGCCGATGCAACGGCGCTAATCGGGCGCGGCATAAAAATCCACGGCATATAAATGGCCAGATAGAAATACGAGGCCAAACCCACGACGACCAGGCCTAGGCTGATGAGCAAAATCGTTAAGCGCCGTCTTTCCGCCGCCGCTTGTTTGGCAAACATCAAATCCGCCGCAGCTTGTGCCGTCGGGGGCGCGCCGGATTTTGTGCTGGTGGTATCCATGGGTTCCAGCGTGAGATCACTGCCGCGCTCGGCGTGTTTCAACGCCTTTAACAGCAAACTCATGGCGCGCCGTAAGGCTTAGGCAGATAACGTTTATAGAACGACAATTCGTCGCTGGATAAACTGGGATTGGTAATCACCGTGGTCCGCAAAAAAATCACCAGCTCAGTTTGGGTGGCGTTTTTGTCCCGGGTCCCGGCCAAGATATTGGTGAACACATTGCCGGTGAGGCCGGGAATACCGTCGCGATTTTTAGCGACATCGTCTTGCATCAGCCCGCCCAGCACCACAGTCTCACCACTGGTGACTTGCAGTACCGATTCCATTTCGCGCACTTGAATAATAGGCACCAGATTCGTGATGCCCGCTCGCGCGAGATCGGGGTTGGGGTCGCTGGCCTGGCCGTTTTGCCGTGAGATGGTCGGACGCACCACCAAGGTGACACGACCGCTACTATTAATTTGCGGCGTGACCGCCATGATGACGCCGACCGGCACTGTGTTTGCCGTGGTGGAATAAGTGGCTGGGGTTATCGTCGTGCCGGTAGTCGATCCCGGCGTTACTTGCACCGAAAAATACACCAGGTTGTCCACGACTTTGAGCATGGACGTTTGATTATTCAGCACCAGTAATTTCGGGCTGGACAGCACCCGGGTATCGCCGAAGGAATCGAGTAATTTAATCGCTGCGTTGAAATTGCTATGGGCGTTTTGATAAGTCAGGGTTTGAAACGAAGTCAAGGTGCCGGCTAAATTCGTCGCCGAATGAAAATCA